>JANONW010000148.1:0-13628 GCA_031421065.1 Prolixibacteraceae bacterium
GTTGATATCCTGATCCTTGTAAACCCACCAGAAAAGCAGGACTCCGAGTATAAAAAAGGAGAGGAATTTGAGGGTCCTGAAGGTATTTTGTTTCAATTTTTTTGTTTTTTTATTGATGGGTTTTAGAGTACTTTTGCCTCAGCAATAAGGATGTGCTATATAAAGTCCTTATTCTGAATTTAGCAATATGCGCAAAAATACAGATTTGTTTTAATACGAGCTGTTTTTTGTAAACAATTTAAGAATCCGTTCAAGAACCAATATCAGAAAAATGACAATCGTTAGGGCAAAGAAAAATCTGGGGCAGCACTTTTTGAAAGACAAAGACATTGCTCAAAAAATTGTTGACAGTTTGCAGGCAAGCAATGTGAACAAAGTGCTGGAAATTGGCCCCGGAATGGGTGTATTAACCGAATTTCTCCTGAAAAATAAATCGTTCGAAACTTCAGTTGTCGAGATTGACCGCGAATCGGTTGATTACCTGAACGAGCATTTTCCCGAACTTAAAGAGCGCATCATTTCAGCCGATTTCCTGCGAATGAGGATTGACCAGATTTTTGAGGGACCATTTGCCATTATCGGTAATTTCCCTTACAACATTTCATCGCAAATATTTTTCAGGGTGTTGGAATACCACAATCAGATTCCTGAAATTGTCGGGATGCTTCAGAAAGAAGTGGCTGAACGGCTGGCTGCCGGACCGGGCTCAAAAACTTATGGGATTCTGAGTGTTTTCCTTCAGGCATATTACAATATTGAATACTTGTTCACGGTTGACCAGGATAAATTTAATCCACCTCCCAAGGTTAAAGGAGGTGTCATCAGGCTCACACGCAACAATGCGGAGCACCTCGACTGCGATGAAAAACTCTTTAAAAGCGTTGTGAAAATGGCTTTCAACCAGCGACGTAAAACCATGCGCAATTCGTTGAAAACCAAAATTGTCAGCGAGGAACTGAAAGCAAACCCGATATTCGACAAACGTCCGGAGCAACTCGGAGTGGCCGAATTTGTAATGGTTACAAGGCTGATTGCGGAACAGCCCGGTCACAGTGACCAGTCGTAGTTAGCGTAATTAATTTCCAAGAGAAAATAAATTTGAAAAAATCAAAGGTCAAACCTGGATCTTTTATGCCAACTGTTGGATGGAATTTGAAACTTGAAACTAATTTTCTTCTATGAAAATTGAACTGAACAGGAATTTAATTGATCAGCTGTCGCAACTGATCGAACAGAAAGCATATCAGGATATTATTCGGATCGTCAGCGAATTCCATCCGGCCGATATTGCTGAAATCATAGAGCAACTTGATTCGGATGAAGCCAAATACGTCTTTTCTCTGCTCGATGGAGAATTGGCCGCCGATGTATTGGTCGAGATTCCGGAGAATGACTGGAACAGCTATTTGAAACTATTGCCTCCTGATGTAATTGCCCACCGGTTTATCGAGTACATGGAATCGGACGATGCTGCCGACGTTATGGCCGAACTTGACGAAGATTTGCAGGACGAGGTATTGCAGCAATTGGAAGACAAAGAGCAAGCCGGAGACATTGCTGATTTGTTGGAATACGATGAGGACACTGCCGGTGGTATCATGGCAAAGGAATTGGTGGCGGTGAACGAAAACTGGACGGTACAAACCTGCCTGAAAGAAATCAGTATTCAGGCGGAAGACATCGACGAAATTTATTACGTGTATGTTGTCGATGATAATTTCGTTCTCAAAGGCGTGCTTTCGTTGAAAATGCTGATCATGAAGCCTACCCATACGGTGATTAAAAGTATGGTGACCGAAGATGCCCATTTTGTGCGCACCGATGCCAGTCAGGAAGAAGTTGCACAGATCATGGAAAAATACGATTTGGTAGCGCTTCCGGTGGTCGATCAGATTGGACGGTTGAAGGGAAGGATTACCATCGACGACGTTTTGGATATTATTCGCGAAGAAGCCGACAAAGATTACCAGATGGCTTCGGGTATTTCGGGCGATGCAGATGAAGGCGACAATGTGTTTCGACGTGCCTGGATACGCATTCCTTGGCTTTTTATCGGGATGGTGGGAGGAATTGTCGGAGCGGGTGTGCTTGGCTCACATTCATCGCAACTGGCGCAGATTCCTGCAATGGCATTTTTTATCCCTCTCATCGCCGCTATGGCCGGAAATGTGGGTGTTCAGTCATCGTCGATCATTGTGCAGAGCATTGCAAGCGGAACACGTAACTTCGATTCGGTTGGCCGGAAACTGTTAAAAGAACTTTCAGTAGCCTTCAGTACCGCTCTTTTATTTTCAACGCTCATTTTTCTTTACAACTTCTTCTTCAACGGAAATATGGGACTCACTTATTCTGTGAGCATTACCTTATTTATCGTGATGATTTTTGCTTCTGTATTCGGGACTGTTATTCCGCTCGTACTGAATAAACTCAAGATTGATCCGGCAGTGGCAACCGGCCCGTTTATCACTACTACAAACGATATTCTCGGACTGCTTATTTATATGACGGTGTCCCAAATGTTTTTTAAGATATTGTAAAAAACGAAAGGGATTCCAGTCTTTTTGCTGAATGATGGAATCCCTTTACTCTATTTATATATTTTCATCAATGCGCATGGCAACCTGTTAACGAAACTGGTTATGCCAAGCATGCCCGTCTTCGTACATTTTTAGCGAATTGCCTGAAAACAAAGATTTGGGCGATGTGAAAATGTTAAGTTGACCTGGTTCCGATGATTTTTTAAACATTTGATGCTCTTTAAATTATGAGAACAAGATACATAAACAACTGAAATACACAATTAAATATCTGATTATTAATTAATTAAAACATGGACACTTTTCGGAGCGGACTCAAAGTTCAAATTTATTATTCTAAAAAAATTTGACCGTTACCAACGAAAAATAACATATCTTGCCGAAGCGAAACCTCAATTGAGGTTTCGCTTTTTTTTTAATTCAGATATGGCAGAAAATAAGTCGGAAGAGTGGAAAGGATATGTTTATGCACTGGTTGGCACCATTGCCTTTTCGAGCCTTTATGTTTTTAGCAAAGCGGGTTTAAATCAGGTTGGATTGGCCCAGTTCGGGTTCTATTATTTTGGCATGGGTTTCCTTATCAATTTGATTTTCATTCTAGGTTCAGGAAAAATTAAGCAACTACCTGCCATTCCCCGAAAAGTATGGGGTTTGCTCATTTTGCTTGGTGCGATTGATATTCTCTCCAACGTTACATTTTTCATGTCAATCCGGGCAATTTCCGATCCTGCCGTAACTTCATTCCTGGGTAATTTATTCCCAGTTTTCATTAGTATCCTTGGGATTACTTTTCTGAAGGAACGTTTCACATGGCTGGAAGCCCTCGGAGCTTTGATGGCCATTGCCGGAGCATTTATAATAAGTTACACCAGTGATCTCGATTGGCGCAAAATTTTAATCCCCGGCACAGGACTGGTGGTGATCAATACTTTTTTCGCTGCAACTCTTTCAATAATCGTAAAGAAGAACGTAAAAAAAGCCAGTCCGGAAGTTTTTAACCTGAACTCAAATGGTTGGATTTTTCTCTTCTTTCTGGGGTATTTTCTTTGGAGCGGCCTGCCGGTCACTATTCCTGTCACAGCCTTCACGAACATTGCTTTGGGCGCATTCTTTGGTTCCTTTATTGGTATTTTATCGTTTTACTATTCCTACCGTTATATTGCGGCTTCCCGTTCGTCTATCATTCAAAGCTTAAAAGGAATTTTCGTGTTGATTATTGCTTATTTTTTCTTCGGAAATTTTCCACTCCCGGTTCAACTTTTGGGCGGTGCAGTTACCATTGCCGGAGTGATCGTTATGACTTTGGCGCGGGCGGGGATATTTCGGACAGGGAAAAGTAAGTGAACTATATCCCTATTTACTGATGAACCCTGACATTGTTCCGGTTGTGCGGAATGCCCATAAAATCGATGATTTGTTGTTTTGAAACAGGCGCAGTGGCACCAATAGTGGTGGCAATCATGGCACCGGCAGCGTTGCCGAAACGGAGCGCTTCATCAATCGGTTGTCCGTTCATGTAATTAATGAACAAATCCGGCAGAGAAGGCATCGCCCGAGCCAACCGTATCGCCCAGGCTTATCTGATAACCGGGATCGTAATGAAACACACCATCCTGGGTCAGGCAGAAAGCCCCATTGGGCCCAAGGGTACAAAGAATGATTTCAAGATTGAATGTTTCGATGGCTTCCTTTGCAAGGTCCTTCAGGTTTTCATTTTTCAGGCCGAGCAATTCTTTGGTAATGAAAAAGAACAAATTGGATAATGGATGATTGATAATTTCATAAGCGTTTCTTAGAAAATCATCCCGACTTGTCGGGATTTTAATCAGTTTTAATCCGCCAGATCATATTTTATCCGCGTTCCATTGTTTTTTGTTTTGTATAAAAGAGAATTTAAGTATTTCCCCATTATTTGTGGGTACACGGTAGCCGCAGCAGGCGGGAAAATTTGAAACTTGAAACTCTTTTAATAGCTCAACTGTTCGAACCTACTGGCATCGAGCCTCACAAATACGAAAAGGAGTAAAGTAAACGACCACAACGAAGAGCCTCCGTAGCTAAAAAAAGGCAGGGGAATCCCAATCACAGGAGCCAGGCCAATGGTCATACCAATGTTGATCGCAAAATGGAAAAAGAGGATGGTAGCCACGCAATATCCATACACACGACTGAATTTGGAACGGTTGCGCTCCGCCAAATAGATCAACCGCATGAGCAGGCCCATAAAAAGGCCTATGACCAAAGTCGTTCCCAGAAATCCCCATTCCTCGCCTACAGTGCAAAAGATAAAATCGGTACTCTGTTCGGGCACAAAGTCAAATTTGGTTTGAGTTCCTTGTAAAAACCCTTTTCCGAAAAATCCGCCCGATCCAATAGCAATTTTTGATTGATTGACATTGTATCCCGCCCTAAGCAAATCTGACTGGATCCCCAACAACTCATTGATCCTGTCGCGTTGATGTTGTTCCATGATGTTTTCAAAAACGTAATTGACAGAAACAGAAAACAGCACACTTCCCATATAAATACCAATCAGGATGGCCAAATTTTTCTTTCGTAATACCAATGAATAGAGGTAGAATAAACCGGCTGACAAAACAGCAGATGCCATGATAAAATACAATGGATCGATGGTGGACTGAAGTAGGTAGTTGATAAGCCAGAAAATCAAGTAGATGGCACTGAAAATCCCCATTCCGATGAGTGTCATTTTTGTCTTTCGGCGTAACAGATAATAAACCAGGAATCCCGCCAATGTAAGTATCCAGATGGTAATGTAAGAATCAACTACCATGGTCAGGATAAAGACAAGCGCGATCAAAAAGGTAAAGAATAAAACAATTCCGTTAAGCCCTTCCCGGAATAAAACCAGTAGGAATACGCCAAAGACAATGGCTGAGCCAGTATCGTTCTGCAAAAATATCAAGGCAACTGGGAACAATATGATTCCTGAAAGTGTCAGCAACGATTTGAAATTGTGCATTTTAAAAGTGTACGAACTGATGTACCGCGCAATCGCCAGCGAAGTTGCCATCTTCATAAACTCCGAAGGTTGCAACGAAAAATTTCCCATTTGAATCCATGATTTAGCGCCTTTTACTTCTGAACCGATAACCAGTACGGACAATAGCACCAGTATAACGAACAGGTAGATCGGAAAGGAGAAGGCCACAAAAAATTTCGAGTCTGTATTGATCATGAGCACAGCAATAAAAATAGCCGCGAAAATCCAGATCAACTGTTTCCCGTATTGCTGGCTGAAATCAAAAATGCTTTTGTGTTCTTCGTTGTAAACAGCGGCATAAATATTTATCCAGCCAATGAACATCATTGCCAAATAAATTGATACTGTTATCCAGTCTATATTTGCCCAAACGTTGTTTCTATTCGGCACGGCAACTTATTTATTTACTTGAATTACATTCATTAAATCCGATTCAATCATTCTTTGTTCTACAGCCTTTCTTTTGTGCGAAATCGAATCGTTCAGAAATTTCTCCATTATTAGTCCGGCAATCGGGGCAGCATATGTAGCTCCGAACCCGGCATTCTGGATAAAAACTGCAATGGCAATTTTCGGATTGTCGCGCGGTGCAAAAGCTACAAAAGCAGAGTGGTCAGCTCCATGCGGGTTTTGAACGGTTCCGGTTTTTCCGCAAATGATAACGCTATCCATTCTAATTGAATTACTCAATCTAGTTTCTTCAATTACTGCCTGCATCCCTTCAATCACAATATTAAAATATTCAGGATTGATGCCCGTAAGTTTCTTTTCGTATTTAAGTTCACGGTAAACCCTGTTTGTATCCTGAATGGCTTTTACCAAATGAGGTGTAATATAATATCCCCTGTTGGCAATGGTTGCAGCCATATTTGCCAACTGAAGCGGAGTAATCAGAATTTCGCCCTGCCCGATGGACAAAGAACGAATGGTCATTGAAGTCCATCTTTTCTGGCCAAAATATTTGTCGTAATAGGCCACCTCCGGAATATTTCCTTTTACTTCGGAAGACAATTCGGTACCAATCTTTTCACCAAATCCAAAACTCAGTACATGGTTCCGCCATACCTCAAAACCCTGGGCAGAAGTGGGCGAATGACTGATCACATTGCGAAACAAATTCCAGAAGTATGAATTACACGACTCGCGGATGGCTTCGCGCATGGCAATTGGACTGACATGGCTGTGTGTACATTTGATGGGCGACGAACCTTTTCCTGAACAGGAAAACTGGTCGAACGGAGTTATTGCATGTTCCTCAAGCGCAATCAATGCATTTACAAGTTTAAAGGTCGAGCCGGGAGGAAAGGTGCCGATGACAGCCCGGTTCCACATCGGTGTGTTAATTGAATCGTTTACCAGCAAACCATAATTAACACTTCGCTGTCGCCCGATGAGTAAATTCGGGTCATACGATGGCGCACTGACCATCACCAGTATTTCGCCGGTGGCAGGTTCGATGGCAACAATTGCCCCTCTTTTATTGGTCATCAGCAATTCGGCATAAGCCTGCACATCCGCATGAAGTCCGGTTAGTAAATTCTGTCCAAGTATGGCTGTGGTATCTGTTACACCACCATTGTATTTTCCTTTAATCCGGTTATGAACATCCACCATGTAATTGTTCACCCCTTTTATTCCGCGAAGTTCATTTTCATACGCTTTCTCCAGACCGGTAACACCAATATAATTGCCCGCCCGGTAATACTTGTCCTTTTCGATCATCGACTGATTTATTTCGCCAACAAACCCTAAAACCTGCGCAGCACTTTTGCTGGGGTACTCTCGCAAAGTTCTTGACTGGACAAAAAAACCAGGGTATTTGTAAAGTTTCTCCTGGAGCGGGGCATAAATATCAGGCGAAATTTGTCCCGCCACAATTGACGGTTTGTAATGCGAGAATTGCTTGGCCTTGTTCAATGCGTCAATCAGATCTTTCTTTTCCAATTGAATAATATTACACAGTGAAAGTGTATCAAATGGTTTTACTTCCCTTGGCACAACCAGCAAATCGTATGCTGCCTTGTTGTAAACCATCAGTTCGTTGTTGCGGTCGTAAATCAGGCCGCGAGCCGGAAATGTAATCACCTTCCGCAATACATTCCGGGTAGCAAATTGTTTGTATGTTTTATTGGTAATCTGAATAGTAAATAGCCGGATAATAAAAATTGCAGCTATTCCCAGCATGATACCGGCAATAATATACTTGCGTTTCGAGAAAGTATCCACCCGCTGCTAATTTTTAAAAATAATGAACTGACTGGCCAGAATAATCACAATCGAGAAAATACTGCTGAGAATAATCCGAAGTAAGGTATGAAAAAACCCCACGAACGAAAATGCTTCAGCAAAAAACAGAAACAGGTGATGGGCAAGAACTGCTATTATGGTAAATTTCAGGAAACCGGCAAAACCCAACTGTTTCATATTGGGGGTATTTCCCTTTTCAATAATTTCGCGCGATGAAATCAGATTGGCAATTCCGGGTCGGAGAAAACCAAGCAAAACGGTTGCACCGGAATGGACCCCGGGCGTATTGCTGAAAATGTCGATTGAAAATCCCAAAAGGAAGGACAGCCCGAGAACTGCATAACCTGGAATGGTAAAAGGCAACAACATTATGAATAAAATATAGACATACGGATTCACGAAACCGCTGAATTGAATATTATTCAGGATCAGCGCCTGGAGCAAAATGAGCCCCACAAACATGACCATGTATTTTCCGAAGTCCTTAATCATTCACTAATATTGGTTTTTTCAAGATTTTTCAATTCTGTTCGTTTGGTATTTTGAACTACCTCAACGTATTTCAAAGTTTTAAAATTGGTGGACAAATCAACTTTTATGTTATAAAAATTTGTTCCACTTTCGACATCAAATTTTTTAATCGTTCCTATCATGACCCCTTCAGGAAAAACATTTGAATATCCACTGGTAACAACAGTATCGCCAATATTTACCATTATATGAAACGGGATTTCCCTCAGATCGGCAGTATTGTAATTTTCACCATCCCACACCAGTGACCCGAAATAATTATTTTTTGTGATTTTAGCAGGAACACTCAACCTCCGGTTTAACAATGACAATCCGGTTGAATAATTGGGCGAAACATCGGTAATTACGCCAACTATCCCGTTGGCATCAATAATTCCCATGTCGGGTTTTATTCCATGCCTCGACCCTTTGTTCAGGGTAATGTAGTTTAGTTGTTTGTTTACCGAATTGTTGATCACTTTTGCCGATGTAAAAATATAGGCCGGAGCATCAACAGTATCGGGCCGGTTAACCGGATATTGTTCCTGCTGCATCATCCGCAACTGTAATTGTTTGCGCAGCGAAGCATTGTCAGCGGCCAAACGTGCATTCGTTCGGCTTAAACTGAAATAATCGTCGGTTGAACTGAATTTTTCATATACAGCTCCCGCAAAGTTATTACTTGAATTAAAGAATGCTACCCTTTGGTAATTATTGAAACTGACAATCAGTACAAACGAAATGGCTTCGAGTGTAAGGAACATCATCAAAAAATAATTTCGTAATAAGAAACGAAATAAACTTCTCATCAGCCGGAAGGTTTATCCCTTCCTTTTCAGAATTACCTGATAAGGAAAGTGAATTTATTTACATTCTTAAGTGCGATTCCTGTGCCGCGGGCCACTGCCCTTAAAGGATCTTCTGCAACATGAAACTGAATATTAAACTTTTCTGTAAACCGTTTGGCCAATCCGCGCAACAAAGCTCCGCCACCAGCCAGCCAAATACCGCGGTTGACAATATCAGAATACAATTCCGGAGGTGTTTGTTCCAACGCGCTGAGAATAGCTGTTTCAATTTTCGAAATTGATTTTTCCAGGCAATGTGATATTTCCTGATAAGAAACCGGAACTTCAATCGGAAGGGCAGTCATTTGGTTAGGGCCCTGTATTAAATAATCAGGTGGTGGATTTTCTAACTGCGACAAGGCCGATCCTACATTTATTTTTATTTCTTCGGCAGTACGTTCGCCAATTTTAATGTTGTGCTGGTGGCGCATGTATTCTATAATGTCAGCGGTAAGGTCGTCACCGGCAATACGTATCGACTTGTTGATAACCAGGCCACCGAGCGAAATCACTGCAATTTCGGTAGTGCCGCCACCGATGTCAACTACCATGTTTCCTTCGGGCGCTTCAACATCAAGGCCAATACCGATGGCTGCTGCCATGGGTTCATAAATCATGTAAACATCGCGTCCACCGGCATGTTCGGCCGAGTCGCGTACCGCACGGATTTCAACTTCTGTCGAGCCGGAAGGGATAGAAACTACCATCCGAAGCGAAGGTGTAAAAAACCTTGATTTAGGGTTTATCATCTTGATCATTCCCCGGATCATTTGTTCCGCAGCGTTAAAATCGGCGATAACACCATCGCGCAACGGGCGGATAGTTTTCAGGTTCGCATGTGTTTTACCCTGCATCTGCCGCGCTTTTTCGCCTATCGCGATAAGCTTTTCTGTTTTAATGTCGATGGTTACGATCGAAGGCTCATCAACTACAATCTTATCATTGTGGATAATAATCGTGTTTGCAGTTCCAAGGTCGATGGCTATTTCCTGGGTTAAAAATGAAAACAATCCCATGTATGTGTATGTTTTTCTACGTTTATACTAATAAAAAACTGACCGGATGTCAATTTCAAATCAATGTTTGAAATGTCTCATTCCGGTAAAAATCATTGCAATACCGAATTCATCGCAGGCGGCAATTACTTCTTCATCGCGGATACTTCCCCCCGGTTCTACAATGTATTTGATCCCAAATTCGTTGGCAGCCTCAACGCTGTCGCGGAATGGAAAGAACGCGTCTGAAATTAATACCGAATCTTCAATCTTAATACCTCCCTTCAGGTTAAAACGCGGAATAGTCAACTGGCGCAGGCTGTCGAGCCGGTTGGGTTGCCCCATTCCGGCACCTGTTAACCAGAAAGAACCGTCGGTATTTTGAGTTACCAAAGCAATGGCATTACTTTTCAGATGCTTGCATGCAGTAATACCAAACTTCGACAAGTTCATTTTATTGCTGTCAAATTGTATTTTAGTTACATTCTTAAATTCTGTTTCCAACCCTTCGTCTTCATCCTGAACAAGCAATCCTCCACTAATGGAGCGGTACAACCTTTCACCGGCTATTTCAGGTTTGACAGGAGTTGCCAGCACACGCAGGTTTTTCTTTTTACCAAAAACCTCCAATGCTTCGGGAGTATAATCTGTAGCAATAATGATTTCAACAAATCGCATGTTGAACCATTCTGCGATAATTTTATCAACCTTTCCGGTAAAACAAATGATGCCTCCGAAAGCGCTCACCGGATCGCCGGCCCATGCCAGTTCAAGCGATTTCATAATGTCGTCGGTTACTGCAAGTCCGCATGGGTTCAGGTGTTTAACCACCGAAACCGCTACTTTGTTTTCCAGATGACTAACCGAATAATAAGCATCGCTGGCCGATTTCCATGCAGCATCGGCATCGAGCATGTTGTTGTACGAAAGCGCTTTGCCCTGAAGCACCCTGGCATTAGACAGCGTAATTTCAGAATTACTGTTGTTGAATTTGAAAAAAGTAGCCGATTGATGAGGGTTTTCGCCGTAACGCAGCACCTGTCCGTTGTTCACGCTGATGCGGGCTTCTTCAGATTGTTCAGGATGGAAATAATTAAAAATTGCACTGTCGTAATGCGATGAAGTAGCAAATGCCAACCTTGCAAATTCTTTGCGGTCGTCAATCGAAGTTGCGCCTTCTTTTTCGTTCAGCAGATTGAACAAAGTTTCATATTGATTGCGTGACGAAACGATTACCACATCTTTAAAATTCTTGGCAGCGGCGCGAATCAGCGAAATGCCGCCGATATCTATTTTTTCGATGATATCGTCTTCTGATGCTCCTGAAGCAACCGTTTCTTCAAACGGGTACAAGTCAACGATCACAAGATCTATTTCAGGAATTTCGTATTTGGCAATTTGTTGCTGGTCGCCCATATTGTCCCTGCGGTTCAGGATTCCGCCAAAAACTTTGGGATGAAGGGTTTTTACACGGCCGCCAAGGATAGACGGGTAACTGGTAAGTTCTTCAACAGGAACCACTGAAGTTCCCAATTCTTCAATAAATGATTGTGTCCCTCCGGTTGAATAAATCGTCACATGTAATTCATCCAGTTTTTTAACAATCTTGTCCAACTTATCTTTGTGATATACTGAAATTAAGGCCGTTTTAATTTTTTTAAAGTCCTTCATTTATAATCCTTTTGTAATTTGGGCTCAAAGATAATAAAACACCTTGATTTTATTTCGCACAGAACCGCTTTATTAAGCTTATAGTAACAATGTATTTTGAAATATTATTTCATCAGATTTTGTAATCATTTCAGAATTCTGTAACTAATTTTTCAGGTTCAAAATTGTATATTTATTTGTCAAATCGGACGATATGCTGATAACCAGATTAATTCTTGAAAGTTTTTCGTTTGCCTTTGGTTCCCTTCGTGGGAATAAACTTAGGACATTTCTTTCGCTGTTGGGGATCACCATTGGCATTTTCGCCATTATTTCGGTTTTTACAGTAATCGATTCACTGGAGAAATACATCCGCAACAGCCTGAATTCATTGGGAAGCGACATGGTTTACATTCAAAAATGGCCATGGGCCCCTCCTGAAGGCGAATCGGAATATCCATGGTGGAAATACATGAACCGGCCTGTTCCCAATATAGATGAAGCTGAAGAACTGGCCCGCAGATCAAGAACCATAGAAGATGCCGTTTACTTCTTTGGGTTCAACCGTACTGTGCAATTCGAAAACAGCAAAGCCGAAAATACCGAAGTGCTCGCCACTACCCACGCATTAATCAATACATGGAGCCTTGAAATTGAAAAAGGACGTTATTTTACCGAGTCGGAATCGAACTCGGGAGCGAACCTTGCAATATTGGGGAGCGAAATTGCCACAAAACTTTTTGATAAAGTAAATCCGGTTGGCAAAATGATTAAATTTCAGGGATACAGGTTTCAGGTGATTGGTGTTTATACTAAAAAAGGAACCGATATGTTTGGGACCAGCATGGATAAACGAATCCATATTCCGGTGGTTTTTGCCATGAACATGGTGGACGTGCGCAACCGTGATCAGGGACAGACCATCAATGTAAAGGCTAAGCCCGATGCCGACCATGATGAATTTGTAGCTGAACTGGAAGGGATTATGCGATCGCTTCACCGGCTTAAACCAATGGAAGAGAATGATTTCGCCATCAACGAAGTGAGTGTGGTGTCGAAACAGTTCGATTCGTTTTTTAAGGTTTTCAATTTCGCCGGATGGATTATTGGCGGGTTCAGTATTTTGGTGGGCGGATTCGGAATTGCCAATATCATGTTCGTGTCGGTTAAAGAACGCACAAAGATCATCGGTATCCAAAAGTCGCTTGGCGCAAAAAAATACTTCATTTTACTTCAGTTCATTTTCGAGGCGGTGGTTCTTTCGATGGTGGGCGGTGTATTGGGATTGGTTCTTATATTTATCGGAACAACCATATTTAGCTATGTTGCCGACATGACCATTGCCCTGACAATGGCAAACATTATTCTGGGACTGACCATTTCAGGTGTAATTGGCGTTCTGGCCGGTTTCATTCCCGCTCTTTCGGCTTCACGGTTAGATCCGGTAACAGCGATGAACAGCGTTTAGAAGAGTTCCAAATTCCAAATTCCAAGATGGCATCTGCCAAATAAGTCAAGGTTTCACTCCAAGTGAAGCCCTGACTGATTTAACCCAAGTTGCATTTAGTTTGTTACAACAATTGGTTTTTACGGGTTTTTAATCGCTTGAGAAACAGGCATATAAAAACAGTGTATTTTATCACACTGATTGACAGATAGTTATAAAGCACACTTAACACACTGATATTCAGGACATAACAAATATTTTAGTGATTTTGTCGTTTGATAATAAGCATGTTGGCGAATTGTTTCCTGATAATATTTACAGTGTGCCACCTATGGACAATATACAGCAGGTAAAACTTGACACCTTTGAATCTATCAGTTCGCACGAAAT
>JANONW010000149.1:0-2343 GCA_031421065.1 Prolixibacteraceae bacterium
GACCTGCTGCGAGGCGATTTCTATCGCACAGCAGCGCCCGGAGGCGGAAATTTCCGCGATGCCGAAGCATGGTCTGGCGGAAATTCTCTCCCGGCAATTGTTTCGCGACCGGCAGATGGAATTGCTTCTGCGGTCAGCGGAATCAGGACGAGACCGCCAAAATGGCGAACTGATGCGAGAATCTCTGCTGCCGATCTTGGCGCATCCGCACGATGTATTCGAGTTTGATTCACAGTCGGAATCAGCGACCGGTCTTCAGAACCGCGCACTGTTGGTGCTGATGCACAGTTCTCCGAAAATGCAGCGAACCTGGGTTGATGCAAACCGGCTGATTGCCCGACAGGAGCTGGAATCCGCGATCCGCCGCGGTGGCCGGCACGATGCGGCGCGCGTGTCGAGGGCGTTTCCGTTGACTGAAGCTGGTATCCAGTCGCACGTGATCGATATGACGTGTGAACTGCTGAAAGGCGACTCACGCAAGGTGGCCGCGCAGGTTCGACAACTTGAAGCAATGTACTCCGGCACCGTGCTGCAAGTTGAACTGCAGCGACAATTGCGTCCGTTGAAAGAGAATCTGAGCAGTCTGAACACCAACGACGAAGCATCGCACGGCGCGCTCTTGTCATTTTCAGTATCCGCATCAAGCGGCACAATTTCACCACCGTGGCCGCAGCCGCTATGGACCTGGCGCGAAGGGATCTGGAATTTTCCCGGTGCGCCCCAGCCGGACGCCGGAATTCTGTTGTCGGGGTTCGATCCGGAAGCGGAAAACCGCATCGAACTGTTTTTTAACAACTGGCGACCAGTATTCTGGAACGACAGCATCGTGATCCGCACACCGTTTCGGATCATCGCGCTGGATCGAGTCAACGGTCGGGAACACTGGTCAGTTCCCACCGACACGTTCAAGCCGCAATTGGACGCCGTGTACACTGAACTGGAAGACGAGACCGCCCTCGCGATGAACAAATCAAACTCGTCCATTGAGTCAGTGGCGCCGATTTATGGGATGGCGGAGTTTGGACTCATGGCGTCTGATCGTGATTTCCTGTACTTCGTGGATCGATTCTCCTTTTTTTCCGGAGCCGATCCATTTGCTGGTAATTCCGTTGGCCGTGTGGTCAGAAATCGTAACGGGTTTCCAGTCATTGAAGAAGAGGAATTCAGTCGTAAACCCGTGGCGAGCCGACTGGTCGCGCTCCGCCGTGGTCATGGTGCTGTTCCGATTGTGGCATGGCAAGTCGGCGATGGACAGTCATTTCATTACCGTCCGATTGCCAGAGTTGATTCGATAGAAACATCAGCACCACTCGTTTCGTCTGCAGCGTACGACAACCAGATAGACAAACTTCTGGTCACCGGTGACGCAAGCGAAGTACCGGATGAGACATGGTCGGGGCACCGATTTCTCTCACCGCCGACAGGTCAGGGAACGCGGTTGTTCGTGTTGACGCAGAATGACACTCAGATATTCCTGAATTGCCTGTACAGAACTACGGGCCAGTTGCTGTGGCGGCAACCGCTCGCGTACACCGATGAAAATGCACTCGCATTTATCAGTAGTTCGATCTTCACAAAACACACAAGCACTTGTGTGGTGAGCGGGGAGACAATCGTGTGCAGTCTGGCTGACGGAATGCTGATCGGCGTGCGCACAATCGATGGTACGCTGCAATGGGCCACGGCAATTCGCGACGAGCTCACGCCGGAGTTTCGGATTGGCTGGCAAATGCCGCCAGATGAGATACCGATTTCATCTCCTTCAATCCTGGTGCCGTGTATTTCCGATGGCATCATCGTCTGCGGCAATCATGGTTCCGCTTCAATTTATGGAGTCGCGCTGGAGACTGGCGAAATTCAATGGAAGTCCTCACGCCGTGCGTTTGGCGGCGGAGAAGTCGGCGGAAGTCCGGACTATTATGTCGTCGGGATTTGCGGTCGTCAGGTGATCCTCGTCGGAGATCGTCATTGCCGCAGTATCGACCTGACAACGGGCGTTCAAAACTGGGTCGTGCAGATTCCCGTCACCAGTGGACGCGCCGAATGTCGCGGAGATCGTTGTGTAATTCCCCTGCGTTACGGCCAGGCGCTGACGGTGAATCTATCCAGTGGCACATTGATAACGCCGTCACTCGTCGATGCACCGGAGAAATCGATGAATCAGTACGGGGCCGTCATCAGTGATGATGAATTGATCTGCGTCTCGACGCCAACCTGTCTCGCCGTTTACCCCCGGGTCGATGCATTGCTGAAGAACGCCGATCAGTTGCCGGCATTGACTGCGAATCCGACAAAACGAATCCTGATTCAAGCTCAGGCACATCTGATCAACGGAGACATTGA
>JANONW010000150.1:0-83758 GCA_031421065.1 Prolixibacteraceae bacterium
GTATCCGTTTGGCAATATATTTTCCTTCCTCTACCTGAACATCTTTGTCACCTTTTCTATAAATGAGCAAAGTGGGTACGTGTATCGTACTCAAAATATCTGTTATGTCAGCTTCTGTATTCATACGTGCCAAATCCACGGCGGCACCCGGGCTTGCAGATGATCGAAAATAACTTGCAAGCCAATCCATGAATTTTCTATCTCCTGCCAATGAAGGCACCAGGCTACTTAAACCTTGCATGTCACCGTCTGCCCAGTTTTCCTCGATCATTTTATAGAAATTTTGGCGCTCGATATCCGTGGGAGCCCATGGATAATCCTTAGAATATTTTCGTTTTGCAAAAACACCAAATGTAATTAATGCGATTGTACGCTGTGGATATGTGCCTGCAAAAAGAGCACTCACACTACCACCTTCCGAATGGCCAAAGAGTACAGCGTTGGACGAACCAACTGCATCCATTACAGCACGAATATCATCCATTCGTTCCTCAAGAGTAGAAAGGTGGTTCATCCTGTCAGAAAGACCGGTACCTCTTTTATCAAACAAAATAAGTCTTGAAAATTTTGCAAGCCCGGTGAGGAATAAAGCAAGCCTTGACTCAGTCCACATCATATCAATATTGGAAACCCAGCCCGGTATATAAACAATGTCAATCGGTCCTTCTCCTACTACTTGATAAGCAATATTGAACTCGCCACTTTTAGTATACTTAGTTTTAGGCTTCATATTTTAATTAACGTATTTTGAGCTTTTCCCATTAGAACTATAAACTAAAAAAAGTAATATAAATTGTAGAAGGAAATTCATGTTTAAATAATTTGCCGCTAACGGTTTGCGGCTTTGCGTTGTGGCAGATTAGATGCACTAGTCGAGTCACGCAAGGGAGTTTCACCCCTGCGTTCTCACAGAACCGTACGTGAAAGTCTCCCTTCATACACCCTGCCCCGCCTACTTGCGGGGCAACTTCTCTTGTTCCATACAAAAGCCAGTATTGATGTCCCCGCTTGGGCGGGATGAAACACCTGCCAGCTTTACCCCGGATGTTGTGCAATCAGCAATCAGATCATCCATTGCACTTCTAACAGATACTAACGTAATTATCTGCTTTCAACATCGTCTCTTTTACATTACGAGGCGTCAGTCGCTGGTTCACTCTATTCAGCTCATCAACACACACCTTCGCGTATCATTGTTCGCGTTTTTCCCTTATCGTTCACCACAAGGAAAATTTCCGTTCCTTGCAGCATAAGGTGGTTTGCAAACTACTTCCCGCAAAACGGGACAGGCTCTGAAAGTCGTCTGCGGAAGGCCAGTTCCTTTGTTGACGATAATGATTCCCCAGCTCAGTTCGCTCGGCTTCGGCTTTCGTTTTATCACCGCAAAAGGGCTTCCATCTTTTGTACAGCATTCTTTCCGCTTTCACGGGTTGATTCAAGACACACACGGTTTGCAGCTTGGAGAAGGTGGCGATTACGAAGCACAAAACTGTCTGCTACCACTGAACTTGATACGAAGCACAAATGTTCAATTAACCACTGAACCGCCACTTTTGCCAAACCGCTGTTATGCCTTCGTTGTTTTTTCATCCGTCTGTCAGTGCGTTAGGGAAGGCACACTCTTTGGCAGGTTTTGGTCAAGCGTTGGCATTGTGCGACCTGCCAATGTGTGTGACTTTGAAGCGTTGGCTTTTGTCTTGTTAAATATGTCGTTGTTCTCAATTAGGTCTGTAATTACTGCCTCAATTACAGGAACAGAAACAGCATTGCCCATTTGTTTATAAACTGCGTTGTCATTGTCCAAAAGTTTGTATGTGTCTGGAAAGCCTTGAAGTCTTGCGCATTCTCTTGGTGTCATTTTTCTTGCTCTACCATTTTGAACAATTCCAAGTCTATTTGTGTCCGAAGCTGTAAGAGTAATAGAAATGCTTTCAGGGTCAAGAAATTTGAATACTTCAAAAGACATATTTCCAGCTACTGGATTGTATTTGTCTTCATAAGCACTTAAATAACCTTTATTTACTAATGAGGTTAAAATAGTTTCGAGGTCGTTCTTTTTATAAAATGTTTTTATTTGTTCAATGTTCAATGATTTTCCATCTTGATGAGTGCCGAAAGTTTTCTTTCTTCTGTTTCCGATTAGAAGATTTAAAAATTCAATTTCTGCTTTTGTACACTTTCCTTTTATTCCGAGTTCCCAAGAGTGGATTGCTTGCCCACCTCTGTAATCAATAAGTCTATAGCCGTGAAGTTTTGATAAATCTTCGCCAACTACATTTTTTAATTTATTTACAAAGTCTTTTGTGCATTCATAATTTTCTGGAAATTTCTTTTCAAGAATATCTTTTACAACTCGTATTGTTTTCGGTTCTGAAAAAAGTGAAGTCTGTCCGTTTTGTTCTTTGAATTTATGAGAGTCGGAAGCACCAACGTCAGAATGCAATTTCGTTTTAATGTCTTCGTTTAATGTGCCAAGAATGTAAATACGAACTCTGTTTTGTGGAACGCCAAAACTGCTACTGTTTAAAAGGAAATAATTAACACTATAACCAAGATTTTTAAGGCTATTAATAATGGTTTCAAAAGTTCGTCCTTCATCGTGAGTTGTCAAACCTCTCACATTTTCGAGTAAAAATCCGTTAGGTTTATATTTGGATAGCAATCTTTCAACTTCAAAAAATAAAGTTCCTCTTGTTTCTCCAAATCCTCTGCGTTTCCCAGCGTATGAAAATGATTGACAAGGAAACCCTGCTAACATAAAATCAAAAGGTGGTAACTCCTCAACTTGTGTAACGTCTGAAAATGGGTTGTGTCCAAAATTTAATTCATAAGATGCACAAGCGTTCTTATCAATTTCGGATGAAAAGACACATTCAGTTTTTAAATCAAATTTTTTACAAGCCTGTTCAAAGCCTAAACGAATACCACCAGTTCCTGCGAATAAATCAATGAATTTTATCATAGCACACTTTTTATCCAGTTAGACAATACTTTAAATTCTGCAAGTGTATAGGCTACTGTGCAATCGCTATGATTACAGATTGTTGAAATTGCAGATGAACGTTGAAAATTTCCTGCACCGTCAAGAACATAGGCAATCTGATAACCGCTTTTGTGAACTAATGCTTGGCGGTCTGCTGCTTGTCCAGCTTTTCTTTCTATGGTGCTATTTGTGGTAACTTGGAAGCTAACTTCAATGCCAACTTTTTTCTTTCCTTTTTCAACGACTAAATCAAAAGGCATCCCACCTTTTTTATCATATCCGTCAATCGTAATGTATCCGTTGCGGATAATTTTGTATTTATCTCCAAGTTCTTTGGTAAGAAAATTTACAATTTCGGATTGAGCTAATTGACCTAAACTATTTGCTGTTGCTCCTCCTGTAATTCTGCTAACAGTTATATAACGTTGCTTTACAAACTTAATAAGTTCATCTTCATTGCCGAGCATTGTGCCAATCTCACAAGCAATTAGTCCAGCGTGTTCAGCATAGTCAGATGTTGAAGCAAACAATAAAAGTGCAATCATATCGCACGTTAAATCGTTTAATTCCTTTTCCTTGATTAGTCCTTCTCCGTCTATAAATAATTTTTTATTGTTTAGTCCATTTACTGGCAATGCCTTAAACTCGTATCTAAAAGTCTTCTCTTTCCAAATGAAATCGAAATAGTATTTTCCGTTTGCTCCTTTACTTTTTGGAAATATATCTTTGAAGGAACGACCCAATCGTTGAATTGGTTCACCGCCATAGTCGGCTAAAACTGCTAAATGTTTAAGAAATAGATTTGATGGGTATTTGGCAACCTTTATTAAATCAAAAAGTTGAAAGGGGTCATTTTTACTTAAAACAATAAGATGTAAAAAGTCATCTTGAGTTTTGAGAAGTAAAGGAAGAACATTGGCTAAAGCGTTTTTCGTTTTTAATTCTTCGGGCCACCACATTGCAGCCTTTGTTTTAAGTTCCGTTATATTCCTATTGTATTTGGCCATTATGCGTTTTTATGTATTTGATTTTGCCTTCGGCAACTTTTAAAATATTCAAATCTGTTTCTTCGTTTAAAATCTTATAAACTATTTGGTCGCTAAGAAATTCATCAACCAATTCTTTTTCTTCAACTTTAAAAAAGTCAGCGAATTGTTTTATTAGTTGGCGAGTTGGTTGTCTTTCGTTACGTTCAATTTTTGCAAGAAAAGATGTGTCAAGAGCTAAACTCGCTGCGACTTCTCGCAAGGTCAGGCTATTGATTTCTCTGAGTGTCCTGAGATGTTCTCCAAAAGTTGTAAATTTTTTCACGACTGTCATTTGGTCAATTTGTGTCCAAAAATAAGCAATGTTTTGTTTTGGTCAAAAGCTGTCCACAAATATTTATTCACAATCTCAGTGCGGTGGGAAATTTTAGCTCTTTTGGTTGCGAAGCTGTCGCCTGTGTGGTGGGGCAAACCAATGTGCTAAAATAGTGAGGTCAGCTGTCTTTTTACAATGAGGCGTTAATCGAGTCACGCGAGGGGATTTCACCCTCACGTTCTCACGGAACCGTGCTTGAAACTCTCGCTTCACACAGCCTGTCCCGTTTTACGGGAACTCTTCTTGTTTAATCACAAAAGTGTGAACACTTTACGGATTTACCAATTGCCAAAACAATTGGCTGTGATTTTATTTCATAATAGTCAATCATCGCATTGCTGCTTGTTGTTAATTAATGAAATGTAAACAAGCTAAGTCCTTCGCTCCGCTTCCATTACAGAAGTTTCATCACTACTACGGCTTAGTCTGCCACCGATACTTCATACAATCCCTGTATGACGGCTTCCCTTTGCGGTTAACAGAACAATAGCGACTTCTCTTGTTCCGTACAAAACCCTGTATTGCCTTCCTGCCAACTTTATCCCGTAGGATATTTTCATTTAAACGGTTAGGCGAATTAAGATTTTTATCCAACGGGGTAAATCCCGGATGCCGTGTAAACAGTAATCAGGTTTCCTTTACACTCTTAACGGACACAAACGTAACCATCCGCTTTCGACATCTCCTATCTTTTTTACGAGACTTCATAGCTGCTTTAATTTATTCAGCTCGACAATACCCACTTACAAGGATCTCACTCCCCGTTTTTCCTTATCGTTCACCACCGAGGGAGTTTCCGCCCAACGCAGCATAAGGTAGTTTGCAAACTACTTCCCGCAAAGCGGGACAGGCTCTGAAAGTCGTCTGCGGAAGGCCAGTTCCTTTGTTGTTGATAATGATTCCTAAGACAGTTCGCTCGGCTTCGGCTTTCGTTTTATCACCGCAAAAGGGCTTCCATCTTTTGTGCAGCATTCTTCCCGTTTTAATGGGTTGATTCAAGACACACACGTTTTGCAACTACACGCAGGGCGGGAGTTTCCCGATGAACTTCCTGCGAAGAATTGCTTTTCAAAATTTCAAATTCCTGTCAACAAAGCACCGAAACCCGGCTTGCGGGTATTTTGCTGTTGTGCAACGGCTTTTCGCTCACTTGAAACATTTATATTTTTGTCTTTATTTCTTGTTTCTGTCAAATAAAATTGCTGTCTGTCAACGAATTCCGTGTCAAAAATGCAAAATTCTCTCAGCCGGATCCTCCGCTGACGTGTCAACAAAGTTTAAAAACCGAGTCCGAAAATACGTTTCCAGTTGCGGTCTGTTTCAAGTTGAGTTTGTCTGTCAATGAAACGAAACTTGTAAACTCCAATGACTTGCCAACTCCAACAACTTGTCAAAACCTGTCAAACAACTTAAATCTGTCAAACCGCAAAACTGTTTCAAGTAACCGAAACCGTCAAAATAATACTTTGTCAAAAACCGAAACTGTTTCAAGTAGCGATTAAACTGACCCACAACGTTTTTCGGCAGCTATAGTTGACAATGTGAAATCACGACATTCGGGAAACTCACCATTTCATAAAAGGATCGTTTATAACTGTATTCCCCTTTACAACTTTCCGGTCAACGCATCGCGAATCAACCTTATGGTAGTCCTTAGAGAAGTATCTGCAAATCGAGTAGGCAGTACGTGATTATTTCACCTACTGCCTGCTACCAAGTTCATAGAGGACTTGCACCCGCCTGGTTATCGCTCATGCCGGGCGCACACAACAAAAAACCGGAAGCAATAATTTGCGACCGGTGTTTCTGATACTTAGCGTAATTTCTCTGAATTATGGGTGCTTATATTTTCCCCGGTAATCTCTTTTCATTAGCATTGACGCTTGCTTATTATCAACAATCTCATTTTTTACAGAATCCCACTTAACCAAAGATCCGGTGCAATGCGAAATCATGGCTAACTGAACAGTGGCAGTTGATTGGAATGCATCTTCAGGAGTACTGTTGATTATGCTTTTATCTTTGGTTCTTACAGCATTAAGAAAATTTTCCACATGATTTTCCTGCATGGGAACAACCGGAACGGATAATTCCCCTGCTTTTCCATCTTTACCCGATGGATAAAGGACAATTTTCGAATCACCGGCGAAAAGAGATGCTTTTTCTCCGTGAAATAAAATACCGTTGTTAAACTCTTTGTTCGGATCGCCGGTACCCCAAAGCCGGTGTTGCCAAACTACCGGCGCTTTTTTGAAGGCCATATTCGCGGTAAGGGTATCAGGAGTAGTTATCTTGTTTTTTAATTCAAAAATACCGCCCTGTGTATAAAATTCTGTTGGCATAGATTCGCCCATGATCAGCCGGATGCCATCAATGAGATGAATTCCCCAATCAACAAGGTGGCCATTACCGTACTCTTTTTCCAATCTCCATGCTTTATGAGCAATGCTTGGCCTATATTCGAGTTTTGGGGCCGGGCCGCACCATTCTTCCCAATCGAGCGAAGCGGGAGGTGCCTGTATGGTTGTATCCTGAAGTCCGGGGATATAATTTATCTGTGCTGTTATCTGATGGACATTTCCAATAGTACCATCGCCGATCAATTCTTTTACCTTATTGAATGCACCACTCTGTCGGCGCTGAAAACCTATCTGAACAATATTGCCAGCCTTTTGAGCTGCCTTAACCATTGCCAAACCTTCCTGAATGTCGTAAGCAAGAGGTTTTTCGCAATAAATATCCAGTCCTTTTTCGCAGGCCGCAATAAACTGAAGTGCATGCCAGTGAGGGGGCGTTCCGATAAAAACAGCATCCAAACCCTTTACATCAAGCAAATCCTGATAATATTTGAATGTTTGAGGCCTGATGCCCTGAAGTTGCACCAATTCGTCTGCGCTGTTTTTCAAATGATCGGTATCCACATCACAAACAGCGATGATTTCCACTCCACCAACTTTTAATGCTGCTTTTGTGATGACCATGCCATACCAACCGGCACCAATCAATCCGATTTTCAACTTCCGGTCTGAGGGAAAAGCCGGAACATAAAATGAGGAAGCAAGCCCTGCTGATGCAAGGGAGGCTTTTTTAATAAAATTCCTTCGTTCCATAATTTGTTCATTTTTATTTAAAAACTTATTGACTGCTTAAATTTAGCTGAAATATCAATCTGTTTTTAAATTTGAACATTTTAGTTTAACGAATTGATATAATACCTGGACACTATTCTTCCAGGTATTATCTATTCAGCAGAAATTGCTTGAAATCAGAAAATTCAGTACTAATTCCGATTGAAAGTTTTTCACCTTTCATAAACTCCGCCAGTTTTTCAGGAAGGTCAACAGTTCCTTTTCCCAAAACACTTTCAACGGTTTCGGTAAATTTGGCCGGATGTGCAGTTTCGAGAAAAACGCCTACTTCACCGGGTTTCAAATCAGCTTTCAGCGCACGGTAACCAACAGCTCCGTGAGGGTCGAGCATATAATTTTCTTCAACAAAAACCTGCTTCATTGTTTCTCGTATTTCTTCGTCCGAATAGCGGTAGCCAACCATATCGCCCGAAATGGATTTATGTGATTGGCCGTACAATTCCAGAATCCGGGCAAAGTTACTCGGATCGCCCACATCCATTGCGTTGGCAATTGTAGCAACCGATGCACGGGGTTTGTAGCTGCCAGTTTTGAGGTAATTGTAAACAATGTCGTTATCGTTATTGGCAGCAATAAACCGTTTGACCGGCAGTCCCATATATTTGGCAAACAATCCGGCTGTGAGGTTTCCAAAATTACCGCTGGGCACCGAAAAAACCAAATCATCAGTAATTCCAGCCTCCTGCAAACGGGCATAAGCATTGAAATAATAGAAAGCCTGAGGCAGGAACCGCGCTACATTGATTGAATTGGCCGAGGTCAAAACCATGGCCTTGTTCAATTCTTCATCCAAAAAAGCTGATTTTACAAGTCGCTGGCAATCGTCAAAAGTACCGTCAACTTCGAGTGCAGTAATGTTATTTCCGAGGGTGGTAAATTGTTTTTCCTGAATGTCGCTTACAAGTCCTTTCGGGTATAACACATAAACCTTTATTCCGGGAACCTGAAAGAAGCCATTGGCAACTGCACTGCCCGTATCTCCGGAAGTGGCCACCAAAACATTGACTTCCTTTTCAAACCCACGGAGAAAATAGCCCAACATTTGCGCCATAAAACGTGCGCCAACATCTTTAAAAGCCATCGTTGGCCCGTGAAACAGTTCCATCGAATACATTGAATCGGTTACCTGTACTATTGGACAATCAAAATTAAGCGTATCATAAACAATGTCTTTCAAAACTTGCTCTGGAATATCTTCCCCGAAAAACTTTTTTGCCACCTCGAAAGATATCTCCTGAAAACTTTTCAAAAAAAGGCGTTCAAAAAATCGAGGATCAAATTCTTCAATCCGGGTGGGCATGAACAATCCATTATCGGCAGCCAAACCTTTGGTAACGGCTTCCATTAGCGAAACTTCAGGAACTGAGTGATTGGTACTAAAGTATTTCATTTTTAAAGCCCCCTTCTTATTCCCCCTAAGGGGGAAAGATTAACAGCCAGGGTAGGGCATTTTATTTATTAATTTAAAAATCATCAAGTTAAAAAGAACAAGTTAAAATTGGCAAATCACCAAATTCCCCCTTTGGGGGATTAAAGGGGGCCTCCCAACAATACTTTCATAAACTGATCTCCTTTCAAAATTCCGTAAGAACCTTTGGCGACCTCAAATTCATCGTAAAACTGAGTATCATCGGGTGTTTCGCCGGGCCGGTAAATTATGAAGGGAACCGCATCGCGGGTATGGATTTTGGTTGCACAAGGAGTTGGATGATCGGGCAACACCGCAATGGTGACCGGCTCGTCCATTTTTTCGGTTTCCTCTACCAGAAACTTCACAATCCGGGAATCAAGATAGTTGATGGTTTTGATTTTCAGTTCCACATCCCCCTCATGACCGGCCTCATCGCTTGCTTCCACGTGCAGGTAAACCAGATCGTGGTCTTTAAGCGCATCAACAGCGGCTTGAGCCTCTCCTTCGTAGTTGGTATCGTAACGTCCGGTAGTACCTTCCACTTTAATCACATCCATCCCTGCATAAACGCCAATACCCTGAATCAAATCCACAGCCGAAATTACAGCCGATTTTTCGATGCCAAACATTTCTTTAAAGGTCGGCATTTTCGGTTTATACCCAGGCGACCACGGCCAAATACTATTTGCTACATCTTTTCCGGTTTCTTTTCGTTTTTGGTTGACCGGATGATCGGCCAGCAAGGCCTGGGAACGCAATATCAGGTAATTAAGCAATTTGGCTGTTGCCGCTGCTTCTTCATTTTCAGGCCCGATCAGGCAAGGGCGAAATGGCTTCCCGGGAACATCATGCGGTGGAGTGCATTCTATTTGCTTTTTTCCGCCTTTGATAACCAGTAAATGCCGGTACGAAACGCCCGGATAAAATCGGATCATTTCATTACCAAGTTTTTTATTCAGGAATCCGATCAGTTCGTGTGCTTCGACATTTGAAATATGCCCGGCTGAGTGATTTTTAATATTTCCATCTTCGATGGTAAGCAGGTTACAACGAAGCGCCATGTCCCCATCTTCGAGTTTAACACCGATACTTGCAGCCTCAAGCACCCCCCTGCCTTCAAAAACCTTGTGGACATCGTAACCCAAAACCGACATATTGGCGATTTCGCTTCCGGGGTGCATATCTTCCGGAACAGTTATCAATCGTCCAGTCCGGCCTCTTTTTGCCAAACTGTCGATGACTGGTTTTTCGGCCATTTGAAGCGGAGTTTTTCCTCCATATTCAACCAATGGCTCATCGGCCATTCCATCTCCCAACACGATAATGTATTTCATATTTTTAAAGATTCGATACCCTGATAATATCGGCAAATACGCCGGCAGCGGTTACTGCGGCACCTGCTCCGTAACCCTATATAATCATCGGAAATTCCTGATATCGCTCGGTAGTAAACATCACCAGATTGTTAGATCCCTGAAGATCAGCAAACGGATGACCTGCCATAATTTCCTGAAGCCCACATTCAGCTTTTCCGTTTTCAAATTTGGCCACAAACCGCCAGAAACGTCCTTCAGCAGCCAGTTTTTTTCTTTTGGCTTCAAAATCAGCGTCAATTCCGGTTATATTTTTCCAGAAATCATCCACACTTCCTTCGAAATATTTCGCCGGAATAAATGTGTTGATTTTAATGTCTTTCATGTCGAACTGATAACCAGATTCACGGACCAGAATCAGTAGTTTTCGCGCCACGTCCACCCCACTCAGGTCGATACGCGGATCAGGTTCAGCATATCCCTGGTCTTTGGCCATCCGAATGGTCTGGCTCAACGGTATTTTTTCGCTGATAGTATTGAAAATGAAGTTGAGTGTTCCGGATAAAACCGCTTCGATTTTCATAATGGTATCACCCGAATTTACCAAATCGTTTAAGGTGGTAATAATCGGCAAACCTGCACCAACATTGGTCTCGAACAAAAATTTAACTCCTTTCCGTTTTGCTGTTTTCTTCAGGAGCGAATAGTTTTCGTAAGTTGAAGATGCAGCTACTTTATTGGCTGTAACAATTGAAACGTTGGCATTCAGCAATTCTGCATATAATCCGGCAGCCTGATCGCTGGCAGTACAATCCACAAAAATAGAATTGTACATGTTCAACGCTATTATTTCATTTTTAAACTGCTCCAGGCTCGATTCATGTCCTTCAGTAATCATTTTTTCGCGGAAAGTGGTGATATCCATTCCTTCACGGTCGAACAACATTTTCTTGGAGTTTGCAACTCCGGCCAGTTTTATCTTGAGATGTTTCTCTTTAAGCAATTTTGGTTGCTGTTGTCTGATTTGATCAAGCAAATTTCCGCCCACCAAACCAATCCCCAAAAGGAAAACATTTAATTCAACATTTTCTGAAAGAAAAAACGATTCATGCACCACATTCAGGGTTTTGCGCAAATCAGACACTTTTACAACCCACGAAATATTCAATTCGGAAGCTCCCTGGGCAATGGCAATAATGTTGATCCCATTTTTACCAATAGTATTGAACAGCTTTCCGGCCACACCGGTAGCATGTTTCATATTCTCGCCCACGATAGCCACAATTGCAAGATTTTCCTCGATGGTTATCTTGTTGATCTGATCGAGCTGAATTTCACGTTCAAACTCAAGCCTGATTGCCGATTCTGCTTTTGTTGAACTTGCAGAATCAATTGCAAAGCTGATGGAATTTTCAGATGAAGCCTGAGAAATCAGGATTACATTGATATTCTGTCGTGCCAATGCTCCGAAAAGCCGGGCTGAAATACCAGTAACGCCAACCATTCCCAATCCCTGAATGGTAATTAACGTGATATTTGAAATGGACGAAATACCTTTGATAGGCAAATCTTTTCCGTTGAGTTTACTTTTGGTAATTAGAGTTCCTTCGGCTTTCGGATCCATCGTATTTTTAATCCTTACCGGGATACCTTTCTGATAGACAGGCAATATGGTTGGCGGATAGATTACTTTTGCGCCAAAATGTGAAAGCTCCATCGCCTCCGAATAGCTCAGCGTTTTAATCGTGTATGCTTTGCTTATCACACGCGGATCTGCAGTCATAAAACCATTTACATCGGTCCATATTTCGAATGACGAAACATCCATTGCCGCAGCCAAAATAGCTCCGGTATAATCAGAACCCCCACGTCCCAAAGTGGTATATTCGCCGGCATCGTTGCTGGCAATAAAACCGGGAACAATTGCAATGCCCGAAAACGAACTGAAAGCAGCCTGTATCAATGAATTGGTCACAGCAAAATTTACAATGGCTTTCCCAAAATCGCTGTTTGTCTGTATCAGTTTGCAGGCATCGAACCAGGCTGCTGAAGGAATGTATCCTGAAATAATGAGTGACGATAAACGTTCGCCAAAACCTCCAATCTTATCGAGTGTTTTGGGTGTAAGTTCGCCGATAAGTGATACTCCTTGAACAATGCGGCCAAGTTCTTCAAGCAAAACCTGAACTTTTCCCTTTACTTCAGTTCGTTTTTCACCATCAAAAAGTTTATCAATGGTTTCGAAGTGGCGCGTGTTGATTTCCGTTAATTCAGCCTGAAAGTAGCCGGTTCCGATCGCGGCCATTTTTGCCGCACTTAAAATTTTGTCGGTGATTCCTCCTAATGCCGACACTACAACGATCACATCATCGTCCTGTCCAATCAGGATTTCCTTCACCATTTGAATATTTTCAGCACTTCCGACAGAAGTACCTCCAAATTTTAAAACTTTCATAACCTACATTTATTAACGGAAGCCTTTAATCTATAAGAAAATAAGGCCACCCAATTGTGATTCATTACAAATAAACCATGAATTTCGACAATCTGCCAGAATTCGGGGCAAAAGATAGCACTAAAAAAAAGCCGGATGAAACAGCACAGCTATCACATCCGGACATTACTGTATTTTTAATCTTTATTTAATTTACCGTTGATGCTGTGGCGATCGTTTCAAATATTTTTGCTTCCAACTCCTGAGCTAATTCAGGATTGTCGCGAAGAATGTTTTTAACTGATTCGCGTCCCTGTCCAAGTTTTGTTTCACCATAGCTGAACCATGATCCAGCCTTTTTAATGATATTGAGCTCAACACCCAGATCAACAATTTCGCCGGTTTTTGAAATACCTTCGCCATACATAATGTCGAACTCGGCCTTTTTAAACGGCGGGGCCACTTTGTTTTTCACCACTTTCACACGGGTGTGATTTCCCTGTGCGTCTTCACCATCTTTTATCTGGCCAATTCGCCTGATATCCAAACGTACCGATGCATAAAATTTCAACGCATTTCCACCAGTTGTAGTTTCAGGATTTCCAAACATTACACCAATTTTTTCGCGGAGCTGATTGATGAAAATGACGCATGTTTTGGTTTTACTGATATTGCCGGTGAGTTTGCGCAATGCCTGTGACATCAAACGTGCCTGAAGGCCCATTTTTGAATCGCCCATTTCGCCTTCAATTTCAGCTTTGGGAGTCAATGCCGCTACCGAGTCAATTACAATAATATCAATTGCCCCTGAACGGATCAGGCTATCAGCAATTTCGAGGGCCTGTTCGCCGTTATCCGGTTGAGAAATCAACAATTCGTTAATATCGACACCCAGTTTTGCTGCATAGCCCGGATCGAAAGCATGTTCAGCATCAATAACTGCTGCAATCCCGCCAGCTTTCTGAGCTTCGGCAATCGCATGTATTGCCAGCGTGGTTTTACCTGATGATTCAGGCCCGTAAATTTCGATGATCCTACCTTTGGGATAACCACCAACACCCATTGCAATGTCCAATCCAATTGATCCTGATGAAATTGACGGAACATCTTCGACCGCACGGTCGCCTAATTTCATAATCGAGCCTTTGCCATAGCTTTTCTCGATTTTATCAATCGTCAGTTGTAGTGCCTTCAGCTTTTCCTTATTCTGGTTGCTTTTTTCTTCGTTTGCCATATTATTTTATATCTAATACTTTGGTTAATTGATCGGTATGATTTTTTGTATCTACTTTGTCGAATATTTCTTCAATAATTCCGTCTTCGCTGATCACAAAAGTGGTGCGCAAAACGCCCATGTATTTTTTGCCGTACATGTTTTTCTCAGCCCAAACTCCGTAGGCTTGCAAAATTTCAGTTTCCGGATCAGCAATCAAATTAAACCCGAATTGAAATTTATCGGCAAACTTTTTATGCGACGCAACACTATCAGGGCTCACTCCCACCACTTCGTAACCTTTTGACAGCCACATCTGGTAGTTATCATTCAAGTTGCATGATTCGGCTGTGCATCCCGGAGTATTATCTTTGGGATAAAAATATAAAATAACTTTTTTACCCTTGAACCCACCCAAAGAAATCATCTCGCCTGATTGGTTCAGTCCTGAAAATTCAGGTGCTTTAGCGCCCTTGGTTAAAGTTGTCATTTTTGAATGTTTTTAAGATAGGCAAATATACTTGAAAAATTGATATGAATCAGCCGCGTTAATCCTTTGTTCATAAAATAAACTATTGGTTTAATGCATAGCTCATGATATATTATTTGTAATTTTAGACCCGGATCAATCAGTAACCGAATATGTTAATTTTATTAAAACAAAGCATAAAAACAATCCTAATTCTTCTATTGTTTATGGCTGGCGGTACATTTCTGTTTGCCAAGAATGTGCTTTTTCATGAAAATCAGATAGAAATTTTAATAAATCCTTTAACCATTAGCGGATTAATCAATTACACACAACAGGATCACAATTACTATTCATGGGAAGATACCATTACGGGAGGAAAAAGCGACACGATTAAAGTGGTTGAATTACAGAAAGAGGAATTTAAAATACCAGACAGACTTGCCAAAACACTGATCAATTTCTGGATCAATTCCTCTGTCAGCTATCTGAACTTTGATCATTTCAAGAAGAATGAAGCAAAAAAAATGTTTTTTCAGGCCTGGCTAAAGGAAAAAGAACTCCAAAGGCTTTCGATTGAAACCGATAATTTGCGAAAAGCATACTCGAATGCAGCTTCATGGCAAAAGGAAGAAATTGCCGCACTGATTTTAAGTGCTGAAGAAAAATCGACCAACTTAGGCCAGGGAATCCCGTTATTGTTTGAAAAGGCAAGAGAAGAAGAAGACCGATACTGGCAATCGGCCACTGCCGTTGAAATGGATGCTTTTCAGGAAAAAATAAGGCTGTATAAAGATAGTATCCTGCAAATTTCAGAAATTAAAACAGCAAAGGAAGCAACAGTTTCTGATACCATTGTCTTCTATAAATCAGCTCCACCAATAATTGAAAATAAAACTGAAGTAACTGGAGGAGTCTTCTATAAAATTCAGATTGGAGCCTACAAAGGTAAAATACCTGACTCTGCAAATAAGCTGATCAAAAAATTTTCATTAATAAGGAATGTAGAAAACTATGTTGACGATAAAGGTGTTAAAATATTCACCACCGGAAATTTAAGATTATACAACGAAGCTGTAACAATGCAAAATCAGGTAAAGCAGGAAGGAATTAAGAATGCAATTATTGTTGCATATCAAAATCGGAAAAGAATAACAGTGAATGAAGGCAGAAAATTAAACAATGAGCTATGACAGCAAAAGAACACCCACAGAAAGAAGTTGGAGAAGAAAATAGCCAGCAAAATAGAAAAGACAGGTTTCTTATTTTGCACAACGATGACTATCACACTTTCGATTATGTGATCGATTCACTGATCAACATTTGTGGACACGATGAGCAACAAGCCGAGCAATGCACATTACTTATACATTATAAAGGAAAATGCGATGTTAAAAAAGGAAGTTTTTCTTATCTTAGGCCATTGAAAAAAGCATTGATTCAAAAAGAGTTAAAAGCAACCATTGATTAACCAAAATATTTATGGACATCTTGATCATTCTCTTTTTAATATTTCTTGGTATCGTATTGCTGTTGATTGAGTTCACCATACTCCCAGGGATTACCATTGCCGGTGTTGGTGGTTTTTTACTCTTTGCTTACAGCGTTTATCTGGCATTCACCAGTTACGGTACACTTGCAGGTTTTTTAACCTTGGGGTTTGTACTGATTGCCGCACCAACGCTTGTAGTAGTTTTTTTCAAAGGAAAAACCGGGAAAAGATTGGTGCTCGATACCATTATTACAGGAGTTGCGAATCAGATTGATGAAAAGATTAAAGTTGGCGACATTGGGGTTACAATTGGCCGTTTGGCTCCCATGGGCAAGATAAAAGTAAACAATGAAGTAGTTGAAGTAAAATCGACCGGAGGTTTTATCGATCCGGGAGAAAAAGTAAGAGTTATCGAAATTGAAAAGTCACAAATCACAGTTGAACCTTTAAATTTATAATGATGGAACAAATTCAAGGCCTTGGAGTTTTTGGTATGATCGCGGGAATTTTCGTTCTCCTGATAATTATTTTGTATTATATCCCGGTTGGACTTTGGTTTTCAGCCCTTGTTTCCGATGTGCGTATTTCGCTGCTTCAGTTATTTCTGATGCGTTTCAGGAAAGTACCGCCATCGGTTATAGTGCGTGCGTTGATCGAAGGAACCAAAGCGGGTTTGGTCCTCAACATAAATGACCTCGAAGCGCATTATCTTGCTGGTGGTCATGTTGAGAAAGTAGTCCACGCGTTGGTTTCGGCACAAAAAGCAAATATCGAACTTTCGTTTAAAATGGCAACAGCCATCGACCTTGCCGGACGTGATGTATTTCAGGCAGTTCAAATGTCGGTAAACCCAAAGGTAATTGACACTCCGCCAGTTGCTGCAGTTGCAAAAGATGGGATACAGTTAATTTGCAGAGCCAGGGTTACTGTTCGTGCCAACATCAAGCAATTGGTTGGAGGCGCCGGTGAAGAAACCGTTCTTGCACGTGTGGGCGAAGGTATTGTATCTTCTATCGGGTCGGCACATACCCACAAAGCAGTGCTCGAAAACCCAAACTCGATTTCAAAAGTCGTACTTGCGAAAGGACTGGATGCCGGAACAGCTTTCGAAATTCTTTCCATTGACATCGCAGATATCGACATCGGCAAGAACATTGGCGCCGGATTACAGATGGACCAGGCAGAGGCTGATAAAAACATTGCACAGGCAAAAGCAGAAGAACGCCGCGCGATGGCCGTTGCACTTGAACAGGAAATGAAAGCAAAAGCACAGGAAGCCCGTGCCAAAGTTATTGATGCCGAAGCGCAAATACCTATGGCAATAGCAGAAGCATTCAGAAATGGCAACCTTGGAATTATGGATTACATGAAATACAAAAACATCATGGCCGACACTTCCATGCGCGAATCCATTTCGGCAGAAGAACAGAACAAAAAGAAGAAATAGGAATTTAATGAACTAAAATACAAAACCTTGTCGTGTAAAACGGCAAGGTTTTTTTTATGCTTGCAAAAAACGGCCCGGATTTTAATCCGGGGCTACAACATGAACCATCCCTACGGAATTTATTTGTTGGCATTTCATTCATGGGCAAACAAGAGCCGTAGGCTCGATTCATCTTGTGAGGCAGTAAATTTATTCCGTACACTAAAGATGCAACCCACGACAATTGAGAGACGTAGACTCAGGATATATTCCTCTTTGTAATTGAATTTTATTCGTTCCGCCTCTGGTTCTATTCCTTAAAGTTTGCCAACATTCTGCTCCGAAGAACCTGTCGTTCATATTCCTGCAACAATTCGAAAGCCTCATGATTCCCCTGATCATAAGCCATCTGCATCTGTTTCTGAAATAGATCAAGGTGTTTACTGAGCTTTTTGTCATTCCAGGTCTTCATCTCTTCGATGTAGATTTCCGCATTTTCCAATGCTTCATTGAGCTTGATTTTTGTATTGGTTCTCATTTCCCCTCCACAATTTTTATTTCAATTTTATTTCAATTCCCGTCAACCTATACAATTCATAAACCAATTGGTCGATGTGGGTTTCAAGGTGTGGTTATTTTTGTTTTCGCCTCACTTCTATCCTTGCTTGAGACATCCTTGCTTGAGACATCCTTTCTCTCAATCCGCCCTCTTGAAGAAATTCTTTTTCTAATGTTTTTATCTGTTTTGCAAGTAAAAAGGAAGTTATATTTATCAAGCCGATCATTACATTGGCCGATACTTCGGGATCGGGATTTTCAATACCTTTTCGATAGGTTTCAAATGTAGCATCGGGAATTGTAAGTAATTTGGTAAGGTGAGGATAATAGGAGTGTTTTTTGTCCCAGATTTTTAATTTGCGGGTTCGTAAAAAGTCTTTGTAATCTGTTAAAAGTTCTTCGAGCGAAGCCCGGGCAACATTGGTGAGTTTGATTTCCATTTCTTTTGAAGTGCCCGAAGCCATGCTCCCTTCAACAATGTTTTGTTTGCCCGAACGTGCGGCTTGTATCATTTGGTCAATGGTGCGGTCGTAGGGTTGGAAATATTTTTTGCAAAAATAGTAGGTGCCATCGTAAATGATTTCGGCTTTTTGGTAGGTTATCAAACGTTCGTAACCTCCATGTTTGGGTATAAAACCATCGGGATTGTATTGTTTGTCCATTGATTTCTCCTTTATTCTTTCGTTGGACAATTTTGACTTCGTGGACGATTAAAAAGTCAAGATAGTCCAACCTGTCCAACGAAAACTTAGTTATTTATCTGTTTCCCACAATTTTTATTTCTTCCTCTGTCAATTCGTAAAGCTGATAAACGATTTCATTGATCCGGTTTTCGCAATAGTCAATCTTGCTTTCAAGTTGCAAAACTTTTGATTGCAGTTTTATTTCTGCTTTTTCTTCGTTGAGTTGAAGAAGTTGGCCAACGAGTTTGGTGATTTTATCGTGCTGGGCTTTTTCTGTTTCGTTTTTGAAATCAATTGATTTTATTGGGAGTTTTTCAAGATTCACAACTTTAACTTCTGCAAATACTCTTCCCTTTTCAGGAATAAGTTTTTGATACCACCAATCAAGTAATTTAGAATTAATAATGCCTAATAAATATTCGTAAGTAAAATCACTCTCCGTTACTCTTAAATTATGAACATTTTTTAACGATAAAAATTGGTGCGTATCAAGGTGAGCAATTAATTTATCAGATGTCTGTCTAATAACTATTTTTTGGGGGTCATTAAAAGGTGCTTTATATCTTGGTTCTGCAAGCCATTCACCATAACTAATCCATCTCTCTTTTTCAATTTGCCAACTATATTTATTAAAATCTCGTCCCATTAAATACCGGCGATAGCTATTGTCTTTTTTAAAATCTGCATCAAATCCGCGCTCTTTAACGATGGTCGCACTTTGTTTCGGTTTTCCTTTTCCCAGTCGGTAAGGTGTAAGACCACAAACGACTAATGCAACATCTTTAAGTTGTTGTTTATTATTTTTAATTTTTATGAAAAGTGAATTTGTTGTATCATTTGAAAGAACAAGATTAATTTCAGTTCCTTTTACTAATCTTTCTTGCTCAATAGTATTTTCTTCAAATATGAATTGACTAGGTTCGGTTTTAATTTCTTTAAAATGATATATTGAAGATTTATCTGCCTCTTTATTTGTTGAAAGAATCGTACAAGTTTCTACCGTTACATTATCAAAAACAGGTTTACGGAAGAGCTGAACTTCATCGATTTGAAATTGAATTAATAGTTCTTTCCTGAAACTAAAATATAGAGGCATATAAAGCCATGTAGACGGAATAATAAAAGAAACTAATGCTTCATGTTTTGAAATTTGAAATGCTCTTTTTAGAAACATCAAATAGGTATCCACTATCGAAATAGGTAAATTATATTTAGTTGATAAGTAATATTTGGCTTCATTTCCAATGCTTGCTCCATAAGGTGGATTTCCAATCACACATTCAAAACCGCCTTGCTTAAATACTTCGGGAAAACCCTTTTGCCAATTAAATGGCTTAATTTTTTTCTCTAAACCAAAATCTAATTGATAATCATAGAAATCGGTATCAACTAAACTGTTTCCGCTTTTGATGTTGTTTTCAAGTGTTGGCAAAACCCGTTCGTGAAACATAGATAACTGGTAATTGATTGAAGCATCAGTTTCGCCTTCCATACATTTGAGAAGCAAGCTCAGCTTGGTTACTTCAACTGCATTTACATCAATGTCAACCCCATAAATGTTATTGAGCAAAATCCGTTTCTTCTCAGCAGTAGTAAGGTTGCCTTCGGGTGTTAGCGGATTGCTTTTGTTTGCTTTTGAAGCTTGCCTGCCATTAGGAATTGTTTTTCCGTTATTGGTGTAGTAGTTTTTATGCCAGTCCAGCAAATACTGATAAGCCCCGATCAAAAAACTGCCACTGCCACAGGCGGGGTCAACTATTTTTATCTGGCTGATATCTTTCGGCACCTTGCCTTCAACAAGTTTGCCCACTGTGTTTTTTACAATGTATTCTACCACATACTGCGGTGTATAATAAACGCCACCGGCTTTACGAACTTCGGGTTTTTCTTCAATCTTGGCATGGTGCGAAGGCGTTATTCGTATTACTTTACCCAAGAACTGCTCATACGCACTTCCCAATATTTCAACAGCTATTACAGAAAACTCATATGGGGATTCGGGGTAATATAATTCTTTGATAACGGTTTTAATAACCTTGTTATCAATCTTTACATCCTTGCTTAGCTTATCTTTTTTAAAATCAAAAAGTCCGGAATTGTATTTTGCGTCGGCCTCACCAAAAATGGCAAAAAGATTCTGGTAATAATCACCCTTCAATAATGCACTTTTCAAATTACCATAAGGTTCAATACTCCGGTCCTCAGCAATGCGCAGAAAGATTATACGGTCAATGGTTTGCTGAACCACGAAATTTATTTCGTCTTCATCCAGGTTTTTGTTGTTCCAACTGATTGAAGTAGCAAGGTAAGTTCTCCAGTTATCAAGCGATATTAAGAACTCTTTGTCAACGGTGGCTGTTCCTTTTTTATTGGCGCTGCCCTGTACAAACTTGTCGAAACTACCTTTGAGCACCCGTTCTTTACTGAAAGTATCCCAGATAAAATCAAACTCTTTGAGGTATTCGCGAAAAGTCAGGTATTTTATTCGCGCTACCGATGCTTTGTCGCTGGTGTTTGGTTTTTTAGTGCAATCATATATCGAAAATTCTTCAAAGTCAGTGATGATACTCACAGAGAGTTTAGCGCTCCAACCATAACGTCTTACCTGATATGCGGGTATAATATCGTCTTTTATGGCAACACTTGGTTTTTTCGCTTCTACAAAGAACAGCCTCTTCCCGCCTGACAGCCGGAATGAATAGTCAGGAGCTTTTGTCGCTTTACCTATCTTCACCCTGTCTTCGTGAATCACTTCCCTGTATGCTTCGGCATATCCTTCTTCGTTGTCAACATCCCAACCCAATGCTTTAAAAAAAGGATCGATGAAGTCCCTGCGGGTAAGGGTTTCATTATAGTTCGCATTTTTATAGGATTCAAATTGTTCCTCAAAGCGTTCGACCAGTTCTGATATTTTCTGAAAGGCTGCCTCTTTAGTAATCATTAATCTATTTGTTAAATTAAGTTTGTTAAAAATACAATTTTATAATTCAAATCCCTCTGTTCTTTGATCCCCATATATTAATTCATCGTCAATGCCCTAAAAATGAAACCCATCGACCATAAATTGTTCGATGGGTTTCATTCCGACCCCGATATTAAGGTCGGTGACCCCGGTCTCGTTCATTTTTACCCCGGCATCGGGGTTCCTGTATCTTTTTCAAGGGATAAGAGAACAATAGTTATATTTACATGATCAAAAAACCAAACATTATTAAACACTAACCTGAAAAAACGAGGCCATGAACACAAAATCAGAAGTTACTACCAGAATAGTCCTGTTTTTAAGCTTCCTATTTTTTGCAACCACCGTTTTTTCACAGAAAGAATCGGTTGTTTATATTGGAACAAACGGAAAACTGACCACTCCCGACCGGGCGATTTTTATGCAAAAAATCCTCACCAAATCACCTCGGGCTTCCGTTGTTCAAACATTTAGGCTCAATGATTCCAAATGGGAAAAAATTGGTTCCGAACAATACAAAAAATTGAACGATTCGACCTACCAGATCAAAGGAAACGGAGAAAATATCCCCAAAAAATATAGCCGCGCTTTCATCATGCAGGCTGATAGACTATGGAAATTCAGGGATGTGGTAAAAGGCCAGATAGTCAGGAGTGGTTTTGCAAAATCGGTGGTGCCCCTTTTAGTCCAAGGCCAGGTTATTGAATACTATCAGGGCGGGAATAAAAAATCGGTTTCGGAATACAATAACAATGAGCTGGTATCGAACGTCAATTGGAACGAAAATGGGGATAAAATTATCGATGATATTTTTTATTCGGTCGATGTCTATCCAACATTCAATCCAGGGATGAAGGTCCTGCATCAACATATCCTGAAAGGGTTCAAAGACGCGGCCATTGATATCGCCTCTATTTCAGGTTCGCTCATCCTTGGTTTTGTGGTGATGGAAAACGGCACCATCGATGGCATAAAAATCATCAAAGGATTGGGCCCTACTATTAACGGCGTAGCTTATGGATCATTTGCCACCCTCAAAAGAACTTGGGCACCTGCAAAACTCAACGATAAAACTGTTCGTTATTTTCAGATCTTCCCGATTAACTTCATTTATAAGCAGTACCAATTCGAATTTGCCGAAATGCGCGGCGCCATTTTGCATTTCGGTGCGTATTAGTGCCATACAATCATTGCATTATTCCAAGATACCGGTCATAGGCAGCATCCCAATCAAGTTCTGTTGAAGGGATAAACTTTACAAGTCCGAACGAATTTGCGATGATCTCCCTGATTTCTTTCACCGAGCCAACATATCCAAGCGCTTTTGCCTGAATCAGTATATTCCCGATCGCGGTAGCTTCGGTAGGACCTGCAACAACCAGCAAACCAGTTGCATCAGCAGTTAACTGATTGAGAAAATGATTGTTAGCCCCTCCTCCAATAATATGGATAACTTCAATAGGCTGTTCTGAAACTTCCCGGATTTGTTCGAGTGTGTAACGGTATTTCAGGGCAAGGCTGTCATAAATACAGCGGATTGTTTCGCCATGGTTTTGCGGTGTTCCCTGTGCAGTTTGATAGCAGAAATCCCGAACTGCCTGGGTCATATCCCTCGGGTTCAGGAACATGGTATCGTCAGGATTGATCAAAAACTTAAAAGGTTCCGATTGACGGGCCAATTCTACCATTTCAGGCCATGCATAAACGGTTCCCTCTTCCGACCAAATTCTTTGAACCTCTTGTATCAGCCACATTCCCATGATGTTTTTCAGAAAACGGGTCGTTCCGTCAATGCCGCCTTCGTTGGTGAAATTCATTTCGCGGATCTTATCAGAAATGAGCGGTTGTGGACTTTCAATTCCCATCAGTGACCATGTTCCAGAGCTGATATAGGCAAAATTATTCAGGGTACTTGGCACCGAAACAATGGCAGAACCGGTATCGTGACCGGCCACGGCAATCACCGGAATTGATTTGCTTCCGGTTTCATGGGCGACTTCTTCCTTAATCTTTCCCAAAATTGTTCCCGGAAGAATAATGTCCTCAAGAATATCTGTCGGGATTCCTGCCTTTTCAAGAAGTTCGTAATTCCAGTCGCAGGTTCCGGGCACGATCATCTGACTGGTACTTGCAATTGAAAATTCGCTCTTTTTCACTCCTGAAAACAGGTAATTGAACGCATCGGGCATAAAAAGTATTGAATCGGTTATTTCGAGCAACGAGGATTGATCTTTCACCATTGAAAATAGTTGGAACAAACTATTGAACTGCATAAACTGAATGCCGGTTTGGGCATATACTTCTTCCTGCGGAACAAGCTGGAACAAATCGTCCATCGAAGTATTGGTGCGCGAATCGCGGTAGGCAAAAGGCAGTGAAAGAATCAATCCTTCTTTGGTAAGGTGCACAAAATCAACGCCCCAGGTATCTACACCGATTGATTCAGGCTGAATGCCAAACTCTTTGACACACATTTTTAATCCGGTCTTCAATTCATTGAACAAACTGAAAATATTCCAGAAATAGTGACCGTTGATCAACTGCATTTGATTGGTAAAACGATGAATTTCTGTCAGTTCAAGTTTACCATCCACCAAAATTCCAAGAATTGCACGTCCGCTTGAAGCGCCAAGGTCAAAAGCTAAAAAATATTTTCTGTTCATAATCCAGGTAAATTTCAAATTCATTTAAAACAAAGAAAACTAAATTCAGGAAAAAGAGTATCCTGTGCAATCCTGAAAGAAAGAAGTCCGAAGTGCCTAAAGTGTGCTATAGTGCCTAAAGTTGGAAGAAAACAATTTGAAACCATTCAACCATTCAGTCATTTAAAGTGTTTATCCGCAAACTTGATAAACTGCTGCCAGTCATACAAAGTCAGGTCGTGTTTTCCGGAACGGATATGATAGCCAATGGTTCCCATCACCGGTTGGTTAACCTCAGGCATTTCTTTCGCAGGAAGTCCTTCCAGACCAAGCAATTCATATACGGCTGATGCATATTTTGCTGATAAAAATTCACCTCTCGGATCAGCCCATTTGTCGTCTTCGGCACTGGCAACATACAATGGACGGGGGGCAATCAGGGCAAGCAACATGTGCTGATCAACCGGAAGCAGATCTTCATTGTCATTGTATTTCAAAAAATTATCGCAAAACCAGTGCGGAAAGGATGAATTGATCATTTGCACAGTTTCGCCAAATTTCCGACGCGAAAGAGCAGCTCCGCCACAACCCGATTCGTTGGAAATTACCATGGCAAAACGTGGATCGGTCGCCCCCGCCCACAAAGCGGCTTTGCCCAATCTGGAATGACCCAGTACTGCCACTTTTTTCGGATCAACCATTGGCTCCTGCTCCAGATAATCCATTACTGTGGACAATCCCCATGCCCATGCGGCAACAGAGCCCCACTCGTTGTAATTTGGATTGGTTTGATTCTCCTGGTATAAAAACGAATGAATACCATCTGAAAAATCGTTTTTATCGGGATCGAAATCGCCGTAATAAACGGTAATCAGTCCATATCCTGCTTTGATGATCTCTTCCACCGGCCAGCTATTTTCATCAGAAGCCCTTGACTGCTCTGTAACCTGATTGTTAATAATCCCGATCGAAGGGTTGTTGTTAACCCACGATTCAGTGAGCCGGATGGCTGGATCGTTAATAATAGTGTGATTGCCGGTAAAATTATATCCGAGAAAAACAGGTACTTTTGATTTGTTTTTTGGCAGGTACATCAACACATTCACTTCCAGATGATGATCATTTCTTAAAAAAAACAGAGAAACTTGTTTTCGATATGCATGGCCATTCAACGCCTTGTCAGAGCTTTCCCTAACCTTTATTTCTGAAATTTCCAATTCGCCGGGAACCTTTCCGTAAACCTCATTGGTAAACAGTTTCAGAATTTCTGGCCGTTGTTTTTTTAGCCAAACTTTTTCAGTTTTTACCTTCCGGCCGTTAAAACGTGAAAGGACATCAGGTAATTTATATTCAGGAACCTTTGATTCTTCGGAAATGACGTTCTCGCGCTGTGCTATTACATTTCCTAACATCAGGAATGAAAGAAGCAGTAAAAGTGAATATTTCTTCATGGGTTGGTTTTTTGATGGTTTAGCCCATAAATATACAAATCTTCGGGCTCAATTATATTTTGTACTGGAAGTGATTTCAAATACAAATAAGGTTTGAACTATAAAGTTGCGTAAAACTGTCAAATTCAATTAATCGCATCCACGTTTCTGGTAACTGCGACTGAAAACTTAATTTGGATATTTCAAGGGTTCAATTTCGCCGGTGGCAACCCGAAGTGCATTGGCAGCAAGCGCCTCCAGCTCATCTTCGCCCGGATAAACATACACACCGGCAATGAATTCAACTTTCGAGGTGATGTATTTTGTCAGGTATTCGTTGAAAGCCAATCCCCCGGTCAGCAAAATGGCGTCCACATAGCCGTTCAGCACCACAGCCATTTCGCCGATGGCCTTGGCAACCTGGTATCCAAGGGCATCCTGAATTTTGACAGCCATTTCATCTCCATTCGCTGCCCGTTTTTCCACATCTAAAGCATCGTTCGTTCCCATATAGGCCACGTAACCACCTTCGCCAATTACCATGCGGCGTATTTCGTCTTTCTGGTATTTTTTGCTGAAACAAAGTTCAATTAGCTGGCCAACGGGCAATGTTCCGCTACGCTCCGGACTGAACGGCCCTTCACCATCGAGCGCGTTGTTCACATCGATCACTTTCCCTTTTTGGTGTGCACCAACCGAAATCCCCCCTCCGAGATGAACAACAATCAGGTTCAGTTTCTCGTAACTGCGGCCAATTTTTTTTGCATGGATACGCGCTGTTGCTTTTTGATTCAATGCATGAAAAATCGATCGGCGTTCAAATTCAGGATGGCCTGAAAACCTTGCAATATCTTCCAACTCATCAACGACCACAGGATCGGCCACAAAAGCGCGTGCACTGGGAATCTGAAGGGCAATGTAATCGGCAATAAGTGGCCCGAGGTTACTTGCATGTTGGCCGTAAATACCGGCACGTGCATGTTCAAGCATCCGGTTGTCAACCAGATAGACACCTGATTTTAATGGGTAGGTCAATCCGCCACGGCCGATAATGTACTTGATTTTATCAACATCGAACCCTTCTTCAACCAGCGCATCAATGATTAGCCCTTTTCTGAATTCAAACTGATCAATGATGTTTTCGTACAATGAAAGGTCTTCGATCGAATGGCGCAATGTTTTTTTCAGTTTACATTCGCTCCCGAAATAAACGGCAAACTTGGTCGAAGTAGAGCCCGGATTGATCGCCAGTATTCGAATATCGTTCATGAAAATATTTTATTTACTTAACAACGCGGCAAGTGCGATTGAGTTCAGTTTTGCTTGTTTACTGTCGCCCCTCGACGACAAAACCACTGGAACATTGGCTCCCATCACAACTGCTGCCTGATCGGCGCCGCACAATTTTGTATTCGTCTTGTAAAAAACATTCCCGGCATCAATATTTGGAAAAAGCAAACAATCGGCATCACCGGCCACTTCCGAAGTAATATTTTTTATTTGTGCCGATCCGATATCGAGCGCAACATCCAAAGCCATTGGCCCGAAAACAATTGCCGGCTGAAATTGCCCATTTTCGGCCGCGTTCATAATTTCAACCGCATCGGTACATGAAACCAGTGACGGAAGGATTTGTTCGGTTGGCGCTATGATGGCAATTTTCGGCCTGGAAATTCCCATGGTTACAGCCATTTCCTTCAAATAATGGGTCATGGTTATTTTCTGCTGAATGGTTGGATACGGAATAATGGCCACATCGCTAACAATCAGCAATTTGTGATAATTCGGATTGTCGATCACCGAAACATGGCTCAAAATCCCGCCGGGAGTCATCAAACCAACTTCCTTGTTCAGGATGGCGCGCATGTATTTATCAGTATTTATCAATCCTTTCATTAAAATACTTCCTGAAATTGTTTTGGCCAGCTTTACCGCCAGCATTGCAGATTCCTCTTCAGTATCGGCCTCAACAATCTGAAATAAATGATGGTCAATTCCATGAACCTCACATTGTTTCAGAATTTCCTGACTGTTTCCGGTAACGATTGCTGTAACAATACCTGTTTTAACCGCTTCTGCAATGGCTTCAAGACTATGCCCGTCAACAGCATTTACGCCAATCAATGTCTTTTTATCCAACGACTTTACAATTTCAAAAAGATCAACCAACCTTTTCAACTTCATATTCCATATTTTTATGTTGGTAAAATTACCATTTCATGTTCTATAAACACAGAACAAATATCAACTTCAAAAATGTTTTTAAACCGTTGAAAAACAAAACGTCCGATGTTGTTTAACACCGGACGTTTCAATACGTTCACAAAGAAATAACTATTCTTTTAATTTGTATGAATAAGATGAAAATTTACTTACAATTTATTAAGACCGCTTACGATCCCTTCAGTATCAAGTGCAATTAACAATTCTTCGTTGGTGGGCACCACCATAATTTTCACCTTCGAATCAGGGGTACTGATAATCCCTTCGCTCCGAAAGCCTTTGTTTTTCCTTTTATCCAGCGAAATACCCAAATAATCGAGATCACTGCAAATACCTTCACGCGTAGTATCAGCATTTTCACCAATTCCACCGGTCATTATGAGTAGATCAAGTCCTCCCATGGCCGCGATGTACGAACCAATGTATTTTTTCACCTTATAATTGTATATATCCAAAGCTAAAGTGGCTCTTTCATTTCCGGCAGCGCTTGCTGCTTCAATTTCGCGCATATCTGATGAGATACCTGAAATACCTAACATTCCGGCATGTTTATTAAAAAGGGTATTGGCTGTTTTGATGCCAATTTCTTCTTTTTCCATGATGAAATGCACAACCCCAACATCTAAATCGCCACAACGGGTGCCCATTACCAAGCCTTCAATAGGGGTAAAACCCATTGAAGTATCAAATGATTGTCCATTTTTTATTGCAGCAACTGACGCTCCATTCCCTAAATGACAGGAGATTATTTTTTGCGTATTATAATCAACTCTCATTAAATCGCAGGCACGTTTGGATACATATCTATGGCTGGTACCATGGAAACCATATCGGCGGACTCCATATTTTTTATATAGCGCATAAGGAATTCCATACATGTATGCTTTTGGCTCCATGGTTTGATGAAAGGCAGTATCAAAAACCACCACCTGTTGAATTCCGGGGATCAGTTCTTCTATTGCCCTGATTCCTTTAAGGTTAGGTGGATTATGAAGCGGAGCTATGTCAATACATTTAACGATTTCATTTATCACATCTTCGGTTAACAAAACGCTTGAATTAAACAGTTCGCCGCCATGCACCACACGATGACCAACAGCATCCAATTCTTCCAGACCATTGATGCATCCATATTTTTTACTGGTTAAAATACCCAAGATGTATTCAACACCAATTTTGTGATCAAGTATTTCACCTTCAAAAACTACTACCTGACCATCCTGACGAACATGTTTCAGGAAGCTGCCTTTCATGCCCAACTTTTCTATTCCACCCTTGGCAATTACCATGCGGTTAGTCATGGTAAAAAGCTGATATTTAATGGAACTGCTTCCGCAATTTAAAACAAGAATCTTCATTCTATTTCTATTTATTAATTATCGGACTGATAGAAAATCAGCATCTTTTATTATTATGTTGAATTATTCGTTTTCCGTTCTCGTCGTACTTATAGAATCCATCACCTGATTCGATTCCCAGATGTTTGGCCCGAACCAGTTTACGAAGGTATGGATTGGGCTTGTAACGGAGATCTCCAAATTCATTGTAAATATTGTCCATCCAACGGAGAATTTTATCAAGTCCCATTTTATCAGCTAATTCGAATGGGCCGAGACGCATTCCAAACCCGATTTTCATCGTCTGATCAATATCTTCAATATTGGATATGCCCTCCATCAAAATTTCGCAAGCTTCATTCAGGAGTACCACAAAAATACGTACACTTACTAATCCTGCTGATTCTTGCACCGGAATAATCTTTCGATTGATCAAGGCTACAAACTTGCAAACCTTCTGATAAGATTCATCGGTAGTGTATAAACCCCTTACCACCTCAACGATACGTGCCTCCTGATGATTGACGAAAAAGTGCAAACTGACACAACGGTCACGATACTTCAAATCTGATGAAATCTCAGTAATTACAATAGTGGTTGAATGGGTTGCGATGATACAATCCGCTTCAACTACATTCTCTATCTTATGAAAAATATCTTTTCTCTCCTTAATTTTTCCTCCACGATCAACTGCCCGAATAGCTTCAATCACAAAATCACAACCTTTTAAATCCTGGTAATCAAGCGAACCTTTTATTCTTGACAGAATAGCACGTTTTTCACCCATTGTAATACCCCAGTGTTCTATTCGTTCATTCAACACTTTTTCTATGTTCTTATAGGCTTCGCAAATCTTATCTTCACTTACTTCAATAAAAACAACTTCAATTCCATAAAAACTGGCAACCCGGGCAATATTCTGACCAACCAGACCGCATCCGATTACTCCAATTTTTGAAAAAAGTGCTTTGCTTTTATCTTTTTTAATTAAACCAAATTCTTCAATTGGCTCGTATATCACTTCACCTGCCATGTTTTTATATTTTTTTATGATTAATCGAAAAGAGCAGCAGCCTGATTAGCGGTAATGGCAACCATGTTCACGATATCGCTAACAGAACATCCCCTGGAAACATCGTTAATCGGAGCAGCCATTCCCTGGAGAATCGGCCCGACAGCTTCGGCTTTTCCGAGACGCTGAACCAGTTTATACCCAATATTGGCAGCTTCGAGTCCTGGGAAAACCAGGATATTTGCCCTGCCTGCAACTTCGCTGTTTGGCGCTTTTAACTTTCCTACTTCGGGAATTAAAGCGGCATCGAGCTGCATTTCACCGTCAATTTTCAATTCAGGATCCAATTCACGGGCGATGCGTGTCGCATTCGACATTTTATCGACCAATGGATGTTGGGCGCTTCCCATCGTAGAGAAACTCAACATGGCAACACGCGGGTCCATTCCAACAATTGCCTTGGCTGTTTTTGCAGTGGTTACAGCTATTTCGGCCAACTGACGTTCATCAGGATCAGGCATCACTGCGCAATCGGCGAAAACAAGAATGCCATCATGTCCAAAATGTGGATCAACAAACATCAAAAATGCGCCTGAAACAACACTTACACCAGGCAAAGTTTTAATATACTGGAAAGCCGGACGCAGTACATCGCCGGTTGCATTGATCGCTCCTGCCAATTCACCATCAGCGTCACCGCTTTTGATCATCAATGGCGCAAAATACAAAGGATCGTTTAGCAATTCGAGCGCTGCTTCGCGCGTTAAACCCTTTTCTTTGCGGATTTCAATCATTAAATCTGCATAAGATTCACGCCGTGGATCGGTTTTGGGGTCAACTATTGTAGCTCCGTCTATATTAACGCCTATCTCACGGGCAGCCTGATTAATTTCTTCAGGATTTCCCAAAAGGATGATTTTGGCCAGTTTTTGATTCAGTACAATTTCGGTTGCACGTAAAGTTCTTAATTCTGTCCCTTCAGGTAAAACAATCCTTTTCTGGTATTTTTGCGCATTTTGATAGACACGTTTTAAGATTTCCATCGCTTATTTAAAGTTTAAACTATCAGGTAAAATGTTCGACAGCAAAAGTACAGAAAATATGGCGAGCTGCAGCTTTAGTTTAAAAATATTATTTGTAAACCTGACAAAACTCATGTATATAATGACACAAAAAATTGCCTTATGAATTATAGAACAATCGATTGCATTCACTTTACAGATTGGTTTATTTGGCTATTTTTGAAGCATGAAACCGACCGATCCGTTTTATCCGCTCAAACAATCACTCGATGGTGATGTATTTACCGATCAGGTACAGAAAGTGATTTATGCCACCGATGCTTCGTCGTACCGTGAAATACCACAGGCCGTAACCCGCCCGAAGAACAAGGAAGATATCCGAAAAATCATCGGATTTGCCCGCCAAATGGGAACTTCGGTGATTCCACGTGCCGGGGGGACTTCTCTGGCCGGTCAGGTAGTCGGTCCGGGAATTGTGGTTGATATTTCGAAATACCTGAATAAAATTGGCGAATTGAACGTGGCCGAACGATGGATTGAAGTGGAGCCGGGTGTGATTTTGGCCGAACTGAATCAGTTTCTTTCAAAGCACGGTTTGCAGTTTGCCCCTGAGACTTCCACAGCCAACCGGTGTTGTATAGGCGGAATGCTCGGAAACAACTCTTGCGGATTACATTCGCTCATTTACGGAAGCACCCGTGAACACATTTTGGAAGTTGAAGGCATTCTATCAGATGGATCGGATGTGACTTTCAAAGCGCTGACTACCGAAGAATTTAATGCCAAATGTTCAGGAAATACAGTCCTTTTGGAAACCAAAATATACCGGAATATTAAGGGAACACTTGCAGATTTATTCAATCAACAGGAAATACGAAATGAATATCCTGATCCGAAAGTAACCAGGCGAAATAATGGATATGCATTGGATGTGCTGCTCGAAACCGATCCCTTTATCTCCAACGGAAAACCATTCAACTTTTGTAAGCTGCTGTCCGGATCAGAAGGAACGCTGGTATTTGTCACCAAAATAAAACTGAACCTAATTCCGCTTCCGCCTAAATACCAGGGATTGGTTTGCGCCCATTTTAATACGCTTGAAGCTGCGTTTTACGGAAATATCGTTGCACTCAGGCACCATCCGGATGCCATTGAACTGACCGACGACATTATTCTGAATTGCACGCTCGAAAACATCGGGCAACGTAAAAACAGGTTTTTTATAGAGGGCAATCCCAAAGCCATCCTGACCATTGAGTTTTCATCTGATTCTGAAAAAGAAATTAAGGAAAAGGCCAAAGCTATGGAAGAAGACCTCCGGAAAGAAGGCTACGGGTACCATTTTCCGCTGTTTACCGACAAGGAAAGCATCAGAAAAATATGGGAATTACGGAAGGCCGGACTTGGTTTGCTTTCCAACATACCGGGAGATAAACGAAATGTGACAGTAATTGAAGATACGGCTGTTGCACCCGATTATTTACCCGCTTATATACGCGAATTTGATCAGATCATCGCGCAATACGGACTAGCCTGTGTGTATTACGGCCACATTGCCACAGGCGAATTGCACCTTCGCCCACTCCTTAATTTGAAAGATCATGACGATGTAAAGATTTACCATTCACTGGCCCGCGAAGTGGCTGAACTGGTGAAAAAATACCGTGGTTCGCTAAGCGGCGAACATGGCGATGGCCGGTTGCGTGGTGAATTTATCCCACTCATGCTCGGTCAGCACAATTACGAACTGATACGTAAACTGAAATATACCTGGGACCCGCAAAACATTCTTAATCCGGGTAAAATTGTTGATACACCACCTATCACCAAAGATTTAAGGATCCTGATGGGGCAGCCATCGTTTAAAGCCAACACCCTGTTTGATTACGCGTCCCACGGCGATTTGCTGCGCTCGGTCGAAATGTGCAACGGGTCGGGCGACTGCCGCAAAAGCAACCTGACTGGCGGAAGCATGTGCCCCTCGTACATGGCCACCCGCGATGAAGATAAATCGACCCGGGCACGGGCCAATGTGCTACGCGAATACCTTACCCGGCCACAAAAAGCCAATGTATTCGATTCGGAAGAAGTGCTTCAGGCGCTCGACCTCTGCCTGTCGTGCAAAGCCTGTAAATCGGAATGCCCATCGAATATCGACATGGCCAAGTTCAAGGCCGAATTTTTGCAGCAATATTATGACCTGCACGGTTTTCCGCTGCGATCGGTGCTGATTGCCTATTTACCACAAATCAACCGGCTGGGCATGATTTTCCGTTCAATTACCAACCTGATTACATCAACCAATCTGTTTAAAAAAGTGATCGGTTTTGCTCCTGAAAGGCAAATACCAAAATTATCGAAACTGAGTTTACGGAAATGGTACCGCAAACCGATTTCCTTGGGCAATGAAAAGGTGGGCAAGGTTTATCTGTTTGCCGATGAGTTTACGAATTTCAATGAAAGCCACATCGGTATTAAAGCCATTTTACTATTGAATAAATTGGGCTACGAAGTGGTTATTCCGAAGCATAAGGAAAGTGGGCGAACCTACCTGTCGAAAGGACTGGTGCGAAAAGCCCGTCAGATCGCCACTTTCAACGTGTTGCAACTTTCAGGAATCGTTTCAGAAGAAACACCGCTGATCGGCATTGAACCATCAACTATTCTAACCTTCCGTGACGAATATCCCGAACTGGTTGAAAAGCCACTTCAGGAAAAAGCAAAAACATTGGGAAAGAATGCCCTGATGCTGGAGGAATTTCTGGTTCGGGAAATGGAGAAAGGAAATATCCGTAGCGAGCAGTTTTGTGCCGATACAAAAGTAATTAAACTTCATGGACACTGCCAGCAAAAAGCGGTGGCCTCTACCCTACCCACCCGCATAATGCTTGAACTGCCTGCCAATTACACCGTACAGGAAATTAAAAGCGGATGCTGCGGAATGGCAGGTTCGTTTGGCTACGAAAAAGAACATTACGAACTTAGCATGCAAATAGGTGAACTGGATTTGTTCCCGGCAGTCAGAAAATCAACTTCCGAAGAGATTATAACTGCCCCCGGAACCTCCTGCCGCCACCACATCGAAGATGGAACCGGCAGGAAAGTTCTGCATCCGGTTGAGGTTTTGTGGGAAGCGGTTGTGAAGCAAGATGTTTACTGATCTGATGAACTATAAGTTATCGGATCAGTAAACTGCATTTAGCGTTTATTCCACCTGCCCAATTACCACCACATAGTTTTTGCCATACTTTTTGGCACATTTCGGGTAAGTGGTGTACCACATGTACCACTTTTTATGAGTTGTTTAATAGGTTCGTTGATATTTTCATACAGCCATTTACGAAAATAAATATATTCAGTTTCCCAATAATCAGCAATCTATTCATTGATTAACCGAATCATTCGTTGACCAAAAATCCATATTCCTTGCTGTATCGCAGCATTTGAGCCGAATATTCTTCATCGTAACTTATCAATACATCGGCCGGCATTCCGCATGGATATGTTTTAAGCTGATAAACAGGATTTAAAAATCCGGAATAAGGAGCCAAATCCAACTTTTTAAATCGCGCCAGTATTTCCTCATGAAGCGGACGGTCAACTTTTACCGCATAATTTTCAACCAGTTGTTTGGCGGCCTCAAAATCGCCTTCCGACTTAATCCGCTGTATTTCTTTCAGCAATTGGCCAAACAATTCCCTTAACGCCAGATAATCATTGATCCTGACATAAGTTTTTTCTACAAAGCGGACGAATTCGACCACATTCTGCGTTTTTCCGGCTTCGTAAACCCAACGGGCAATCAACTGGCGGTTTCGCATGTGCGATTCTTCAATGTCTTTTCCCGGCTCGATGCGTGTCAATTGGGTCAGCAGTCCATTTCTCAGGTAAGCATCGTATTCTGCTTTGGCAGCATCAACTGATGGGAGCAATCCAAGATGAAGCATTTGGCTGTCAAGCATATAATACAGAGCAAAAAGATCGGCACGGGTTTCTTCGATGGTTGAACAATAGTTTTTAAGGTTTTCGGCGCTTACCCCTTCCAGCACTTTTCCGGAACCATGACCCAAACATTCGTGCAAATCGGTGTGCAGGTTTCCGGCCAGATAGCCATATTGCCGGGCACGTTCAATTTCTTCAACCGAACAGGCAAATTCCTCCAGCATTCCATTTTTCATCGAATCAAGAAAATAGGCTTGTGTGATATTCTCGATGGTAACCGATTTTGAACCATGTTTCTCGCGAATCCATTCTGCATTTGGCAAATTAATTCCGATGGGAGTTGCCGGATAACAATCGCCGGCCAGAATCGCCACGTTGATCACCTTTGCGCTCACCCCTTTTACTGTTGCCTTTTTAAATTCGGGAGCGACCGGTGAATTGTCCTCGAACCACTGCGCATTCTCACTCAAAATAGTGGCACGCTTGCTGGCTTCCTTGTCTTTAAAATTCACGATCGATTCCCAGCTTCCTTTAATTCCCAGCGGATCGCCGTAAACTTCAATAAAACCGTTTACAAAATCTACATCTCCTTCCAATTCCTTCACCCAATCGATGTTGTATTGATCGAACAAAGCCAGATCACCGGTTGTATAATATTCGATCAAATGTCCAATGTATTTTTTCTGAAGGTCGTTTTCCGCATAATTCACGGCTTTCCCCAACCAAAATACAATCGCTTCAATCGCTTTACCATATTTGCCATCCAGCTTCCAAACCTGTTCTGTCAAACGGCCATCTTCTTTTACCAAAGTTGAGTTCAATCCAAACGAAACCGGCTCCGCACCCACTGAGGCTTTATGTTCTGCATAAAAAACTTCCGCTTCGCTTTGGGTTACTTCCTGATAATAATTGCTACTTGACGATGTTAGCAGGTCTTTATCGGGATCAAGATTTACCCGTTTTGTTTCTTTTTCAGGATTAAAAATCACGTCCTGAATTTCGGCGATGAATGCTTCAAAACTTTGTCCTGAAGGTACTTTAAGACCAGACCAATCGGACAGCGCAACCAATTCCTGAAAATAAGTTTCAGAAAAACCGGCAGGTATTTTTTCTGTTGAATAGTGGTGGTGGATCCCATTTGAAAACCACACCCGTTTCAAATAGACTTCGAACAATTTAAACTGATCAGTTTCGCGGTTTCCTTTGAATGTTTTCCGGAATGTTTCGAGCACTGCCCGAATCTTCAAATTGAACCGGTTGTTCTGGTCCCATAAAATATCGCGTCCGCAAAGGGCTGCCTGAGAAAGATGGTAGATGTATAGTTTTTTATTCAGGTCGAGTGATTCAAATTCGGGTACAGCAAATCTCAATATTTTAAGGTCGGCAAATTTCTCGGCAAATACTTCCATATTTCCAGTTATTTATTCAGTCCTTCAAATTTTTTCTCCAACAAATCAACACGTTTTAACGATACGCGCAGCCAATCGAGCATTACTTCTTGTTTTTCAACTTCGGTAAGTTGCCAGTCAATGGATGATTTTTCACGAAGTTGGTGAGTTAAATGGTGCAACACCACTGAAACCGCAACAGAAACGTTTAAGCTTTCGGTAAAACCCACCATCGGAATTTTCATAAATTCATCGGCCTCATTTTTTGCCCATTCAGTAAGGCCAGGCCGTTCGCAACCAAAAACAATGGCTGCCTTTCCCTTTTCCAAATCAAAATCCCCCAAATCAACATCGTGTTCGTGTGGGGTTGCAACAACGATCCGGTAACCTTCCTGACGCAATTTCTGCAATGCTTCAGGAGTATTCATTTCAGTACGGTTGTAACGGTTAACAGTCACCCAATTGGTTGAACCTCTGACTACATCCTTATTAGCTTGAAAAACATGCGTGTTTTCTATAACATGGATATTTTGAATACCAAAACATTCAGCAGTACGAACTACCGCGCTGGCATTCTGTGTCTGGTAAAGATCTTCGAGAACTACGGTTAGATAATTGGTCCGGAGCAAAAGAATTTTATTAAACAAGGTAAGTCTTTCAGGAGTAACAAATTCTGAAAGAAACTGAATTAATTTAGCTTCCATTTTATTTATTTTGGCACGGCAAAGGTAAAAAAAAGGGCTGCATAATATTTATGCAGCCCTTCGTAATTTTTTTCAGGAGAAATACTAGACGGTATCAGCCAATTCAGCACCTGGTTTAAATTTTACAACATTTTTTTCCGGAATTGTAATTGTTGCACCTGATTGTGGGTTTCTTCCGGTTCTTGCGCTGCGTGAAACAACGGAAAACGATCCGAATCCGATAAGAGCAACACGATCGCCATTCTTAAGGGCATCAGTAGTAGCTTCTACAAAAGCATCCAGTGATTTTTTTGCATCGGCTTTAGTCAAACCAGCTTTTTCAGCAATTGCATCGATTAATTGTGCTTTGTTCATAATAAAACATGTTTAAAGTTAAAAAAATATGTGAAATACAAATATAGTTTATTAAAACCATTAAAAATACCATTACCAAAAATGAAAATCTTAATAAAATCAATACTTTCAAAAGGTTCACTTAATTGAGATGCTAAATTCATAAATAAGATCCAAAAAAACAACCGTTCTGAAGACTTTTTTTTTAAATTATTTCTGACTGATTTTCTGAAATATTTATTGTGGATTAAAAATATTTTCTACTTTTGCCACCGCGTTTGGAGAGATGGCAGAGTGGTCGAACGCGGCGGTCTTGAAAACCGTTGACCGTGTGAGCGGTCCGGGGGTTCGAATCCCTCTCTCTCCGCAAACATAAAAACCTGAATATCAATGATGTTCAGGTTTTTATGTTTTTATATCTATCCTGAAAAATACTATTTTTTCAAAAGAAATTCAACCCATACATCCTCATTCTAAGTAAATCTGGTCATCTATTAGAAACCGATAATTATCGGACGAAAGCAATTTTCAGTACTTTTGCCCACAGATTAAATAACCAAAACCAAAATAATATGAGAACCAAAACACCTTTCAATTTAATTTTACTGATACTGGTCATCGTTTTTTTCGGATGTTCGAAGCCAAAAGAGTGGACAATTGCATCTCCTGATCAGAAAATTTCTATTTCGTTTGGTGCCAAAAGTTTTGCACAGGTCTAAACATACAAAGATGGTTCAAAATATCTTCTCCGTCATGAGAAATGGGAATGCCTGCACCAACACCTGAATATAGAGAAGCTTTACCGTCGCTGATGAGTTTATAAATGTATCCGGATATCATGCTACCTAATCAAAAATCGACTGTATTGAACTAATACCGATCCCCGGACGGTCAATCAATATCACTTTCCCATCAATCACCTGAACGCCGGAATATGGATCGTTCGAGATCAGCAGGTTGCCATCCAAATCGGCCCATTCGCATTTTGGCGACAATTGGGCAGCTGCCGATACGGCGCACGAAGTTTCTGTCATGCAACCGATCATTACTTTCATGTTTAACGATTCCGCCAAAGTCAGCATTTGATGGGCTTCGCGCATTCCGGTACATTTCATCAGTTTGATGTTTATACCGGAGTAAACACCTTTGGCTTTAAGCACGTCAGGGAGACGCTGCAACGACTCATCTGCAATTGTTGGCAGCGGGCTATGTTCAGTCAGCCAGGCCATATCGTCAATCGCAGTTTTTGGCATCGGTTGCTCCACGAAAACCACCCCTTTCCCCTTTAGCCAGTGAATCATGTCCAGGGCCATTTGCTTGTTGGTCCAGCCTTGATTCACATCCACACAAAGCGGCACATTGGTCACCGAACGGATGGTTTCGATCATTTCGCGATCGGTTTTTTGACCAAGTTTTACTTTCAGAATTTTGTAAGGTGTCGCTTCAAGGGTTTTCTGCCTGACCATTTCCATCGTATCAATCCCAATGGTAAACGAAGTATTCGGGGTATCTGCCGGATCAAACCCCCAGATTTTATACCAAGGCTGACCCATAATTTTACCGACCAGGTCGTGCAAAGCAATATCCACCGCAGCTTTGGCAGCGCAATTTCCTGGAATCACCGAATCAACATAGCTCAGTATATCGTCCATCTGAAACGGATCGTGGAACTGGCCCAAATCGAGTAATGAAAAGAATTTGGTGGCAGTTTCAACACTTTCGCCCAAATAGGGCGGCATGGAAGCTTCGCCATAACCGGTTATGCCGTCAAATTCAATACTTGTCAGCATATCGGGAGTGCTGCTGCGCGAGCTGTTGGCAATTGTAAAAGTATGGTTCAGTTGCAAATCATATTGTATAAAGCGCAAAACCAGCCCTTTTCCAGATTTTTTGGTTGATTTCTTTTTCATAGCTGCAAAAACTGTTTCAATTCCGGATAAACCGGCAATGGCTGTTAATCCTGATGTTCGGATAAAATTGCGTCGGTTAAAGTTCATATTTCAAGATATATTTATCAATACTTTTTTCTCTTTTAATTCCTGATGTCGTAAACCATCAGCGCATCATTGTGCCTGATGTAAAGCTTACCACCGGCAATTACCGGATGCGCCCAGTGTTGAGCAGTTCCGAGCGGAACTTTGAATTTGCTGACGATCCGGAATTGTTCTGGCGTACCTTCGGCCAAAGCCATTTCTTCATCTTTTTCAGCATAACAATAGAAGTGTCCGTCGGCAAAAATAACAGGGGCACCACCCAATTCTTTGGCAATGTATTTCGTCTGACCGGTTTTGGCATCGATACAAAACCACTTAGGTTGAATGTGTGCCGATCCAAAAACATAATATGCCGTCACGGTTTGGTCCACGCCAATGCGACTGAGCTGTGGAATTTGTCACTCCAGAAAATATTGCTATCAATATCCCCAATAAGATTGTATTATTCAAATTCATTCTTTTAACATTAAAGTTCACTCAGTTGGTTGCAATTTTAATCAAAACATTACGGTATTTAGCACGAAGTAACTGACTTTTTATCTACTTGCCCGATCGACCAGATAAACGATGGATTGATGTGAGATTCCCGAATGCAGACTTAACCCGATTTCACAGGTTCGGCTGGTTGAATAACCATTTTTCACTTCTGCCGGAAGCTGCATTTTCAATTCGCTTAAACCGTGTTCGTTCAGCTCGGGAAATGAAAATCCACGGTCGCCGGCAAACCCACAGCAATTGGTTTCGGGAACGATGACTTTCGCAGCGCATTTCTCGGCCAGTTCAACCAGTTTGTCTTCCATCCCCATCTTTTTCATGCTGCAAACCGGAAACACGGTGATCGTTTCCTGCAAAGGCTGAATTTCCAGATTTGGAAGCAAATATTCGAGGATAAACTCCACTGGTTCGTAAAGTTTCAATCCCGGTTGCATGTTTTCTTTCATGGTGAACAGGCACGGGCTCATGTCGCACAATACCGGATATTTGCCATTTTCGCTGGCTTTCAGCAGGGCGGCTTCCAGTTCGTTCGATTTTTTCAGTCCGGCTTTGGTGTAGCCTTTGCTCGAAAAAGCCATTCCACAGCACAAACTGTTCACCTTTTCAGGATAAATGACCTCGAAACCGCCTTTGTTCAGCAATTCGAGAATTTTTTCTGAAAGCTGTTTTTCGTGGCGGTGTTCCTTCGAAACGCCCATCGCCCGGTTGATGCACGAAGGGAAATAAACGACCTTGTTCGCTGATTTCAGGCTTTTACTTGTATTTATTTTTTTTGCGCCAATCGGCATGTTTTCGTTCCAAAGCGGAATGCGGTTTCCTGAAATGGTTCTCAATCCTCCTGAAATGCCTTTCATCAAAGGAGTTCCAAAAATGGAATGAAAGAAGCCAACTGTTGAAAGTGCGGTGCTGATGGTTGAAGTCACGCCGCTCATGCGGTCGGCAATCCAAACAGCGCGTTTTTGATTGGCGCCGATTTGCTCAGTTCTTAAAGTTTTGATCAGTTTTCCCGTATCAATTTTTACGGGACAAGCGGTGGCACACAGCCCGTCGGTGGCGCAGGTTTCGTTTCCGGAGTACTGAAATGCCTTGGCCAATGAAGCTGCAATGTGCGGTTCGTGACCGCTTTTCGCCAGACTTGCCATTTCGCGGTAAACCACGATGCGCTGTCGGGGCGTGAGCGTTAATTCTGCTGAAACACAGGTTGGCTCGCAAAATCCACATTCAATGCACTTGTCAATTTTTTCGCTGGCTGCCGGAATCGGTTTCAGGTTTTTCAGGTGCGCTTCGGGATCGTTGTTCAGGATGACCCCCGGATTGAGCAGGTTTTTCGGGTCGAAAATACGTTTGATTCGCTTCATCAGCTCGAAAGCTTCGTGCCCCCATTCCATCTCGACAAATGGCGCCATGTTTCGACCCGTGCCATGTTCGGCCTTGAGCGAACCGTCGTATTTGGCGACCACCATTTCGGCCACTTCGGCCATAAAATTTGCGTATCGGCCAATTTCGCATTGCGATCCAAAATCCTGGGTAAACACAAAATGCAGGTTTCCTTCCAGCGCATGCCCAAAAATCACCGCCTCGTGGTAGCCCCATTTTTTGAGCAGGTTTTGTAAATCGAGCGTTGCCTCGGCCAGGCGGGGAACGGGGAAGGCAACATCTTCGATGATGACCGTTGTACCGGTTTTGCGTATGGCGCCCACTGAGGGAAACAGCCCTTTGCGGATTTTCCAGAAAAGAGCACATTCCGAAGGTACATCGGTAAACTGAACCGGAATTTCTGATGTAATAGGCCCAACGGTTTTCAGAATTTCGGCTATTTGCCGATTGAGCTGATCGTATTGTATAGCGCGGGTCTCAACCAAAATGGCACTGGCCGTTGGACTCAACATTTTAAGGTAGGCGGGCATTCCGGCCTGATCTTCCACCGAGCGCAAACCGGCGCGATCCATAAGTTCGACGGCAGTCACCGGAGCCGATTTCAGGAGCGAAACGGCATTGCAGGCTTTTTCAATGTCCGAGAAAATCATCAGCGCAGTTGCCCTGAACGGGTGCTCCACCACTGTTCTGTAAGTAATTTCTGCTATAAAACCCAGCGTTCCTTCGGAGCCAATCATCAGGTGCTGAACCACATCAAACGGATCAGAAAAATCAACCAACGCATTCAGGCTGTAACCGGTCGTATTTTTCATCTTGAATTTTCGGGCGATGCGCTCTGAAAGTTCCGGATTGGATTTTACCTCATCCACCATTTCAGTAATTTCCTGAATCAGTTGCGGGTGTGTTAGCCGGGATTGTTCCTTGCTTTCAGTACTGGCCGTATCGAGCAGCGAACCATCAACCAGTATGATCCGCATCGAGTCGAGTGTTTTATAGGAATTTTCAGCAGTCCCGCAGCACATGCCGCTGGCGTTGTTGGCCGCGATTCCGCCAATCATGGCCGCATTCACCGAAGCCGGATCGGGACCAATTTTTCGTCCGTAGGGTGCCAGAAGTGTGTTTACTTTTCCTCCGGTCAACCCCGGCTGCAAACGAATTTTCAAGCCGTCTTTATCGATCCTGAAATTGCGCCAGTGGTTTCCGGCGATCACCAAAACCGAATCGGAAATCGCCTGACCCGAAAGGCTGGTTCCGGCTGCCCGAAAAGTTACCGGGATGTCCAGTTTCGAACTTTCTTTCAGGATCAGCGAAACTTCTTCCTCGTTTTTCGCTTTGATGACCATCTTCGGGATCAGCCGGTAAAAGCTGGCATCAGTCCCAAAAGCCAGGGTATGAAGCGGATCGTGAAAAATTCGTTTAGGATCGACAACCCGAATAAGTTGCTGATAAAGAAGTTGGTAGTTTCCGGTGAGCATGATGTTTTTATCGATGGTTTATCGATGTTAAAAATAGGGAAATAAAAGTTGTATGACCAATTTAGAACAGCGAATTATCGGTTAATTTTTATTCCAATTCGATCCCTGCCGACTCGCAAATACCTTTGATGTAACCCACTGTAGAAATTACTTTCTATTCTGTTCCCGGGCAAAACATGCTGCTCCCACAGCTCCTGAAAAATCACCATATTGTGCTTTTACTATTTCAGTTTTGTTACCGCCTGCCCTCCATTCATATTTGTCCATGAAAGCTTCAAGAGGTTCAAACAAATCCTTACCGGCTTCGGCGATACCACCGCCAATAATGATCATTTCGGGCGAAAGGATATTGGTTAATGAAGCAAGGCCAATGGCTAACTTTTTTACTGACGTGAGCCATATTTCTTTTGCAAAGCTGTCTCCATTCCTGAAGGCCTCTAATAATTGATGTGTGGTTTTGAATTTTCCTGAAGTCCTTTTTTCGATGCTGCAATTTCCTATTGCATCTTCCAGGCTTCCGGGCATTCCGATGATATCAGCTTCACCCTCACTATCGATAACCATGTGACCAATATGTCCTGCTTTATTGAATGAGCCCTGGTATGGTTTTCCTTCGATTAGTATTGCCCCTCCAACGCCAGTGCCCAAGGTAATCATAACTACATTTTTACGGTCCTTTGCAGCGCCAAATCTTGCTTCGCCCATCATAGCCGAAATTGCGTCGTTAAGTACAAAAGTTCTCATTCTCAAAAATTCCGTCCATTCAAAATTTTCCAGTCCCTGCAACCGGCCGGGCATAAAAGCTATGGCCGAGTTCCTTGCATTGGGCAAGCCCGGCGCTGAAATGCCAACTACTGAGCCGGCGCATTTTATTTTACACTTTATTTCTTGCAGCGCAATTAAAATTGCATTTTTCCAGATCGTATCGTCGCCATCGTTGGTAGGTTGAAAATATTGATGTAAAATATTGCCCGATCCGTCAATTGCAACTGCTTTTATTCTTGTTCCCCCAAGATCAATTCCTATTGAAATTTTTGACATTCTGCTGATATTTTTAAGCCTGGTGTATTTAGTTTTTTATCCATTGAATTCCTTTATGGCATCAACCATTGCAACAATGTTTTCAACCGGAACGTTTGCCTGAATGTTGTGAACGGTATTGAACACGAACCCTCCGTCTTTGGCAAAAATTCCGCACAATCGAAGCACTTCTTCGCGCACTTTTTCAGGAGAAGCGTAAGGCAGCGTTTTTTGTGTGTCGATGCCCCCGCCCCAGAAAACAAGGTCTTTTCCGTATGTTTTTTTCAGATGTGCCGGATCCATTCCTTTGGCCGCAACCTGCACAGGATTAATGATATCGAAACCGGCAGCGATAAACCGCGACATAAACGGCTCGACCGCGCCACACGAGTGTTTGAAGGTTTTCCAGTTGGTATTGGCATGCACCCAATCGTTGATCCGCCGGTAATAAGGCAACCACAAATCATCGAATTGTTCAGGGGCGCAGAAGGTGGAATCCTGCGTTCCAAAATCGGTTCCACAGATAAAAACGGCATCCACATTGTCGCCAATTACTTGGTGCAAACGGCTGAAATTTTCGAGGGCGATTTCGGATTGGCGGTCAAATATAGCCCGGATATAATCCGGACGCATGAGGATACTCATGTACCATTCGGTGATATCGCGGATACCTTTCGGATCTTTCAATTTTATGCCGGGAATATGCGCGATGTCACCCAGAGCTGTTCCACCAAGCCCGGCAACCACCGCTTTTCCGGTGGCACGAGCTTTTTGGGTGGTTGCTGCCCAATATTCCAGATCACTGTCCGATACCAATCCATATTCTTCGAGATTGTCTTTGGGGTCAAGGTTTTCCTCAATAATAGGTTTCTGCCGGATTATCGCATCGAAAAAATAGCTGCTCCGGGGCATTCGTCCTGAAGGTGTCGCCAAAGTATCGCCTTCGGGATACATCAACACATCGCCATTTTCGTCGTTCGTTGTGCGAAAACCTTCAGGAACCAGCACCGTTTGTCCCCAGGGAGTTAAATATTCCATCAACGGTTCGTGGTTGTAGAATCCAAATCCGTTCTTTCTGCCCCGGGCTGCAACCGCATCAACACCCATTATTTCAATCAGTTCCTGATCAACTTCACCAAGCATTTGGTAAGGATCGGTTACACGAACCGGTTTATTTTCAAAACCATAATATTTCCGTAGATTTTCAATTGCAAGAACATGGATTCCTGTGACGGAAGTTGACCCAAAATCGACGACTAACCGATCTGGTTGTCGGTGATTTATAGTCTTTAAAAATTGATCTCTTGAATTCATTTTGTTTAGATTAGAGTTCAGCTATACTTTTGCGGCTGCCTCTTGTCCAATCCTGAAACGATGGTTCGTTAAAATCGCCGATATTTAATTTGATTCCCAATTTATTTTCGGCAGTGTCCGCAATGGCATAAGAAGTAAGTATTCCGGATCTGCCCTTTGAATAATAATTCCACCCCATTGTTTCGGCTATTTTCAATCCATTATCGCTTAACATTGAGCCATCGGGATTGTAGGAACAAGCCTCCTGAATACCAACTATTTTGGCACCTGAAACGCGAATAACTTCAGCTGATTTTTCCAGTGGCTGGCCTCCAACCCAAATATTATAAGATAAAACACGCAAAGTATCCTGTTCACTACCGGCAGTTACAACTTTCTTTACACCGGGAGCACAAGTCACCACAAACAATAAGAGAATCAAAGAAATATTTTTAGGCATATCGGTATTTTTAATTTTGAAATTCAAACCACATGAGACACCAGATTTTACTTCAAGTGCCTCATGCGGTAATTAAAATTTATGGCATAGCCGGTAAGTTCCAGCCATTCCGGTAAGTATGTTTGATGTATCCGTTTGCAGCTTCGAGTGCATTGAATTTGGCATATTGGGTATTAAAATGAGGATGCCCGTCAATCACTTTAAACTCGTCGGAGGTCACAATTTTCAGTTCGTCAGTGGGTGAAATGTTGGTAAACCGCATATTTTCAGCATCCCATTTCAGTGTTTTGTTCAGGTTTTGCAAGCGAATTGCCAGAACGCCCAATAACACCATTTCGTTGAACGGACCGGAATACCCGAAATGCGAAGTGCCTTCAATCCGGTTTTCTGGAGATTCTTTACAGGCCCTGATCCAGTCTTGTTCGTGCGGCCCATCGATATATCCAACAGCTCCCGGAACACGTCTCAAATATGGAGTAACGTTTGGTTTTCTGCCCGACAGAAGACGGGGATTAAACCCTCCACATCCGGCAATCAAGGTATCTTTTGAACCGACAAAAATGCAACCGCCAAGTCCGTCAGCCATCAGGTTCTCGCCTTCAGGCAATAAATCAGGCCGCCGTGGAAGGATTCCGCCATCGTACCAGAACACTTTTACGGCAGGCATTTCCTGATTCTTCACTTTCACACGGGCAGGAAAATTAAACTCGACAGTTTCGGCCTGCGGAGCGCTTTCTGTGTTAACCTGGGTTGAACTTCCGGAAACCTTTTCCGGATAACCTAATTTGAGCGACTGATAAACCGGATCGAGCACGTGGCAAGCCATGTCGCCAAAAGCCCCTGTTCCGAAATCCCACCATCCCCGCCAATTCCAGGGCGTATAAATATCATGGAACGGGCGCATGGGCGCTGGCCCGATAAATAAATCCCAGTTCATGGTATCCGGAGGGGCTATTTTTTCGGTCGGGCGCTGTAACCCTTGTGGCCATATAGGGCGATCGGTCCATGCATGTACTTCTTTTACTTCGCCAATCTCGCCATTCCAAATCCACTCGCAAACCTGACGGACACCATCGCCAGAATTGCCCTGGTTACCCATTTGTGTGGCTACTTTGTGCTTTGCTGCGAGTTTGGTCAACAAGCGCGATTCATAAACCGAATGGGTCAATGGTTTCTGGCAGTACACATGTTTTCCCATCGATAATGCGGTGGCTGCAACAATGGCGTGGGTATGATCGGCAGTTGCGACCATCACCCCATCGAACGAATTGCCCATTTCATCAAACATCTTTCGCCAGTCCCAGTAACGTTTGGCCTTCGGAAATTCTTTAAAACATTTTTCAGCATATTTCCAATCCACGTCGCACAATCCAACTATATTTTCGGTGTTCATCCCCACAAGGTTTGGATGACCTTTGCCGCCAATTCCGACACCAACAATATTCAGTTTGTCGCTTAGGGCACGATGACCCAAACCACTCACGGCCATGCCGGGAACAATCGAAATCCCTGCCGTAGCTACTGATGCCTTCTTTAAAAATTCGCGTCTTGAATTATTCATTTCTTCAGATTAAATCGGTTAACAGATTAAATTTCCTTGATTTTGATATTCCTGTACCACACTTTGGTCCCGTGGTTTTGAAGCGAAATATGTCCTTCGTCGTATTTTCCGTAATCCGAAAAGTCGGCCCATTTGCCGCTGTTGCGCAGTTTTTCCCATTCTTCGGAATACTTCTCATATTCAACCACCACTTCGCCGTTCAGGATTTGGGTCACGAGGTTTCCGTTCACCACCAATAAAACCTGGTTCCATTCGCCAACAGGCTTATATGGTCTTGTTTTGGGCGGATACATGGCGTAATTTGCACCGCATATTTGCCAGTCTTCCAATTTATCGGGCCAGCTTTCATGGTCCATAACCTGAAATTCAGGGCCGGTTTCGTATGGAAATTTATATTTGGGATCTTCGGCAACCTGGAAAATAATCCCACTGTTGGCGCCACTGGTCAGTTTAAACTCGACACTGAATGCAAAATTTTTGTAGGTTTTGTCGGTGATAATGTCCTGGCTTTCTCCCCCACCTTCTGTAGTCATGGTGAAAGCCGCATCTTCAATAATCCAGCAATCGGGGATTCCCTGCATGTTGAAACCGTGCCAGCCAGTTGTGTTTTCACCATCAAACAGGAGGTTCCATCCTTTGTTCTTCTCCGATTCGGCCAAGGTGTTCAGTGCTGCTGAACGGTCGATTTCTCCATAAAGGCTTAGCGGATCATTTTTGACAGGAGCATTACATGATGCCATTAAAATCAGGATCAGCCCAAAAAATAAAGTAGTTGTTAGATTTTTCATTTCAGATTAGTTTTAAATTTATAATTATGGATTTATATTTATATTCTTGACCGTATTTCTGCCTGATCAAATTTCGTACATAAAACCGACAAAAACTAATACTATTTTATCGAGTTTTTCAAGTATTTTCGTGTTATTTACAGGAAATTTGTATTATAAATGAAGCTCATCATCGAACGTTTAAACAAGGATGCCAAATCCTCGTTCGTTCTCCAGAAAGATATTTATGCCCACTATCCTACTCCGTGGCATTACCATCCGGAGTTCGAACTGGTGCTTGTGCTGAAAAGCTCGGGCGATAAAATTATTGGCGATCACATGAGCAGTTTTACCGATGGCGACCTCGTTTTTATGGGGCCAAATCTTCCGCATGTTTATCGAAACAGTAAAGTTTATTACGAAGAAAATTCTGATCTGACAGCGGAAGCAATTGTCATCCATTTTAACCTCGATTTCCTGGGAAATGGGTTCTTTAGCATTCCTGAAATGGAGACGGTAGCCCGATTTCTGGAAGAATCCGTTATGGGCTTTTCAATCAGCGGAAATACGAGACAAGTGGTTGCACAAAAAATGTTTGTCAATTTCCTGAACGGAGTCAGGATAGGCTATGCATGCAAACTGCTTAGCGGTGAGGAGCACAACATTTCGGAGATTTGTTACCTGAGCGGTTTTAATAATCTGTCGAATTTTAATCGGCGGTTTATGCGGATCAAGCCACTAACTTGAACTATATAACTATGAACAAATTACTACTTGCTTTAATAATCGTGTTAGCATCGCAAATATCGTATGCTCAAATTGAATTCAAGACCGAAAATATTGTTGCCTGGTGCATTGTACCATTTGACAAAGAAAGAAGAGAGCCGACAGAACGAATAAAAATGCTAAACGAAATTGGCATTCGGAACTATGCTTACGATTGGCGAACAGAGCATATCTCATCTTTTGCTGAGGAAATAAAACTTGCCCGACAAAACAATATTAACATCGAAGGAATTTCTGAATATAATTAATCTGAATGGGATGGATTTAGAAAAAGGCCAGATCTTACCTATTGGGAAAGGCAAACATGAACAAGAACTGATTAAAATGATCATAGCTTCCGGATATAAAGGGAAAATTGGAATAATAGGTCATAATGCAGAAAGAGATGTTAAAGTGGTGCTGACTGAAAATTTAAACGGGTTAAAAGGTATTCTGGAAGAAAAATAAAGCCACCAACAAAAAATCTCCGAAAAGACAGCTTCCCGGAGGTTTTTTAAATTAAATGAATTCTTTTCAGTTCCTGAAATCGAGTAATATCTTGACATTTTCAGCTGGGTTTTCATCCAGAATTTCGAACCCCCTCTGGGTTTGCGATCCGTGAAGCACTTGTGAAATCAATGCTTCAGGTTTTAGCCGGCCGTGTTTCAGGTGCTCAATGGCTTCGGCAAATTCGCCATGACTAACCCGGGACGACACAATTTTTGCTTCTTTCCATATCAATTCTTTGAATACGATTGGGGCAGGTTCGTTGCCCAAACCAAGTACACAAACCGTTCCGCCACCACATACACTCTGAATACAACCACGAACCGGATTTGCCAAACCTTCTATTTGGTGGGCATGTCCAACAGCCTCAAAAGCAATGTCCACTCCTTTTCCTCCGGTTTGAGCTTTGATTCTCTCTACTGGATTTTCTTTGGTGGCATCAATTGCAATCACATTTTCGTAGTATTTTGGGCCAATAGCCAGGCGTGGTTCCAGAATATCAACCATAAAAACGGTATTATCGGTAACAGTGCGCACGGCTTCCAGGATGCAAAGACCAACTTTTCCGGAGCCCCAGATTACCACTGTGTCAGCTTTCTTTACATTGGCGCGGTTTTTTGCATGGCAGCCAATACTTAAAACTTCTACCAATGCAACATGTTCATCAGGAATTTCGGATGGAACTTTATACAACATTGAAGGCGGAAGTGATATGAATTGGGCAAATCCGCCATCAGAGTCAATGCCAATGAGTTTTAAGCTGGTACATGCTGGGAAATGTCCCTTCAAACATGCCGGACATTTTCCGCACCAGATAATCGGGTCGGGAGCAACTTTGTCGCCAACAGCCCAACCTTCAACCCCCTCGCCCACTTCGGCAACCAATCCGCCAAATTCATGGCCCATGATCATCGGTGTTTTGGTTCGCGGATGGAATTCGCCTTTATGGATATGCTGATCGCTTCCGCAGATACAACCATAAGTAACCTGAATCAATACTTCACCCGGTTTGCATGAAGGTTTTTCCACATCCAACCATTCTACTTTGTTGTACTCCGTCAATACCGCTGCTTTCATATTTATTTGTTTTTTCTGCGAAATCTACTATAACCGATTCATCTTTCAAAATTTTTTACAAATGTATTAAAATACAACATTACCTTTTCCCTGTTGTCCAAGCCCAATTAAATACATACAAAGCTCGCTCAATCCCATTGCTGCTTTTTTTCATCATTCCGGCCGGAATGCCACATTCCTATCATTCCGACATGCAAAATCCCTGGTCGATTTACTGGATTCATGTTTCCGGATTGAAATCCGGAAATTATTCCAGGTTTGCCAGTCAGACCATGGCTATTGATCGCGGAAGATCTTCGCTTATCAGTGGCCGGACAGATATGTTTTCAGAAATTTTCCGCAACCTCGACCGTGGTTTCAGCATCGAAACGCTCGAATATGTCAAAGAAAAGTAATGGGAATGTCGCCTGCGAAATACCGGAAAAGAGAGGTTTGAAAACACAAAACCATATAAAATCATTGATTTTGGCGCGATTTCCGATGGCAAGAAACGTTAGAAACAGAAAAACAGACAGAAAAGCAAGAGGGGTAACTGTCTTTTTTACAGACAATTACCCTTCGCTTCATTTACTTAGTTTGAGGGTGGATGATGGGATTTGAACCCACGACCCCTGGAACCACAATCCAGTGCTCTAACCAGCTGAGCTACAACCACCATTTTTCGTTTTGAGGTTGCAAATATAGTACTTAAATTTATACTTGTGCAATACTAAACAGACGATTTTTTCTTAAAGTTTACTCTTATGGAGTAGTCCGCCCTTTTCATTTAAAAGTAAGGAGAAACGGATGAGTCCATCATCGCGAACGATCAGTTCGTATCCAACAATTTCTGATTCACTGATTTCAATAACGTTCATCAACTCTCCGTGTTCCGCAGCTTTATCTTTAATATGCTGAGGAGTAGATTGTATTGGCAGGTTCTTTTTCAGGTTAAGAAGTTCACCGGCAGAATCAAAACGGGCAATGTGTTCAATATCTTCAAGATAAAAGATTGCTTCATAAAAATCATCGGTTTTAAACCATTCGATATTTAATGATTCACCAAATTTCTGTAAAAATAAATTTTTTACCTTCGAAGGCACGGTGACACTTGAGAAGTGGAATATTTTACTTAAAATGTGTTTCATTGTTCATTAATTATACGTGGTTTATGGTCGGTTTGGTTTTGTGTAATTTGAACTGTTAATACAATAAATCAAACATTTTTTATTATAGACGTATGACGATGTAAATAGTAACGCTTAAGTCAGTTAATTAATTATTCGCATTGAATTTTTGCTGGTACATATAAATAACCCGAGTGCGTGCCCTTTTAATCCTCATTTTTACTGCATCGTCACTGATGCGAAGGGTTTTTGCTATATGTTTGATAGGTAGGTTGTCCTGATATTTCATCAATAACAATACTTTTTCTTCAGGATGGATCAATTCAAGAATAGACATGAGATTTTCATAGTTTGCTTCTTCAAAATCTGTTTCCGATTCATCAATGATTTCCGGGATCTCATTACTGCTGTTCCAGTTTGGGTAGTGAAGCTTTTTCTTAACCCTTAAATAATCGATACAATAATTATAAGTAATCGAATAAAGCCATGAAGAAAATGATGAGTTACCTTTAAATCCGGTAATTTTTTCATAGGCTTTTGTCAATATGTCATTTGCAAATTCTTCAGCCTGCTTGGTATCTTTCAAAAAACTATAACATTTGTCTTTTACTTTATTAAGATAGCGTGAATAAAGCACTTCAAACAACTCCTGATTACCGGCATTCATTATTAGATGAACAATTTCTTCATCTGTCTTCTGTTGATATTTAGTTTTTAATGCCATTAAAATATGTTGAAAATGAGAAAAGTCAAAAAAAAATAAAAAAATAATTTACAGATGTGTTACTTCTACAAAAACCTTCGTCACAATGATAAGTTTGACTGAAATTCCTTTTGAAGTTCGATGTAAAAATAGAAATTAATAGAAGTTTTTAGTTATATTATAAAGTTAATAATTTTTGAGAAAACCAAAATTTAAAATTGAGTATGAAAAGTAAATTAATTATTGCTATTGCAGCAATGGGTGTCGCAGTATTATTTAGCAGTTGTGCTAAAGTTCCTCAAGTTGAAATTGATGCAGCACAAGCTGCTGTTCAGGAAGTTAAAGATTCTGGCGCTGATTTGTATGTACCTGAAGCTTATTCAGCTTTAGTTGATTCAATGAAATCAGCTAACGAAAGCGTTGAAGTCGCCAAAGCAAAATGGTTTCCAAATTATTCACCAGCAAAAGAAAAATTAGCAGTTGTTAACCAAATGGCTGTTGACACTAAAACTAAAGCAGAAGCTCGTAAAATTGAATTACAAGCTGAAGTTGAAACCATGATTGGTGAAGTAAAAACTTTGATCGAAGAAAACAAAGCATTGGTTGCTAAAGCTCCAAAAGGCAAAGAAGGCAAAGCTGCTTTGGAAGCAATTAACAGCGACATCGCTGTAGCTGAAACTACTGTTACTGAAGTTGAAGCTTTATTGGCCAATGGCGATTTGATCGGTTCTAACGACAAAATCAAAGCTGCAAAAGAAAAAGCTACTGCAATCAAAGCTGAATTGGAAGAAGCTATTGCAAAAAAAGGTGGTAAATAATAACTCATAGGAGTTGATCGTTTACAATACCCGGGGGGCAACTTCCGGGTATTTTTTTAATACGGATGAAATGATTTTAAGTAAGAAGAAGAAAATTAAGTGGTCGATAATTATTATTTTATTCTCAGTTGCAACAATTGCAATCAGTATTTCTGCAATTATTGTATCTCAAAAAGAACTTCCAACTGAGGATTTGAAGCTTGCCCGTGAAGCTTTGACATTTGCAAAAGAAGCTGAAGCAAATATCTATTCTGAAAAAAATTATAAAGAATCAGTTCAGATGTATGACTCTGCAATGATAAACTGGTCAAGGGAAAATTCCAGATTTATTTTGTTCCGCAACTATGACCGTATTATTTTCTTCGCGAAAAGTTCAAAAAAGAAAGCCGAAGAAGCAAGGGAAGAATCAATAAAAAAGTCGGCTAATCTAAGCAGGGATGTTCAGGCAGCATTTATTAGTCTGGCAAAAAAAATAGAATTGTACAACAAGCTTTTTAAAGGCCTTCCATTACCGAAATCAGTTTTTGATGCGCATAATAAATCAAAAATGTTTTTAAGCGAATCAAAAATTGCCCATGAAAGTGGCAAGCTAAAAGATGCTGAAATTTTATTCAAGAAAGCTGAGATTTATGTCAATCATGCCAATGTTGCTGCCGGTAAAATGCTACGCAACTATTTTGAAGATCATTCAAAGTGGAAAAAATTGGCAAATGATGCAATGGCCGCCTCACGCGGAGGCAATAAAGTGATTCTGGTTGATAAAGTTGCCCATTTACTGTACGTTTACCAATCTGGAAAAGTAATTCGGAGTTATGATGCTGAATTTGGGCCTAACTGGATGGCTCATAAAGAACGGGCAGGTGACAAGGCTACACCGGAAGGCAACTATCGTATAACCAAAAAGAAAGAGCGGGGCAATACAATTTATCACAAAGCTTTGCTTATTGATTATCCGAATGCAGAAGATAAAGTCAAATTTGCCGAGAAAAAAAGGAAAGGTTTAATTTCCAGAAATGCAGGTATCGGTAATTTGATCGAGATACACGGGCACGGAGGCAGAGGATTTAACTGGACCAGTGGTTGTGTTGGATTGAAAAATACGGATATGGATGATTTATACCGTTTGGTTGGTAACGGTACGAGGGTAACAATCGTTGGTTCTATTCAGCCTCTTTCAGTAATTTCAGAAGGATTGGATTTTTAGCCCTTTTGAAACTTTTTATAAAAAAAAATTAGTTGATACTATTATATAGTATTGATTACGAAAATAACTTCTGCATTATAATTTTATATCTATGATTCGCACTATATTAATTTATCTCTCTGTATTGTTTTTCGGGATCCTATTTTTTATTTCGATGATATTTTTTGTAATTCCAGCGATACAGGAGTCTACGATTGTACTGCCTTCTCTTAGTAAAGCACAAACTGACTCGGAAGGTGTTGAAAGCAAAAAGGAGAAACTGGAGAAAGAAATTGCAAAGCTGCAAACAAAGCTGGATAAATATACTCCATCAAATGCTTATATAATTATCAATACCACGGATAACCATTTCTATTTGTACAAAGGGAAGAATTTGATTCGTGATGGCATTTGTTCAACCGGTAAAAATGAAAGACTTGTTCAGAGCGATGGCGAAAAGGAGTTCGTATTTCACACCCCATTGGGTGTTCACCGCGTATTGAGAAAACAACCAAATCCGGTTTGGGCAAAACCCGACTGGGCATTTATTGAAGACGGATTGCCAATTCCGCCAAGAGGTCATCCTTCCCGTTTTGAATCAGGCACTCTCGGAGCTTATAAATTGGAACTTGGCGATGGCTATATGATACATGGAACCATATACAAGCGTTTTATGGGATTGAATGTAACCCATGGTTGTGTCCGTATGGGTGACGAGGATTTGGAAGTAGTTTACAAGACAATGGAAGTTGGTTCAAAAGTTTATATATATTAATAATGAAAGATAATTCAGCAGAAGGCTTTGATAGTCTGTTCGTAAAAAAATACAAAGGGCTAAAGATTTTCGTAATCATCTTTAGTACTATCCTACTCACTTTTATAACTGTTTATACTTTTCTTTCGGTTGGTGCAGTTCGCGATAGAATGAAATTGGCCCAAACACAGGTTGATGTAACAGAACATGTTAGCCCATCCCTGATTGAATTGATGAAAGAAAAAGCATGGGTCGAATCACGTATTAAAATGGCTTCACAAGATTCAATCGGTTTATCAATTGATCTTGGAGAACAACTCCTCCAACTTGAATTGAAAGGTGTTGTTGTAATGTCAACAAAAATCCGTGAATACTCAACTTCGGGATTCTTCAAACGAATGGATGGAAATGTATATTTCTCAATGTTTGGAACTCCATTGACAATACAAAAATTCGAATCTTCCATAGAGAAAAATCCGTTTAAAGTTGTGCAGGCTCCCAAATCTGCTGAAGAGGCTGAAGCGGCAGTTGCTACAAAAGATTCGCTACCGAAAGAAAATATATTCTGGACAGTTAAATTTGATCGTGAATTTGAATTGAATATCCAGGGAATTGATTCAATCTCAGAATCTGAGTCGAAATACCGACTGGGCAAAGGATTTGAATTTAAAAGAGATTTGAAAAATATTTACAATTCATTCAAACAGATTGTAAAGTTCAGTAAACCAGTTTATACTCCTGAAATTCTCATCAGTATTCCCGAAAATGAAGCCAAGACTATTCTGAGGGCTTTGCCCCGAAATGCATCAGTTACAATTCGCATTTAGGTCTGAACCTATCAATAATGAATGGAAATTAAAGCTGATATCTCCGGATTTATTCTGGCTGGCGGAAAAAGTAACCGCATGGGAACCGATAAAGCACTTTTGTTGGTTCAGGATGAACCTTTGCTGATATGGATAAAAAAGCTGATTGAACCATTTTGCAAAACCATTGAAATAAGCGGACAAAATTCTGAATATGATGATTTTAATATCAAAATGGTTCCTGATTTACACACCGGTATCGGACCGATTTCAGGAATAGTTTCCTCATTAAAGCATTCATCGACCGATTGGAACCTTTTGGTCAGTGTCGATACTCCATTTATTAATAAGGAATTAATTCAATCTTTATTCACACAAATCGGTCAGTACGATTGCATTATTCCTGAACATGAGGGAGGAATTGAACCTTTGATAGGCTTATACAACAAGCAAATTTTACCTCAACTTGAAGAAATAATCAATCAGGGCGATTACAAACTAATGAGATTGCTTCCGAAACTAAATACGCGGTACGTTGATTGTAATTTTCTGGTCCGAAAATATCCCCGTTTGTTTTTTAATATTAACCGTCCGGAGGATTACAACTCCATTTAAATTATTAAAATTCTCATTTTCATCTCTGGACGTGCTGTTTAGGTTAAAGCGGAAAGCTTTTTGTTAACTTTGAGGCAAATTACAACGCATGTCACAAATCTTGTTTTATATCATTATTGGCCTTGTTGTGGCCGATTTTATTTTTGAGCGCATTTTGGAATACCTGAATTCGACCCAATGCAGCGATCGCCTGCCAGAGGAAGTAAAAGGTATTTATGATGAAGAAAAGTACTGCCAGCAACAAGCTTATGAGAAAGTGAACTTTCGCTTTTCGATGATCAGTTCTTCGTTTAGTTTCGTATTGCTTTTACTCATGTTTCTTTTCTCCGGATTTGCATGGGCGAACAGTGTGGCCCTTTCGGTATCGGCCAATTCAATCCTGACAGCACTGGTTTTCTTCGGCATTCTCATGTTTGCCTCTGATGTGCTTACAACTCCATTTTCAGTTTATGGCACCTTTGTAATTGAAGAAAAATTTGGCTTTAACAAAACCACTCCCAAAACTTTTATACTCGATAAATTAAAAGGTTGGTTGCTTGGAGCAATAATTGGTGGCGGACTGTTAGCGCTGATTATCTATATCTATCAGCTTACTACCGGTAATTTCTGGATTTATGCATGGATGGTGATCAGTGCATTTTCAATTTTCATGGTGTTGTTTTATTCTAACCTTATAGTTCCTTTATTCAATAAACAAACGCCACTTCCTGAAGGTGAACTTAAATCGGCAATCGAAAAATTCTCCGCCAAAGTAGGATTTAAACTCGGCAATATTTATGTGATCGATGGCTCAAAACGTTCGACCAAGGCAAATGCCTATTTTACCGGACTGGGTGCAAAAAAGCGGATTGTATTGTGCGATACACTCATCAACGATTTGACATGATACCTTTGCTGCAGAGAACTTTAATACCAGCGAAATGGCTTCGGCATTGAAGAAGCTATCAGTAAAAAACCTGAGCAATCTTCGCCCACATCCTGTTTATGTGTTTTTCCATTATTCGCACCCAGCACTTCTACAAAGGTTGAAGGCTTTAAAAATCAAACAGAATATCGAATAACCAATACCCAATATCCAAAGCCCCCGGGACGGACTTGGAACCTGGGACCTGAAACTTTGAACTATTTAACATGAAAGCAGAACTAATTACAATCGGCGATGAAATTTTGATCGGACAGATTATTGATACCAACTCTGCATGGATGGGACAGCAGCTCAATATGCATGGCATTGAAGTGTATCAGGTGACTTCTGTCCACGATAATCACGACCATATTATGAAAGCGTTTGCCAACGCCGAAAACAATGCCGATCTGGTGTTGATTACCGGAGGCCTTGGTCCAACCAAAGACGATATTACAAAGGAATGCCTGTGCGAATATTTTGGGACGGAATTGGTTTATTATCCTGAAGTTTTCGAACATGTGCAGTCGCTTTTATCCTCACGTAATGTGACTATTAATCAGTTGAACCGCGATCAGGCATTGTTGCCGGCCAGTTGCACAGTGTTGCACAATTCGGCCGGAACAGCTTCAGGAATGTGGTTCGAACGCAACGGAACCATTTTTGTCTCAATGCCTGGTGTACCTTTCGAGATGGAAGCAATCATGACCGAAGAGGTTTTTCCACGGCTGATAAAACCTGGAATTCTGGAGTCGATTGTGCATAAAACCATTCTTACAATTGGTTTGCCAGAATCAATGCTTGCCGAAAAGATTGAACATTGGGAAAATGCATTGCCCAACTTCATCAAACTGGCCTATCTTCCAAGTGCGCTGACGGTTCGTCTCCGACTGAGCGCTTATGGAACCGATCAGGCAATTCTTGAGGCCGAAATTGACAAACAGGTTAAAGAAGTGCTAACCATCATTCCTGAAAATATTTTTGGGTTTGATGATGAAAATATGGCCCTGGTAATTGGCCGGATGCTGGTTGCATTATCAAAAACACTGGCTGTTGCCGAAAGTTGTACCGGCGGAAATATTGCACATTTTATTACTTCCAACCCTGGGAGTTCAGCATATTTTAAAGGTGGCGTGATTGCCTATTCCAACGAAATTAAAAACATGCTGCTGAATGTTCCGACAGAACTAATTGATAATTACGGAGCAGTCAGCAAGCAGGTAGCAGAAGCGATGGCCATTGGAGCCAAAAAAGCAATGAACGCTGATTATTCAATTTCAACAACCGGTATTGCGGGGCCGGATGGAGGAACTGCCGAAAAACCTGTTGGAACAGTTTGGATCGCAGTTGCCGGACCATTCGGGGCAAAAAGCGAAAAATTTATTTTCAGACATAACCGCGAACGAAATATAATACGATCAACTCAAACTGCGTTAAATCTTTTGCGTACACTTATTTTTAACGATATTAAAGTATCAAAATGAAAAAAATACTCCTAATTATTGGAACGATTGTCTTGATCATTGGAATACTGGCAGCTTTGCCGTTTCTGTACAAAGACAAACTACTTGCAAAAGTAAAAACCACCATAAACAAGCAAGTCAATGCAACAGTAGATTTTGCAGCGTTTAAATTGTCTGTTTTTTCAGAGTTCCCGAAGGTAAAAATGGAACTTCAGGGACTGACTGTTATTGGTATCAATGAGTTTTCAAAAGACACGATTCTTTCCGCAAGCTCCATTTCTACAAATATTTCGCTGATGGAAATGATTAGAGGAGAAGACCTGGAACTGAAAATACTGAACATTGACAATCCACGGATAAGTTTGGTGGTAAACCCTTCAGGAGCAGTGAACTGGGATATTGCCAAAGCGCCGGAAACAACAGTAACAACTTCAGGAGAAGTTACTGGCACTGAGGAGGCTTTTAAAATGAAGCTAAATGATATTCAGGTAAAAAACCTGAACTTGTTATACAACGATAAGGCTATGCCCATGAAATTGTGGGTGAAAAACTCTAACCTGAGTTCGACTGGCGATGTGGACGGAACGCTCACAACCTTTGATATGAAAGGTGAAGTTGATGAGTTTATTTTTGAATACGATTCGGTACAGTATATTTCGAAAACGAAGCTGAAAGCAGAAACCCTGCTGAAAGTTGACTACGAAAAAATGGACTTTTTTTTCCATCGGGGGAAATTAATGGTAAACAATCTGCCACTTGAAGTAAATGGTTCGTTTTCAATGCCAAACGACAGTATGTTTTTTGATCTGGCTTTCCGAAGTGAAAAAAGCGATTTTGCCACGATTCTGGCTTTGGTACCTGCCGATTATCAGAAATACCTTGAAAAAGCGGTTATGACCGGTGCTGCCGAGTTCAAAGGTTCTGTGAAAGGATTGTATTACAACGAAATATATCCGGCCATCGAGGTTTTGCTTGCGGTTACAAATGCAAGTTTTAAATATCAGGAACTGCCTGAAAGCGTTCAGGATATTCAGGTTTTGGCGCAGATTACCAAACCTGAAGGCGACATGAACCTGCTGAAAGTGAATGTCGAAAAAGCACATGCTTCGATCAAAAACAATCCTGTTGACCTGAGTTTGAACCTGAGTGAATTGATGACTGATCCGAACATAGACGCTTCCTTTACGGGAACTATCGATTTTACATCGCTGAAACAGGCCATTCCTATTGATAGCCTTGACATTACCGGGATAATGAAGGCAAAAATGCAGATTGCAGGGCGAATGTCATCGATCGAAAAAAAGGAATACGAAAAGTTCAAATCGAATGGCGAGGCGACCATTCAAAATTTCAGAATTGAAAGCAATCAGTTGACTAAACCAATAGAAATCAGCCAGGGACAAATAAAAGCCAATACCCAACAGATTACGGTCGATCAGTTTAACGGAAAAATCGGGCAAAGTGATTTTTCAATTCGTGGCGATGTGAGCAATTATCTGGCTTATGTTTTCAAAAAAGAAGTATTAAAAGGCAATTTCAATCTGAAATCAGCCTTTATGAATTTTACTGAGTTGTCAAACATCATGAAGCCGGCAGCCGAACCAGCAGCTGCGAAAACTGAAGCAAAACCTGCGCCGACTCCTGCTGCCGCTGCTGATTCGGTGGTGGCGTTTCAGGTACCCGACAAACTTGATTTAAGCTTCCAGTCTGCAATTCAAAAAGCTGTTTACGATAAAATGTCACTCAATAATGTCAACGGACTGATCAGGGTAAAAGACCGGCGATTGGAACTCACCAACCTCACAATGGAAATGTTGCAAGGCAAAGTTGCCTTAAACGGTTCATATACAAGTAATCCTGAAAACAAACCTGTGTTCGATTTCAAACTGAACATGGAAAACCTTGACCTGCCATCTGCTTATCAATCGCTGAGTACTTTCCAGCGATATGTGCCGATAGCCTCGCGCAGTCTGGGAAAATTCTCTACACAGTTAGACCTTTCAGGAAAAATGAATGAAAAGATGGACATCGTGCCCACCAGTTTGAACGGAATGGGGATTTTCAATACCCTGAACCTGATGATCATTGATTCACCAATTTTTGACCAGATTCGTGGCATCATAAAAAAGGAGAAACTCAAGAATGTAAAAATAGATGATTTTACAGCCAATTTTCAATTCGAGGATGGCCAGTTAAAATTGAACCCTTTTAAAACCGCGATTGCCGATCAGCAAACAACCATTTACGGAAGTTTGTCGGCAGCTCGAGAAATAAACCTGACGATGGACTTTCTGGTTAATCGCGATGATCTGGGATCTGATCTGAACAAAGGATTGGGAATTTTGCCCGGATCGGAGAACATCAAAATGATCGATGCTTCGGTAATTTTGAAAGGTTCGCTTACCAAACCTGAAGTTTCGCTCGATTTAAGCAAAGCGCGCGCACAAATTGAACATGAAGTAAAAAAAGCTTCGGTAGAACAAATCAAAGGCTCGGTAAAAAAGATTGGCGACGAACTGAAGAAACTTTTCAAATAGTGTTTCGCTCTAACCTTAATTACAACATTCTTACAAAAAGTCGTAAAAAAAGTCAAAATATTAATAAAATCGATCGAAAAACTTCGGAATGATTAATCTGTTGCTATTTTTGTGACGAAAATTAAATCATTTGATAATTTCGAAAAAACAACCAATATAAAAAGAAGAATTAATGAAATTATTTATCCCCGAAAATTATCAGCCTTTACTTGATGTAAATCAGACCGAAAAGGCCATTAAACTTGTGAAAGACAGCTTTCAGCAGGATCTTGCTTCAGAATTGCGCTTGCGCCGCGTTACCGCTCCTTTGTTCGTGATGAAAGGTACCGGAATCAACGACGATTTGAATGGAATTGAACGCCCGGTGACTTTCCCGGTAAAAGAATTGGGCGACTTAAAAGCCGAAGTAGTTCAGTCGCTGGCCAAATGGAAACGCATGACTCTGGCCGATATGAAAATTGATCAGGGTTATGGATTATATACTGATATGAATGCCATCCGTCCCGACGAAGAACTGACAAATATTCATTCATTGTACGTTGATCAATGGGACTGGGAGCGGGTTATTTCAAATGATGAACGCACCCTTGATTTCCTGAAAAAGATTGTCCGGAAAATTTATTCGACTTTTTTGCGTACCGAGTTTATCGTTTCCGAACATTTTCCCCAGATAAAACCGTTACTTCCTGAAGAAATTACCTTTGTTCACGCCGAAGAACTTGAAGAACAATATCCTGGTTTATCGCCGAAAGAACGCGAGCACGAAGCAGCAAAAATGTATGTTGCTGTGTTTATCATTGGTATTGGCGGTGTTATGCCTGGAGGCGAAAAACATGACGGTCGTGCACCTGACTATGATGACTGGACCACACCAACAGCAGGCAACCGCAAAGGATTAAATGGTGACATCCTGGTTTGGAACCCGATAATGGAAACTTCGCTGGAGTTATCGTCAATGGGTATCCGTGTTGACAAAGCAGCACTCTTAAAACAATTGACCATCTCCGGAGCAGAAGAACGGAAAAATTTATACTGGCACCAGCGTTTGCTGAACGATGAGCTTCCTCTCTCAATTGGTGGTGGTATCGGTCAATCGCGTTTGTGTATGTATTTTCTCCGGAAGGCGCATATCGGTGAAATCCAATCGAGCATTTGGCCCAACGAAATGAAAACTATCTGCAAAGAGAATAGAATAGAACTGATTTAATTTGTACCTTTGCACCCGCTTTAAAGGATGTCTCGGTAGCTCAGCTGGATAGAGCAACGGCCTTCTAAGCCGTAGGTCTTGGGTTCGAATCCCAACCGGGATACGTAAAACAAAAACCTCTCATTCATTCCGGATGAGAGGTTTTTGTTTTTTGTATATTTTGATTGGGCACAGGCAAAAAAAATCCGCATTAATTCTATTGTAAAAATCCCAGATTACAGGATTTGAGTGCCTAACTGATCAAACTTCCTACGGTAGATAAACTACTCCCGCCGAAGCGGTACTGGGCCTGTTTTAGCAGTCAAAAGCGTGCTCGGGTCAATTAAAAATGTTGAATTTTCCAAATGATGAATTAATGCAGATAATATCCTTTGACGTATGTATTAGAACGATTTGTTGATACCAAAGATATGTGCTCATTTTGTAATTTCCAATTAAATCATGTGATTTAATAACATGTTGTCAATATCTGACTGATTACCAGAATGCTTACGTATCATATTTTTTACATATAGAACTTTTTATGCTTCTAATCGTAAAAAAAAAAATTGATACATTATGCGGATTCCGCAATATTTAGCCTTTCCTACCTGCAAAAAAAACTTCAAAATAGTCTGTATTTTTATGCTATTTATTTTGCCAGTGAAAAAAGTAGTTCTATATTTGCACGCACATTCACAAAGGCTGAACGACTAGTGAAATCAAGAGAAATCGCTGGTGAAAATTAAAGATTGGAGTAGATTTAATTCTGTTACAATACCAAGGAGAGATGGGTGAGTGGCTGAAACCACCGGTTTGCTAAACCGACGTACGGGTCATTCTGTACCGGGGGTTCGAATCCCCCTCTCTCCGCACTAAAATACTGAAATTATCATCGGGGTGTAGTACAGTTGGTAGTATGCCTGGTTTGGGACCAGGAGGTCGTCGGTTCGAGTCCGGCCACCCCGACAAATTGAGAGCCAAACCCAAATAAAGACCGCAAATCATTGATTTAGCGGTCTTTATGCTTTTATGTAATATCGATCAATCCGTAAGAACCCAATTATCTCCAGTTTTTCAAACGATCCATTATCATATAAATCAATATCAAACCTGACAGAAACATACTTACACGACCTAAATAATCGCCATACATTACATAGAAAGTGATTGAATTATTTATTCGTATCTCCGATCTGATAGCAATACTGGTATTCACATCTGTTTTTTTAAGCACATCGCCCCGCGAATCAATAAATCCGGAAATACCTGTATTGGCGCTTCTGGCAATACTTCTCCGTGTTTCAATCGCCCTCAACCTTGAATAGGAGAAATGTTGCCATACGCCGGGCGAATCTTTCCACCAGCCATCATTGGTAATTACAAAAATCATATTTGCCCCTTTCGCCACAGTGCTTCCAACATATTCTCCAAAAGCCGATTCAAAACAAATGACTGAACCTGTCTTGTCCTGATCTGCCCCGTCGAAAACAGTAATTTGGTTTGCTGAAGCCAGACTTCCGCTGACTCCACCTATATCAACAATATATTTCCGAAGAAATGAAAAGTATTTTTCAAATGGCATCTTTTCGACTCCGCTCACCAGCAAACTTTTATGCCCAACCTGAACTTTGGGCGAATGATCAAGCAGCAAAGCAGAATTGAAAACATTGTAAAACCGGCCATCATCAGTTTGGCGGGTTGCTGCAGAAACAGTTTCACCTGCATCAATTTCTTTTTTGGTCATTGCCCCAACAATAAACCTGATTTTCGGATATTTATTTATCAACGAATTAATTGGCTGCAATGCTTCATTTTCATACATTTTCTGATCCTCCCAAATTTGTGCAAGAGCAGTTTCAGGAGCCAACACATAATCGGTTGAATCAGTTACAATTGTTTCAGCCAAAGAAATTAAACGACGAGTTTGTTCTTCATCGTTCATGCCTGAAAATTTCTCGCTAAACGGATCAATATTGGGCTGCAAAACCACAACCTTGCGAACTTCATCCTTATCATTGTAGTTGTAATACTGGAATAATGACAAGCAAACCGGTAATAAAATAATCGCAAGCGAATAGCTTCCAAATTTAACAGCTTCAGGCAAATTCTTTCTGAAAATACTTTTAGAAAACCTGAATATCAATATATTACTCAATAAAACCCAAAGCGATCCTCCCAATACCCCGGTAAATTCGTACCATTGAACCAATTTTACAGAATTGGCAAATCCGTTTCCAAGTGTAAGCCACGGCCAGTTAACCGACCAGTTAAAATGAAGAAATTCAAAAGTCAACCAGAAAACAACCAATGAAAAATATCCGGTCCGGGCAGTAAATTTTCGATGAATTAAATGCATCAGCAACCATACAAAAGCCATCAGAAATGCATTTATACCAGTAATAATTATCATTCCTGAAAAAGAAACGTATGCAATCCACCAGGTTGATAATATATTCCAGACAAAAAAACTTAACAGTGCGAATAAAAACAGTACGATGCTCCTTTGACTTTGTTTTCGGTTGGCAATTTGGTCTTCAACAACCAGCAGTGGAATAAATCCAAAAAACATTGACCAGAAAAAAGATGGGAAAATCCAGGGCAAACTCAGTAATACTCCTGAAATAACCGAAAGCAATAAAAGCGTTTTCCTGCCCATCAAATAAATTGATCTAAAGATTATTTACTACTGCCGAATATGCTTTCCTTCTTCTGGCACGATCGAAAATAAACTCAATCTTTCCGGTAGCCAAAGCGGCCCAGCCAGCCTGATTGACCAAAATCTGCTTTCCATCGGCATTTTTTAATACCAAAGGTTTTTCAAGGAAAGTATGAGTATGGCCGCCAACAATCAGGTCGGTGTATTTTGTTTGAGGCGCAAGCGAAGAATCACTGATTTTGCTGTGCGCGTAAGAAAATCCAAGATGCGACAGGCAAATTACCAAATCGCAGTTGTGATCTTTTTTTAGTAAACGTTCCATTTCAAGAGCTTTCGTCAATGGATCAAGATATTTGGTATTTCCGTAATTTAATGCACCAACCAAACCGTCCAATTCAATACCTAATCCGTAAATACCGATTTTGATGCCACCTTTTTCCAGAATATGATAGGTCTTTACTAAATCTGCCAGAATGGTATCCGAAAAATCATAATTGCTTGAAACCATCGGGAATTTGGCAAATTTCAGGGCCGAAAGGATATCTGGCATTCCATTATCAAACTCATGATTTCCAATTGTTCCGGCATCATATCCAATTTGGCTCATTAGTTTCAGCATGAAGTCGCCTTTGAAATAATTAAAATATGGTGTTCCCTGAAACATATCACCGGCATCGAGCAATAAAAGGTTTGGATTTTCTGACCGGCATTTGGAAATCAGCGACGCAAGCCGAACCATCCCGCCGCGACCGGCATATTCGGCATGTGAAACAGGGAACGGATCGATGTGGCAATGCATATCATTGGTGTGCATTACTGTCAGTTTTACCAGTTCGCCTGAAGCGAACAATTCATTGGGAAATAGTCCGAAAGCCAGTGAGCTTCCGCCCAAAACAGATTGTTTTATAAAAGTTCTTCTATTGCTCATTGAAAATCCTCCCGTCTTCTTTTACCTCTATAATTCCATCTCTTTTATACTGGTCACTCAAAACCTGTATCAAAACATCCCTGATTTTTAGCTGGGTATTTATTCTTTCTGAATGATTGATGAACATGCTCATCTGATCGCCTCCATTGGCAATATAATCGTTGGTAACCAGCCAGTAAAAAGCTTTCGGATCGATCGTTTTATCAGCAACAATCAAACTTAAAACCTTTCCGTTTCTGATTCCAAGCTTCATGCCGGCAACCCCCTCTCCTCCCCTGGCAGCAATTTTTTCGGCCATCAGAATGAACGATTCTCCTGAAATTTTAATCAATACAATTTCATTCTCAAAAGGCATTAATCCGAAAATATGTTGCACTGTAATTTCGCCCTGGGGCAAAGATGCCCGAAGGCCACCATAATTAACATAAGCAGCGTCAGGTTGGATACTCAAATTTTGTTGCATACAATATGAAGCTGCCGAATACAGCAAAATATCAGCAACCAGATTTGTAAGTTTACTTTCAGGTTTGCCTTTTACCAGCGGGGCCGAACTGACAGCAACCAGGGTGGACATGTCATGTTCAATACTGTCGCGATATGGCTTGACCATCGATTCTGCCAGCGAATCGATCGGCCCGACATTAAAATCTATTAATATATTTTTTGTATTTACTTCGCGTACAACAAGATGCTTGTTACAGGAAAATAATATTAAAATGACACAAAAAGAGAGGATTAAATGGCGCATTAAAGTATATTTAAAAATGCAATTCTGAATACTAAATTGGATGAACTACGGATAAAGATAAAAACAAATCAGAATTAAAATCGTTTGATTGAATAAAATATAATTGCTCATGGTTTCATTTACATCTCGCATAAATTTTGAACTTAATTCATATAAAATAGTAATTGCTTCCCTTTTGTTTCTTTTGGCAAGTACTTCTTTTGCTCAGGATTATAAAACAATAACGGCACAAAAAGGCGATGGAATCTATTCAGTACTGAAAAAAAACGGTCTTTCGCCTACCGAATATCTTGATCAATTTATTGAACTGAACAAAACCAAACTCGGCAAAAACAACACACTAATAATTGGCAGAACTTATAAGCTGCCAGTTACTTCAGAAAAGAAAACTGAAATTCAGGATTCGGTATCTGTTACTGCGGCCTCTCAGGAAAAGATTGTTTATGAAATTTTCGGAAATAAATACAAAGAAGTTACCATCAAGAACAGGGAACTCAGCAAGGCAGTATATTATTTAATGAGTGGGCACGGAGGTCCTGATCCGGGTGCAATTGGCAATCTGAACGGACATGTGCTTTGTGAAGACGAATATGCTTATGATGTAACTTTGCGACTTGCCCGAAACCTGATAGAACGTGGGGCAACAGTTTACATGATTATCCGCGACCCAAACGATGGCATCCGCGATGAACAGTTTTTGAAACCCGACAGGGACGAAGTTTGTTTTCCAGACAAAAAAATCCCCCTCAACCAGCTTGCACGCCTGCGTCAAGGTACCGAAGCAGTGAACAAATTGTACGTTCAGAACAAAGGCAAATTCCAGCGATTGGTAGTTATTCACATTGATTCACGAAGTCAGAAAGAAAATATCGATGTATTTTTCTATCATGACAAAAGAAGCGACACTGGTAAAAAACTGGCCAATACTTTAAAGGATACCTTCGGTGAAAGATATGCCCGTCACCAACCAACAAGAGGATACAACGGTTCGGTTTCGGCGCGAAATCTTTATGTTATTAAAAATTCATTACCGCCCTCTGTATTCATCGAATTGGGAAACATCAACCATACACGCGACCAGCAACGGTTCATCTTTTCCGATAACCGGCAGGCTGTTTCAAATTGGCTTAGGGACGGATTACTTGTGGACTACAAAAAAAGTATAAAGTGAAACAACTTATTCCTGAAGGAAAAATACTTGTACAATTCGATGGCGTATGTATTTTATGCAGCCGGACAGTAGGGTTTATCCTGAAGGCTGACCTGAGAAAAAAATTTTTGTTCCAAACATTTCAAAATTCAGGGGCGAATGAACCCCGCGAAAGTGTGATTGTTTTTGACGGGCAAACAACATACAGCCATTTCGATGCTGTTCTAAAAATTGCAGAAGAATTGGGCGGAATTTACAAATTTGCAGTAATCTTCAAAATATTTCCCCAGAAATGGCGGCGCTCATTGTATTTATGGATAGCAAAAAACCGTTACCGCTGGTTTGGGGTGCGCCAATCGTGTTTTCTGCCTTCAGTTGAAGACTTGGAAAGGTTCATCTAAAATTCAAAATCATCGTTTTCGAATTGAATGTACCGGGCAGACAAATGGCCAATCATCCGGCCAAATCCTTCTACCGTTTTCTGCGTCAATGGTGAGATTTGAGCATTTTTAAGTTTTAGCAGTACCAATCCATACAGCGCGTTCAGGCATGCTTCCACTTCATTTTCGACAGACTTGCCCGATTTCAGGATAAATTCACTGATGGCTTCGCGGTTCATTCGGTACAAACGCTGGTATTCCTTGTCCGACTGTTTTTCAATCAACTTCAGGTGAAACTCGTTCAAATCGTTTACCAAATTGGTAATAACCTGTAAATGACCTTTCTCCAGTATGTGTTCCTTTTCCATCACGACTGCCAGGTTATTGTACCATGCTGCGATTTCATTACCGGTTTTCTCATCGGTATTGAACCGTGAAACAAGCTTTGATTGAATCAAATCAGCATTAAACGAACAGGCCCGCAGAAGATCTTCTACCTGCCACATATATAAAATGTATTCAGCAATATTCGTTTTCCGTTTTTCCTGGGCAACCAACATCAAGATTAAAGTTAAAAGTTAAATGTTTAAAGTTAAGACCTGCGGATCCTATAATTTATGACTGATTTCGTTAAATACTATGATTTCAAATCTAAACATCGAAGAAATCATCCATATCGCGCCTATCTTTTTTGGTTGGCCTTCCGGTACCCCGTTCTCGGTTGAAAAAGTCATCGTTTTTCTGAACTTCCAGAATCTCAAGTTCTGAAGCGGGGGTTGTTTCAACCATAAATTCAGGAACCAGTTTAGCCGCCATCCGGTTTTCAGTAAGGGCTAAAATCTTATAACTACGGGATATTGGAGGTCGGCGGATTTGAATGGTTTCACCAACTTTTAATTCGCGCGATGGTTTTACGTTCATGCCATTGATAGTAACTTTCCCTTTTCTGCATTCTTCAGATGCCAGGCTGCGCGTTTTATGCAGACGCACAGCAAAAAGCCATTTATCAACTCGTGTACCTCCGGCCATATTATTTGTGCTTATTATAGAAAGTCATGGTTTGTTGCACACCAATGGTGCCGAAACTTTTAATAATTTCAATAGAAGTGTCGATCATGGCCGGCAACTCCAGTTTTTCCTGTTTGTCCCATTCACCAAGCACATAATCAATTTGTTGTCCCTGCCTGAAATTATCGCCAATCCCAATACGAAGGCGGGCATAATCCTGACATCCAAGTACCTCAGTAATATTCTTCAGCCCATTGTGACCCGCGTCGCTTCCCTTTGCACGAAGGCGTAAAGAACCCAAAGGCAAAGCCAAATCATCAACAACTACCAACAAATGATCGAGGGCGATATTTTCTTTCTGTAACCAGTAATTGACGGCTTTTCCGCTCAAATTCATGAAGGTGGTCGGTTTCAGCAAAATAAACGTGCGGCCTTTGAACTTATATTCAGCTAACCAGCCCAAACGTCCATCGCTAAAAACAGTATTGGACGCATCTGTTAGAGCGTCCAATACTTTAAATCCTATATTATGCCGGGTATTTTCGTATTCTTTCCCCGGATTTCCCAAACCTGCAATCAGGTATTTCAAATCAAATAATTTTAAGGATTAACCTTTACCTCCGGCATTTGCGGCTTTTGCAGCTCTTGTAATCATGATAGTTACAACCGGAACAGCTTTCGCGTTGAGGAATTCCAGATTTTCTCTCTCAAGAGAACCAACTTTATAACTTTGGCCAATATCCAGATCATCAACATTGATATTGATCGTATCAGGAAGATATTTTACCATTCCTTTTACTTTCAGGGTGCGAAGATTTACTTTTAATTTACCCCCGTTACGGATACCTTTTGCAAAACCTTCCACTTTTACCGGAATTTCAACTTTTATTGTTTTGTCATCCATCGTGCGAAGGAAGTCAACGTGCAACAACTGTTCTCTAACCGGATGAAACTGTTTATCCTGAATAATTGACTGACAAACAGTTCCGTCAATATCAAGATCAACAAGATATACATTTGGCGTATAAATCAGTGATTTGAATTCCTTTTCGGGAGCATAAAAATGGACGGGTTCTTCACCTCCATAAACTACTCCGGGTACTAATCCTTCTGCACGAAGTCTTTTGGTATCTTTTTTACCAACTACTTCTCTCTTTGTGCCTTTAATTGAAATCGATTTCATTTTACTTATTTTTTTTTAAAAATTTAAATTATGGTACTCAGTCCTCCCTTTTCAATAAAAGGGAAACAGCATGCATAACATCTGCTTCAGGAAAAAGCGGTGCAAATATATACAATTAGCCGTAATACATCGAACTAATTGACTGATTTTTATAAACTCGTTCAATTGCTTCGCCCAAGGCGCTGGCAATCGGAATATATTTAATTTTTGATGATTCCTGTTTGCCGGGAATTGAATCGGTAAAATAGACTTCGGTTAAAGCCGAATTTTCAATTTTTTCGTAAGCCGGACCAGACAAAACGCCATGTGCAGCAAAGGCACGCACACTGTTTGCGCCTTTTTCCATCATCAGATCGGCTGCTTTGGCAATGGTTCCGGCAGTGTCGATCAAATCGTCCACCAAAATAACGTCCTTGCCTTTTACATTCCCAATCAATGTCATGCTATCCACCAGATTGGCTTTTACACGCGACTTGTGACAGATAACCATATCAGTACCAAGCATTTTCGAATATGTATTGGCTCGTTTGGTCCCACCCACATCGGGTGAAGCAATTACCAGATTTTCGAGACCCATCTGACTAATAAACGGGATGAACATCGACGATGCATATAAATGATCAACAGGCACATTGAAAAAAGCCTGAATCTGATCAGCATGAAGATCCATGGTGATAATTCGGTTAGCGCCGGCAGTCGAAAGTATATCAGCAATCAGTTTAGCCCCAATTGATACACGGGGTTTATCTTTTCTATCCTGACGGCCATATCCAAAATAAGGAATAACAGCAATGATCTTATAGGCAGAAGCTCTCTTGGCTGCATCAATCATCAGTAAAAGCTCCATCAGATTGTCGGCTGGCGGAGGGGTTGATTGAATGATAAAAACATGTGAGCCGCGGATGGTTTCTTCATAGCATGGTTCGTACTCTCCATCAGAAAAAACCGGGCACGAAGTTTTTCCTACTTCAACACCTAAACTGTCACAAATTCGCCTGGTTAAATCAACACTTTTTGTACACGGGAAAATCTTTAAAGGGGCATTTTTTGACATTTAATCCTTTTTAAAATTTGTGTTTTGGAATTGCGGTCAAAGGTAAAAAAATCTTATTCTTATCCCATAAAATTCGCCGACAAGTTCACTGTTTTGAAGAAAAAAGCTACTTAAAAAGCTTTGTGCCAATTAGTACAAACCTGAAAAAATCAGGTTTTATTGGCATTCTCAATAAAAGAAATTATTTCTTCCTGACCTGTTCCGTCAACTGAAGAACTGACTAGAATCGGAGGTAATTCTTCCCATATCCCTTTCAGTTCCAACGTGTAAGCAGCCACATTTTTTGCAGCAGTAACTTTCCCCAGCTTATCTGCTTTGGTAAAGATTATGGCGAAGGGAATATGGTTTTCGCCAAGCCAGGTTATAAATTCAATATCAATTTTCTGGGCCGCGTGCCTGATATCAATCAATACAAACAAACAATACAGATTCTCACGGTTCAGAATGTATCTGCTGATTAATTTCTGAAATTTTTCTTTTACTGAAATCGAAATTTTGGCGTAACCGTAACCCGGTAAATCGACTAAGTACCAACTTTCGTCGATGATAAAATGATTGATCAACTGAGTTTTCCCCGGCCTTACCGATACTTTTGCCAAACTCTTCTGACCAACAAGCATATTGATGAGTGAAGATTTTCCCACATTCGACCGTCCGATAAAAGCGTATTCGGGCCGGTCGGGAGGCGGACATTTTTTCACATCGGTATTGCTGATTATAAATCGTGCCTGTTTGATCATTGTATGTATCCAGAGTTATTTAATAGTCATTACTGTCATTTTCCTTAACCGATGTACACTTCGAGCAATTTCGCTGAAGCGGAGGCTGGTTTCAGAAGTACATTTTCAATTGAGGCCGGAATAAGAATAGTTTCGCCTTTTTGAACCGCTTCAGAGCCCGATTCTGTTTCAATTTGCACTTCGCCTTCCAGACAAATATAAATTACAAATGAATCAAGCTTGATGAAATCCTTCTCAACAACCCTGTCCAAATCCAATAAATTGGCAGTAAAATAGTTGCATCTCACCAGTTCAACCGAGTCGTTCAGTTTGGGTTGGTATCGGGTTTTATATTCAGGAATAAGTTTATAATCAATCGCATCCAAAACCAGCTCGGTGTGCAGCTCACGCGGATTGCCCTGATCGTCGCGACGATCGTAGTCATAAATACGGTAGGTGACATCTGATGTTTGCTGAATTTCGGCCAGCAAGATCCCTTTACCGATGGCATGAACACGACCGGCCGGAATAAAAAACACATCACCGGCAGTCACTTCTTCGAAATTCAGTATATCTGTCAGTTCATTGTGTTCCAGTTTAAAAAGGTATTTATCCTGATCAACTTCCTGATTAAACCCTGATTGCAGTTTTGAACCTTGATCGGCCTGCATCACATACCACATCTCGGTTTTACCGAATGCATTGTGCCGCTTTTTCGACATTTTGTCGTTGGGATGAACCTGAATTGACAAATCGTCATTGGCATCAATGAACTTTATCAAAAGCGGAAACTCTATTCCAAAGTTATCGAATACCTGATCGCCAACCAGGTCGCCCATGTAAACTTCAATCAGTTCATCGAGCGAATTACCTGCCAACAAGCCATTTGAAACTACAGATATATTGTCTTCAACTCCTGAAAGTTCCCAGCTTTCGCCGCAATTGGGCAAATCGCCGAAATCTTTGTTTAAAACTGTTTCTATTTTGTTCCCGCCCCAGATTTTATCTTTGTAAATAGGCGTAAACTTTAGGGGATACAAACCTTCCATGCGTTAAGGAATAATTAAGTTTAAAGTTTCATGATTAAAAAGACCTTTTCAGGTTAAAATTCATAATCAACGGCAGCTCTTTCAATGGCATGTTGGCCTATTAATTCCGCAACTTTCAGATGTTCAGGATGAATGCGGTAAACTTCAAGCCCATCAAGCGATTCGAAATGAGTGATCAGGCAGATATCATACGATTTGGCTACAAGATCGTAGTTAACGCCAACTTCAATGTATTTTAATTCATCAATTTTGCCCGAAAGGCCAAGCAAAGCGTCCTCAATCTTACTTATTTCTGTTTGTTTCCGGCTATCCGAATCATATTCTTTTAGCTTAAACAGCACAACATGGTTAATCATAACAACAACATTTAAATATTTTCTACTGCGAAGTTAACGTTTTCCATCCTCTGTTCCACAATGGTTCGTTTTGGTGGTGGCAAAACCACTCCCTTCATTATCTTTGATCAAAAAAAATCAATATGCTTGTAATTGGAATTGCCGGAGGAACCGGCTCTGGAAAAACAACGGTGGTGCAAAAAATCATTGAAAACCTCCCGGCAGGTGAAGTGGCTGTGATTTCGCAAGATTCGTACTATAAAGACAACAGTCATTTACCGTTGGAAGAAAGGCAGAAAATCAATTTCGACCACCCTGCATCGATTGAATTTGATCTTTTGGTAGATCACATAATTAAACTGAAGGCCGGACAGTCGGTTCAGGAACCCATTTATTCGTACCTCACTTGTGTCAGATCGGAAGAAACCCGTGAAATAAGGCCAAAATCGGTAATTATCATTGAAGGCATTCTTGTTCTGTTCCCGGCTACACTGCGCGAACAAATGGGAATTAAAGTTTTCGTCGATTGCGATTCAGACGTTCGGTTATCACGTGTAATCCAACGTGATATTATTGAGCGCGGACGCGATGTCCAGAAAGTATTGGACAGGTATTCCAAAACAGTCCGCCCAGGCCATATTCAATTCATTGAACCGACCAAACAATTTGCCGATATCATTATTCCTGAAGGAGGGAGCAATTTGGTGGCAATCAAAATTTTGACCAATTTCATTCAACAAAACCTGAAATAAATGTTTGATACAATTTCCTCAGAGGACATTCTGTTTATCGACATCGAAACAGTGCCTCAACATCCCGATTTATTTGAACTTACAGAACACATGCAGCATTTGTGGGACAAAAAATCAAGTTATTTCAGAAATGAGAACCAACTTGCCGCAGATGTGTATGAAAGGGCCGGAATTTATGCCGAATTTGGAAAAATAATTTGCATTTCGGCCGGTGGCATTATTCAGAAAAACGGTGAACGGTTCTACAAAGTAAAGTCGTTTCATAATGAAGATGAAAAAAAGCTGCTGTCAGAATTCAATGACATGCTCGAAAAATTTACTTCAAATCCGGGGAAACGGCTATGTGCGCACAATGGCCAGGAATTCGACTATCCATATATAGCACGCCGGACATTAATTAACGGGCTCAGGATACCAAGAATTCTGGATATTTCAGGAGCAAAACCATGGGAAATAAAAGAACGCTTGCTCGATACCCTCCAAATGTGGAAGTTTGGCGACTATAAAAATTACACTTCACTCGATCTGTTATGCGCCGTATTTAATATCCCAACACCGAAAGATGATATCGACGGAAGTCAGGTTGCCAAAGTTTATTATCTGGAAGGAAACCTCGACCGGATCATCCATTATTGCGAAAAAGACACTCTTGCCCTTGCAAACCTGATGTTGCGCTACAAGGGAGAACCCATCATCCCGATTGAAAACATGTTGATAGTATAACTATCCGAAGAAAAATCCTGATTTGTGCAATAATCTTTACAGCCAAAAATTGAACACCTTAACCTATCCACAAACCTGAACATGAAAAAGCTTTTGCTACTTTTTGCGGCATTATCAGTCATTCTTACAGCCTCATCTCAATCGGAAATCGACAGCTTGCTGCGCCTGTGTGAAGTAGCCACCGAAAAACAAAAATCAGGTTTGTACCTTGAGATTTCGTTTAACACAAGAAAAGACTCCGTAAAAAGCAATTCGTATTCCAGACAAGCATACCTGTTGGCCGTTAAAAACAATCAAGTTCCAGAACAGGCAAAAGCATTTTATTATTTAGGAGAAACCTCTTATTACTCATCTGATTATCAGAATGCAATACCTATGTATAAAAAAGCCATACCTATATTTCATGAAGCCAGCGACAGCTTAAATATTACCAACTGCTACAACTCAATCGGGTTGTGTTATCATTTCATGTTTCAAGGAGAAAAAGCGATTGCCTATTTTATTGAAGGCCTGAAATTGTGCGAGAATGACAAGAAATTTACTACTAAATTGATTTCGAATATTGCCATGGCACATGCAAGAATGAACAACAACATGGATGCCATCAGAAGTTACCGCAAAGCGTTGAAAATAAACTATTCACTTAACAATTTGGCAAGTATGGCGGTAAATTACAACGGTCTTGGCGATGCTTTTACAAACTTAAACCAACTGGATTCCGCTATCACGAACTTTTCGAAGGCATTAAATATTTTCAGAAAAATAAAAAACACTGACAATGAGGCCATTGTCCTTACAAACCTTGCAACCATTTATACGAATTATCCTGACAGTCTGATAAAATCTATTGATTATTTCAATCAGGCATGGATAAAATTCAAGGAACTGGGATGGAATCATTTCGAGGCCGAAATTAAACAGGGAATTGGTAATGTTATGTACAAACAAGGCAATCACATAGAGGCCATAAATGCATATAATGAAAGCTTAAGGCTGACTGACCAATATAACCGGGGATTCTTACTAAAGAAGTTAAACTGCCAGTTTTTATCAGAAGTATATGAAAAAACAGGTGCTTATGAAACTGCATTAAAATACCACAAACTATTTACCCAATATTCTGACAGTCTGGAACAAAAAGACAAATACGAACAAATTGTTAACCTAGAGAAACAATACGAAACAAAGAAAAAGGAGAATGAAATTCTTCAGTTACATGCCAAACAGGAATTGACCAACATCCAGCTCAGAAAAAACAAACAGCTCAAACTTCTTGGTTTTGTAACTGCTTTGCTGTTGTTGCTGTTTATATTCTTTGTATCAAAAAAATACTTCGATAAAATTAAGTCGAATCAAGTTCTGGAAGAGAAGAACCGGCTAATAGAAAAGAGCGAACAGGAATTGCGCTTGCTTAATGCGGCAAAGAACAAGTTCTTTTCGATCATTGCACACGATTTAAAAAACCCTTTTCACACAGTATTGGGTTATTCCTATTTGCTAAGCAAAGATTACGACCGATTCACTGAAGAAGAGCGCCGTAAATTTGCAGGCGATATCAATCTTTCAACCAACAACATTTTCCGGCTTCTGCAAAACCTTCTCGAATGGTCGAAAGCCCAAACCGGACGATTGAAAATTACGCCTATCGAAGTAAAATTCAGGAGAATACTTGATAATTCTCTCAGAGTTTTACGTGCTTTGGCCGATCAAAAGAAAATTCAGTTAACATTCAATGGCTGTGACGATTTGATTGTTTTTGCCGATCCGTTGATGATAGAAACCGTACTTAGAAACCTCATCAACAACGCCATAAAATTTACGTCTGAAAACGGGCTTATTTGGATTGAGACAAAGATCACTGATAATCAGGCCACAATTACAATAAATGATAACGGCATTGGTATTTCGGAAGAAGATGTTCAGAACCTGTTCCGCATCGATTCGAAAGTAAAACGAAAAGGCACCAACGATGAAGATGGATCGGGACTAGGATTAATTTTGTGCAGGGAATTTGTTGATAAAAACAACGGAACGCTTTGGGTCGAAAGCGTTCCGGGCAAAGGAAGTTCGTTCAGCTTTACGATTCCTACAAAAGCCGAAGCTTAATGCTTAAAGGTTGTTTTTTTCTTCGGACTTCCGACTTCGGACTTCCGTCCCTTTTTTACTCCACCAGCATTTGTTTGGCAATCTGTTGAGCCTTTTCAGCTGATACGGCTTTCTCAACAATTTTTAAGGCAAATTGAATTGCAGCTGCCGGCCCTCTTCCGGTAATAAACTTTCCGGATTCAATAACCGGAACAGAAAGAACTTCAGCTCCTTTCAGATAACTCTCGAATCCAGGATAGCAAACAACCTGTTCACCTTCCAGAATACCCAGGTTTCCGAATACAAGCGGAGCAGCGCAAATTGCAGCCAGCGGTTTGTTTTCGGCATTGAAATGTTTGATCTGTGCTTTTAAACCGGCATGTGAATTCAGGTTAGATGCCCCTGGCATTCCTCCGGGAAGAACGATCATAAATAAATCGTCGTAATTTACATCCTCAAACAATCTGTCTGCCAGCACCTTTAACTGATGAGCCCCTGTAACTTCAAGTTTACCGGAAACAGAAACCACAACAACTTCAATTTCAGCTCTTCGCAACACATCAACAATACTGATCGCTTCAATCTCTTCAAAGCCATCAGCCAAATGAACGGCAATTTTTTTATTCATAGCAGTATCTTTTTTTTCAAAGATATATCATAATTCACTGACTGCAAAAAAAAATGACCCGCAACATACGGATCATTTTTTTAATTCTTCTTACTTTATATAAACCAGAACCTAATCAATTATTAATAAGCATAGTCTTTTAACGACTTTTCCAGTTTCTTTCTGGTGAAGAAAATTCGGCTTTTTACGGTTCCCAACGGAAGTTTAAGTTCTTCCGCAATTTCCTTGTATTTAAAACCATCGAGGAACATATTGAAAGGAACTTTGTATTCGTCTTCCAATGCGTTTATACATTTGATGATTTCTTTCGAGCTGTAAATCGATTCAGGAGAAGGATAACTTTTATCTTTTGAAAATTTCAAATGAAAATCGTTGTTCGCTCCGTCAAAAGTATTTTTTGATTTTACATTTCGGCGATAGTTATTTATAAACGTGTTTTTCATGATTGTATAAATCCACGCCTTGAAATTTGTATTTTGAGTAAACTTATCTCTATAAACAAGAGCTTTCAAAAATGTTTCCTGAAGAAGGTCCTGTGCTTTTTCGTGATCAGATGTCAAGCTTAATGCATAGTACAACAACTTGTCTTGCAGGCCTAAAAGTGCGGTGTTGAATTGAAGCTGTGTCATGGCGTCCGTTTTTTTGATTGTTAATATTAATGCAAATATAGGGATTCACTTCTTTTAAAAAAGGATTTCCAACTCTTTTACTCTTCGATATTTTTTATAGCTGATAAAGATTATTTATATGAATTTGGCGATATATACAATAAAAAAAAGATATACGAACAGTTACATTACTTTGTTTTAAAATCATAACATGTTCTTAAACAAACATTTTCGGAAACGAATAGAAGAAATTATTCATATTTGCCTCAATTCAATTAATTATTACTTTAGCCACCTCTTATTTTTAAGATTATAAATGAAAAAAGTCTTCAAAACCCACAACCGGGCTGAAATGTTTACCTTCAAACGTTGGGGACGAAAAGCTTATTCATTGTTCAGTGTACTTAAACAACCAGTGCGTATTGGCGTACTTTTGGCGGTTTATACTTCAGTTTCTGAACCTGAATTGCTTTTTGCCCAAACTGACAGTTTGAAAGTTAGCATGGAATACAATCTTGACGAGGTCGAGGTTAGCGCCCAAAGAGCACCTGTTGCTTTCTCGCAGGTGGCGCGGATAGTATCCGTAATAAGTAGAGAAGAAATTGAGGCGGCACCCGTCCAAAGTCTTCAGGAACTGCTGGAATATGCGCTGAGTGTCGATGTCCGACAGCGCGGTGTTCACGGAGTTCAGGCCGATATCTCGGTCAGGGGCGGCTCCTTCGATCAAACCCTTATCCTACTCAACGGAATTAACATTTCCGATCCACAAACAGGACATCACTCCCTCAATCTCCCGGTCAGCTTTAAAAACATTCAACGGATCGAAATTCTGGAAGGCCCGGCCGCCAGGGTATTCGGACCCAACGCTTTTTCAGGAGCTATTAACATTATTACCAGTTCGGAGGGAGCTTCAGGTGTAAAACTCGACATTTCCGGAGGGCAACATAAATTGGCCGATGTAAATGTTTCAGGAAACATCCAAAGCGGAAACTGGAGCCAGTTTATAGCTGTCAACCGGATGTCGTCTGACGGATACATCGAAAATACCGATTTTAAAATCTGGAACGCATTTTACCAGACCAAACTGAACACAAAACCCGGGACCCTGGATTTTCAGATCGGAAGGACAAACAAAGCATTTGGGGCAAACAGTTTCTATACAGCCAAATACCCCAATCAGTTTGAAGAGACCAAAACAACTTTTGCTTCCCTGAAATTCGAAACAGGCACAAAAATCCATTTAACTCCTTCGGTTTACTGGCGGCGCCATCAGGACCGGTTCGAACTTTTCAGGAACGAACCCGCTAGCTGGTATGCAGGTCATAATTATCATTTGACCGATGTATTCGGAAGTAACCTGAATGCCTGGTTTGCTTCACGTTTCGGCAAAACAGCATTCGGTGCCGAAATCAGGACAGAAAACGTATGGAGCAACGTTTTGGGCAAAGCATTGACCACTCCGATTGAAGTTCCGGGCGAATCGGGTAAGTTTTTCACCAAAGCATATTCACGCACAATTATTTCTTATTTTGCTGAACATTCAGTTTACATTAAAAAACTTTCGGTTTCGGCAGGGGCAATGGCCAACTGGATTTCGGACCTTGGATTTGGATGGAATATTTATCCCGGGCTGGATGCTTCTTATGCTATTTCAAATCATTTCAAACTATACGGATCAGCCAACTCAAGCCTCCGAATGCCAACATTCACCGATCTTTTTTACAATGGACCAACAAACATTGGTAACCCTGACCTTAAACCAGAAAAATCGGTCACTTATGAAGGTGGGCTGAAACTTACCTTCAAAGGATTTTCGGGACATGCGGGAGCTTATCACCGTCGGGGTAAAAACCTGATTGACTGGGTACGCGAGACCGATACCGAAAAATGGCAAACTAAAAATCTGACAAGCATCAACACCACCGGAATAGAACTGAGCGGGGACTTTTTTCCTGAAAAAGTATGGAACAAACCTGTGTTTATTACCAAATTCGGTATCAACTACTCTTACAGCGACCTGAACAAAGGCGAAAGTAACGTACTATCCTATTACATTTTCGATAATCTGAAACAAAAACTCGATATCGAACTCAACCATAAAATATGGAATAAACTTAAAGGTTCGTGGCGGATAAGTTACCAGGACAGGAATGGGTTTCGTAATACAACCGAACCTTTAATACCTTATCAGCCATTCTGGTTGGTCAATACACGAATCATGTGGAAAACCCCATCAACCGAGATTTATTTACTGGCAGCCAATGTGTTCGATACAAATTATTACGATTTTGGAACTGTCGCGCAGCCGGGTCGCTGGATAAGTCTTGGAATCAGTCACCAGTTAAAATTATAGATCGTGCAGTTTTTTTTACTTCGGCGGAATGTATTATATTCGCCAACTGAAAAATAAATTAGAACGTATGTTAAAAGGAATATTAGCGATCAGTGGTCATCCCGGATTATTCAAAATGGTGACCGAAGCAAAAAACAGCATTATTGTTGAGTCCTTGCTTACGGGCAAACGTATGCCTGCCTATTCAACTTCCAAGATAAGCGCTTTGTCCGACATTTCGGTGTTTACCGAAACAGGAGAAATTCAGTTAAAAGAATTGTTTAAAAGAATTCAGGAAAGCGGTAAAGAGATCTCGACAAAAGCTGCCTCCAACGAATTCAAGGCATTCTTCGAAGAAGTAATTCCGGAATATGACAAAAACCGGGTTTATGCTTCCGACATGAAAAAGATTGTTCAGTGGTATCTGTTACTGAGCGAAAAAGACCTATTAAATGAGCCGGAAGAGGTAGAAGAAAAACCGCAAGAAAAAGAATCTGATCAATAAAAAAAAGAACCGCACCAAAAAATGCGGTTCTTTTCTTTTAGATATTGCAGTTCGGAAACAACTCCTGCTCTTTCTGCAGTATAAACTTCAAAACAATCGCAACTGGCTTGGATCCTGTTTCGCTTCCTTAAGCGCTTTTCTGGCCATAATTATTTCGAAAAGTTTAGCTGTTGCAAGTGCATCACCGGCAGCACGGTGTCTTCCGTTGATTGAAATTCCAAATTCACTACATATTTTTCCAAGCGAATACGACTTATATCCCGGCAAATACTTCCGGCCCAACCTTACCGTGCACATGGTTTTTCTTTGGTAATCGTATCCCAACCTGCTAAATTCTTCCTGAATAAATTTATAGTCAAAACTTACATTGTGAGCCACAAAAACTTTGTCATCTGTCATTTCCACCACTTTTCGGGCTACTTCATAAAACCGCGGCGCCGATCGTACCATTTCATTATCGATACCGGTAAGGTTGGTAATGAATCCGGGTATGAAACATTCAGGGTTTATTAGACTGCTGAATGAATCAATGATTTCAAAACCATTATAAATAAAAATGGCAATTTCTGTTATCTTGCCCGATCTGGATGAATTTCCGGTAGTTTCTATGTCGATTATGGCGTACAAAAGATCATTATTTTGTCGGTAAAAATACAAACTTTACACAAAACAACCATCAAAATTAAAGTAACGATAAATGAACCTAACTATTTTTGTTTTATTCAATATAAAACTATCAGTAAACAATTAAAAATTTGTATCTTTACAAAAATCGTTTAATCATTAAACGAGCATGTTCGTTTTACACAAATCTGGATAACAATCTCACATGCGAGTTCAATCCGAGCACACTCAAAATCATTCAGTATGAAAAAAACACTTTTACTTCTGATTATTGTGGCTTTTGCTGCCACCGTAAATGGCCAGACCTCCGAAAAAAAATGGGGCGTAGGTGCAGCGCTCGGCGCTTATGGCACACTAAATAATGGCGGCATTGGCTTAATGCCCGAAGGATATTTTCTTAGCAGATACCTCAGTCCGCGATTGGATCTGGTATTTCAAGGTGACCTTGGAATGTTCAGGTCTAATAATACGCAAAATGACCTCAATTTTGCAAATGGACTCCTGAACCTAAGGTTTAAACTCTCCGATGAAAGCAAAAATTTCCGTCCTTATATTTATGGCGGACCAGGTGTTTTGTCCGTAAATACCGGATCAGGTTCTTTACGTGCAGCTAACAAATCAATCTTAAACTTTGATTTAGGTCTGGGAGGTAAATATTACGTGAGCCCAAGCACCGCGTTCTATATGGAAACTGGTTATATTCACGGACTTGAAACTACGATAGCAGGTGTAACAGAACGGGAAAGCTACTGGAAAGCTACAGTTGGTCTCGAAAGGGCTTTCGGAAAATCCAAGGATACAGATATGGACGGTGTTTCGGATAAAAAAGACAAATCGCCTGACACTCCGACCGGAGTTGCCGTTGATGCCAATGGTTATCCGGTTGATACTGATGGTGACGGAGTTGCTGATTATATTGATGACTGCCTGACTGTTGCCGGATTAACTTCAATGAAAGGTTGCCCTGATACTGACAAAGACGGAATTGCCGACAAAGACGATAAATGCACCGCTACCCCAAAAGGTTGGAAAGTGGATGCTTCAGGTTGCCCGTTGGATCAGGACAAAGATGGCATTGTTGATTCTGAAGACGGCTGCCCCACCGTTGCCGGTCCAAAAGAAAATAAAGGTTGTCCGGTGAAAGAAGAAGCTTCAGCAGCAAAAGTTGAAGCAGCAAAAGTTGAAGCAGCAAAACTAAAAGTTGATCCTGTTTATTTTGATCCGCACATACGAAATTACATTGTAACCGAGAAAACAAAAATTGAAAAACTTGTTAGTTTGCTCAAGGAAAACCCAAATTACAATGTAAATATTACAGGCTATGCAGATAGTACAGGTAACGAGAATAGCAACCTAATTCTTTCGAAAAATCGCGTTAGTTCTGTTGTCAAAACAATTGCTGCTAGCGGAATAGAAATGAATCGTATAGCATCTCAACAGGAATTCGGAATAGCAAATCCTGCTGCAACAAACGAAACTGAAGAAGGCCGTGCATTGAATCGTAGGGTTGAATTCGAAGTTATCAAAACAAAATAATACTTCATTCTATCTTTTTCAAAAAGCCTTGTCTGAAATCAGACAAGGCTTTTTTTTACTAATCCAATCATGTATGCGGGAAACATTTCGATATACATAAAAATATATTCTTTTTTAATGCTTAGTTTTAACATTATTTTAATTTTGTATAAATATATTTTCAATGTATGGAATTTCAAAAGCGCATTTTTAAATTAACTAAAAATTCAAGTAATTATGAAAAAATCGATTTTAATTTTACTTTGCGTGGCTTTTTCAGCCATTGTAAATGCTCAAACATCTGAAAAAAATGGGGTATAGGTGCAGCGCTCGGCGCTTATGGTACTTTTAATAATGGTGGCATTGGCTTAATGCCCGAAGGATATTTTCTTAGCAGATACCTCAGTCCGCGATTGGAT
>JANONW010000151.1:0-1697 GCA_031421065.1 Prolixibacteraceae bacterium
CCCGCCACCCGGAGCCAATTTCACCGCCGGCGCCACCGTCCTACGGCTCGCAGCAACCCGCCGCCCGGCAATCGCCGGCCGCCAGCCGCAACGTCCTTTCGACCGACGTGGAAATCAAAGGCACCGTCAAGTTCACCAACGACCTCGTGGTCGACGGCAAGATCGAAGGTGAAATCAACTCCGACGGCAACCTCACCGTCGGTGAGAACGCCCGCATCAAGGCGGAAGTCAAAACTGCCACCATCGTCGTTTACGGCAAGGTCCACGGCAACCAGACCGCCACCGACCGCGTCGAGCTCAAGGCCAGCGCCGAAGTCGTCGGCGACATCAAAGCCAAAACCCACTCGATCGAAGCCGGTGCCATTTTCGTCGGAAAATCCACCGTCGGCACACCGGCGAATCTCCCTGCCGCCGCCCAACCCGCGGCCAAGAGTGCGACGACACCCGAAGCTCCAAAACAAGGTAACCTTGCTGGAACCGCGCCCTAACTTGTGGTCCAGGGCAAGTCCTGTGACAACAACCGAACTTTCCCGCCATGGCCGATGAGCCCCAGCGCCATCGCATCGAGGTAAGCTGCCCGGAGTGCGGCCATGCCCAATCCGAGCCCGCGCTGGTGGTTTCCACGCAATGCCGGGCTTGCCGCGCCAATTTCCAAGTCCGTGCCGGCAAAGGTGTGGTTAGAAGTCGCCCGGTCACCCGGCTGGCCGTCCCGCGCGACGATTCCGACCCGGAACCCGAGCCGCTGCCCGAAGCCCCCAAGCTATCGCCGATGCTCCGGCGGGGTCCGGTCATTCCACCACCGCAGTCATTCCTGATGCGGCTGTTCAATCCGATCAAACCGCCGCGGGACATCACTTGCTTCGGTTGCGGCCACACCTACTCCACCATCGCCGCAGCCCAGTCCAGCCAGTGCCCAAAATGCAGCGGCTATATCAGCCTGCTCGACTACGAGATCAACGAGCACTGGAACCGCCGCATCGAGACTTGTGGCGACGTGGTCATCCAGAAATCCGGGGTCGTCTCCGGAGTCACCCTCCGCTGTCACAACCTCACGGTGTTAGGTGAGCTGGCGGGCTCGGTCGAGTGCACCGGCGATCTCATCATCCGCAGCCACGGGAAAATCACCGGCACGGTGAACTGCCGCAACCTCCGCGTGGAAAAAGGCGCCCGCGTCGAATTCCTGAATCCCGTCACCGCCGTCACCGCCTTGATCGATGGCAATGTCCGCGGTCAAATTTCCTGCTCCGGAGCGATCACCCTCGAAAAGCGGGCCCACCTCCAGGGACTCGTCCGCACCACGTCATTGATCGTCAAGCCCGGTGCCAAGCACACCGGCACCATCGAAATGGTCCAGGCCACCCAGGGCTGATTTCAAATTTCAAATCCCTCATGCTCGCCGCCCTCGATCTCAAGGAGGAAATCCTGGCTCTCAAAAAGGCTAGGAACGCCGTCATCCTCGCCCATAACTATCAGACCGGCGACATCCAGGACGTCGCCGACTACGTGGGTGATTCGTTAGGCCTCGCCTACCAGGCCAAGGCCACCGATGCCGACGTCATTGTCTTCTGCGGCGTCCATTTCATGGCGGAAACCGCGAAAATTGTGAACCCTGGAAAAATCGTCGTCCTTCCGGATGCCGATGCCGGTTGCTCGCTCGAACAATCCTGCCCAGCGCCCGAACTCGAAGCGTTCCTCGC
>JANONW010000152.1:0-1742 GCA_031421065.1 Prolixibacteraceae bacterium
CACCTCTACTCTATCTCAAGGGACGGCGCGAACTGCTCGGATCTCCTGCGCTTGCCATAGTTGGCAGTCGCAACGCTACGCCTCAAGGTCTCTCCAATGCCGAAGCTTGTGCTGAAGCTGCAAGCAATGCCGGACTTTGCATTATCAGCGGAATGGCGCTCGGCGTTGACGCGGCGGCCCATCGTGGCGGTTTGCGTGGCACTGCCGCTAGCATCGCAGTGGTGGGCACCGGCCTCGACATTGTTTATCCCGCAAGAAATCGTGAGCTTGCTCACGAGCTGGCAGGAAAAGGTGCTCTTATTTCCGAATTTCCATTGGGAACCCCTGCCATCGGCAGCAATTTCCCACGCCGTAACCGCATCATCAGTGGCATGAGTCGTGGCTGCTTAGTGGTGGAAGCGGCACTGCAAAGCGGGTCTCTTATTACTGCCCGTCAGGCTCTGGAGCAGGGACGGGATGTGTTTGCCATCCCCAGCTCAATCCATTCGCCGTTGTCCCGAGGTTGCCATGCACTAATCAAGCAAGGGGCGAAACTGGTAGAAAGTGTCCAGGATATTCTGGAAGAACTGGGATATCAATCCGCATCTGCAGTTGCCGACGATGCAGCTAAGACAGATGTGGAAGACTCGTTGCTGCTTAGACATATGGGCTACGATGCCAGCGATATCGATACGTTGTGTGTCCGTAGCGGCTTGACGGCAGAAGCGGTATCCGCCATGCTATTAACGCTTGAACTGGACGGCGTAGTCGCCAATCTGCCGGGCGGACGTTACCAACGGATTCGGTGAAAATATTACGGTGTCCGGCGTTCGGTGCTTATGGCCCCGCTTGCTTATGCCCCGAATGGTTCTTATCATCGTACCCTTTTTTGATTGCAGTAACTGGGGTTAGACCCCTTTTAAAACAACCATCGGCAATCTGCGGATGCTCACAGGAGTTTCATGGGTAAAACCTTAATCATCGCCGAGAAACCTTCTGTCGCCGCAGACATTGCACGGGTATTAGGTGGCTTTACCAAGCATACCGATTACTTCGAGAGCGACCAGTATGTATTGTCGTCGGCCATAGGTCACTTACTTGAGTTGGCGGTGCCGGAACAATACGAAGTCAAACGAGGTAAGTGGAGTTTCGCCAATCTACCAGTAATTCCACCATACTTTGACCTCCACCCTATCGAGAAAACCGAGTCGCGCCTGAAGCTCTTAACTAAGTTGATCAAGCGCAAGGATGTTGACGCACTTATCAATGCTTGCGACGCGGGACGCGAAGGAGAATTGATTTTTCATTACATTGTGCGTCACGTTGCAACCAAAAAATCGGTTAAACGCCTGTGGCTACAATCGATGACACCCGCTTCGATCCGAGATGGCTTTACAAAATTGCTTGATGATGTTTCTGTGCAGCCTCTGGCAGAAGCCGCTGTGAGCCGCTCGGAAGCTGATTGGCTAGTCGGCATCAATGGCACTCGCGCCTTGACTGCGTTCAATTCTCAGGAGGGTGGTTTTCACAAAACCACGGTGGGGCGAGTACAGACACCCACGCTAGCAATTCTGGTTGAGCGGGAAGAGGGGATCAAGAAATTCATCCCGCGCGACTACTGGGAGATACATGGAGCCTTTTCTGCCAAGGCTGGCAGTTACAGCGGACGCTGGTTTGACGAAAAATTTTCCAAAGAAAAAAAAGACGGCGAACAAAAAGCCGAGCGATTGTGGGAGCAGAAAAAAGCCGAGGTTATTCGCGCC
>JANONW010000153.1:0-7003 GCA_031421065.1 Prolixibacteraceae bacterium
TTGCCGTCGCAGCAAACGCCATACACCAAATCATTGGGCATACCACTGTTCAACTGGGTGAAATTTTCGAATTTTCCACCCGACCACCTGCTCAATCCACCCAGGGTGCCAATCCAAACATCACCGGTCACTTCGCTAACATCGATGGATACAATTCCATTGTGGGGAAGGCCATCCTTGGTGGTATAGGTCCGCCATTTTCCATTTTCATAAACGGCCAGGCCATCATGTGTACCCACCAAAACCCTGTTGCCATCGATACGAACTGCATAGGCCTTATCCGATGGCAATCCGTCCTTTGTGGTAAAATTCTTCCAACGACCATATACCGGCATTGGTTTTGAATCATTGGCAACAGCCTTAACTGAAGTTTCTTTGGGGGAAGGCTGATTGATTGCTTTCGACATTTCATTTTCGGTTTTTTGCGGACCGGAGGCTGAAACATTTTCCATATTTCCTGTTAATCCTGAAAGAATAACAAAAGCAACAATAACAGATTTCAGCATTGGTTTACTTTTGGCTAGAATTTTCATAATTCTCATATTAAATTAGTTAGAGGCATTTTCAGTATGTTTTTCTTTTTTGAGACTTTCATAATAATCGGGACTGCTTAACGTTTTCAGATACTCAATCATTTCATTTAATTCAATCTTTGACAAATCGTTTGCAACACCATGTTTGTCATCAGGACTATATTTGGTCCAGATTTCTTCGAGGGTAGCCGCTCTCCCATCGTGCAGATAAGGGGATGAAGCGTAAATATTATTCAAATGCGGAACATCAAACCGGATGGAGTCATCTGTAGCTGCCAAAGTCCCAACATCAGTAAGCTTCCTGTTGGTGAAATAAGGCGCCGGATGGCAGGTTATACAGCGATTGCCTACAGGAATTTCTTTTCCGGTCATATCTACAGCGCGTTCAAAAATTGCTTTGCCGCGAAGCTGTGCGTCAGTTAATTCCCTGGTTGGGTTATATTGCAAATTTGGAGGATAATGAATACCGGTCATGATAAATGAGGTAATGGCATCCAGATCGGGGTAACTAAACTGTTCAGTCCTGGTCAGTACGGTAGAAAAACGGATACCATCCTGTTTATAAACGGTTTGATTTTTACCGTTCCATTTAAATGGGGCAGTTTTGCCGATGTCCCTCAAAGACTGGGTATTGGTAAGGTTTCGTCCCATATCTATTGACGCCATGTTATAAACCAGTCCATCTTCATGATAATCAGGATGACAGGTATAACAGGAATACTGATTTTGAAAAGTATGTCCGGCATTGGCGAAAAGTCTTCTTCCCTTTCGCGAAACTGTAATTTTTTCAGGGCCACCAAGATCAATGGTCGAGATGGTTTCCAGGCTTTCAGTGTTGATCACCGCGATTCTGTCCTGAAGTTGTTCAGCAACATAAAGTTTTTTCCCGTCAGGCGAAAGCGCCAGGCCTTTTGGATTTGCACCGGTTGGAATTCGCTTTATGACAAAACGACTGCTAATACCCAGATTATTCGCGTACGAATTGAGCATTTCAGGCGTTGAAGTGTTTATCAGCGCGCGGATTGAATCCATATCCAGAACTGAAATACAATCAACCCCGGCATTCGACACAAAAGCCTTCTTCCCATCCGGAGTAATAACAATGTCAAACGGATCGGCATAATAGGCATTTGGCTCATCGAGCAGTAACTGGATAATCCGACCGTCTTTCTTCTGCTCAAAAATCCCGATTCCATGATTCATCATGAACCCACGTTCAACCTGGATGGACGGAACTAAATTTTTAGGCCGGATAAGAGTTACTACAGCAAGATCCCCTGATGGGGTAAAGGCAACATTCTCAGCTATGTGGGCGGATTCGAGAGTCTTGAAACCTGCTATTCTTCGTGAACTGTCATTTAAAAGCGTAATATCTGTCTTCACAGGTTCTCCATACGGAGCAATAATGGCGCGCCTGCTGGTTACAAAGAGTAATTTCTTTTCCGGCGAAAGTTTAATTCCTGTAGGATTGTTCCCGACTTCCAATCTTTTTTGTTCCTCTCCGGTTTCAAGATCAATGACTGAAACATTTGACGAATACGTATTCACCGCATAAAGCATTTTTCCATCGGCACTCAAAGCAAGACCAGCAGGTCCGTTTGCTGTTTGTAGCGTATCAACTACTTTTGATGCGGCCAGGTCAATAACCGAAACATTATCAGACCATTGATTACTGACGTAGGCTTTCTGGCCGTCATTACTTAAAACAACGCTGTGAGGAAGTACTCCGACACCAATCTTGTTGATCACCTTGTTCTGTCCAGCATCAACCGTAATTAATGCATTGCCTTCCTGGGCTACTACATACAGGCGGCTTCCGTCTTTCGAAACAGTCAGATTGATGGGCGATAAATAATCCTTATTCACCATTTTTGCTATCGGGCCTTCACTCTGAATATATAAATGACAATTCAGGCACGAAAGCGGATGGTCTTCAACACCGGTCAGGTAATTGACATGTGCCCTGGCAAACTTATGTCCCGGGAAGTAAATGGTCAATCCAAGTACAACCAGGATTCCCAAAATCCATATTTTTTTCGTTGATATCTTCATAACTATTCGAGTGAAATCTTCTTCTCTTTAATATTTTTTATATGAACCGGCACATTAACAGGAAGATTTATTACTGCCATTGGGACGCGGTTCTCGGGAGTTTGCTCGTGGTCTTCATGGCATCCCACACAACCCCTTCGTTCATTTGGCCTGATCCAAATCCATTCACAGGAATGGTTCAGTACTTTGCCATTTTCATCAAGAGTGCGGATTTGGAATGGCTTATCGGCGATAACCTTTAAATAAAATGAGCCATCCTTTTCAACAGGAACAACGCCCATCGAGGAATAGGCCCCCATTATTTCAATGGCAACTGCCTTTTGTAAAGCCGATGAATTTTTAATAGAATTCGGATCTAAAAAGTTGATGTCCTGACAAAGCAGCAAGCCGGTTTTTACACCAAAATCAACTTCGCTGGGCAGCTTTTTGGGCCTTTCATGTTTATGAATCACGGCAATTTCGCACACATCTAAATCAGGGCTTGAATAGACAACATTTCCCATAGCCTTTGCTTCAGGATCAAATTCATAAACGGAATACCGTTCAGCTTCGGACGAACGATAGGAAACCAGTAATTTGCCTGATGGCATTGGAAAAACGGATTGAAAATCGCCTTTTATTCCTGATGTAAGGTTTACCCTTGAATGCAAAGGACGGTTGTAACTGATGGAGGTAATGTTAGTCCCATTTGGAGTTCCTGTACCGGATTCAACAAAAACGATTTTGCCATTTGTTGTTTCAGATACACTGCTTATCAGGTTACTTCCAACAGGCCCCTGATAAAACAATTCAGCTTTGGTACCGTCGGGCCGCATAACCATCAGGATGTTTTGCTGCTTGTCTGAGCTGCTGGTTTTATCCAGGGCCAATACACGGCCATCATTCAGAACGGTTAAAGCTAAATAGGTATTGGGGGTAAAAGTAATCTGCTTTGGGTCAGATCCATCGGGATTGCAGGTAAATAATGGATGTCCGGAAATTACGCTATCCTTGCTGGTTAATGTGCCAAATACAAAACGGCCATTGGGCAAATGAAGCGGATTGGAGCAATCATCATCTGAGAAAGTAACCTGCCTGATTTTGAAATTATCGAGGTTCATTTCATAGATCATCCATACATCGTTTTGTTTTTGCTTTGCAGTAAACAGCAGACTTTTACCATCCCACGAAATTTCAGGCGAATGTGCTGAATAAAAACCCTCCGTAAGCACTTTGATGCTGCCTTCCGGTTGAGTTGGGTCAATGGCAACAATTTTTGCCGGAGTTTCACTTTTCCATAAATCCTGTTGCTGAATTTTACCGGCAACCTGGGTGCATACCAACATACCTTCCATTGATTTTTCCCCGCAGGACGATAAAAATAGCACTGAAAAGCTGATTGAAAAGAATATCAGTAGAATTGATAGCGAACTTTTTCGTTTCATTTACAAATATTTATTTGGGTTCTTTGACGGTAAGTATCTGATTGGCTTTCACATTCTCCAATACCTGAACTTGTCCTGATGGCCATTTAATTTCAATCTTCTCAACCACATCGTTCTTGGCAAGTCCAAAATGCATTCTTGGGTCATTTTGAGAAAGGTAGCCAGTGGTACTTTTTTTCTGTGCAGTCTGCATGGTGCCTCCTGAAGTCAGTTTTACCCTTGAGCCAATTCCATCCCTGTTACTGGTTTGTCCAATCAGGTTTAAGGTGAGCCAGTTGCCTTGATTGCCTTTGTTGTTTCGCAAGAATACAGGGCGATCATTTAAATTTACAATGAAAGCATCCATATCCCCATCGTTGTCGTAATCACCAAAACTGGCGCCACGCCCAACAAGTTCTTCATTGAAATACTTTCCTTTTTCTACTGAAACATCTTTGAAGTTTCCGCCACCAATATTCTCGAACAATTGATCTTCCTGTCCGTAGAGGTGTTTCAGTGCGCCGTTAATTTTAAATATGTCAACATCGCCATCATTGTCATAGTCAACAAAAGATGATGACCAGCCAACATATTGACCTGCTGGCATGGCAATACCAGCCGGATAGGACTTATCGCTGAAAATACCGTCTCCAAGATTTTCAAAGAGTGAACAATATTTATCATCAGACACAAACAAATCAATCAATCCATCGCCATTAAAATCCGCAAAATCAACCGACATGCTGACTGTTCCTTCTCCACCCTGACCAAAAGCCGTACCCGACATGATTCCCCTGTCGGTAAAACCTTTACCGCCGTCGTTGTGCCATAGGTAATTGAGTGAATGATCGTTGGCCACATAAATATCAACAAAACCATCATCGTCGTAGTCAGCGGCCCCCACGCCCATTCCCCTGCCGTCAATATCAGTAATCCCCATGGCCTTGGTCACATCTTCAAACTCTCCGTTTCCTTTATTGTGATACAAAACATCGGCCTGAACGTCGTAAGCCATAGGCCCCGGAAAGCCGTCGGGAGCATAAAAATACTTGTAGGTAGGATCAAAGAAAAGGTAATTTGCTACGTAAAGATCAAGCAAACCATCGTTGTCGTAATCGAACCAGACTGCCCCAACACTAGATTCATTTCCTCCGGCAACACCGGCACGTTTGGTAACGTCCCTAAAAGTTCCGTCACCGTTATTTCGGTAGAGCACATTGGGGCCATAATTGCTTACAAACAAATCGGGATAACCATCATTGTTGAAATCGCCCACCGTAACACCCATTCCATAACTGTCGCCGCCAACCCCGGCCTTATCGGTAACATCTTCGTAAGTTCCGTACTTCAGGTTGTGATACAGACGGTTTTCCGTTTTAAAATTTGGCTTTTTACCTTTACTGAAAGTTTCAATCCATTTGCCGCTGCACACATAAATATCCATGTAGCCGTCCTGATCGTAATCGAGAAACGCCACTCCTCCCCCAACTGATTCAATGATATTGTCGAGCTCATCGTCACCAATTGAATGGATAAAATCCAAACCGATTTCCTGGCCGATTTCCTGATAAAAATCTTCATTTGCCGCTGGAACAGTCCTGTTGACCTGCTTTTTCGATTTTGAGGAAGGATTGTTTTTGGAATTACATCCGGCAAGGAAAAGTAAAACGATCAGTAGAAAAACAGAATGGCCGGAAAGATTTAATTTTCTGGTTAATTTTTTTTGGTCGCGCATAACAATGTCAGGCTAAAGAGAGTTACAATGGTAATACAATTCTATCCACGCCGTGTTAAAACCAAATTAAAATGACATTAAAATCTTCTAAAAATGGCGTAAATACTAAGGTTTGGCTAAAAAGACAAAAGGGGTTCCATCATTTTCGAACAGATGGAATCCCTTTTCAGTAATAAATTTGCTACTGCGTTTGTAGCGCAATAACAAATCGAAAATACTATGCCCTAAGATTTCAGATTTTTTGGAATGCGCTTTTTCTTTTTTGCCAATGAGCATTTGCCCATACATATACATGTTCAGAATGCAGATGGAAGAGCCAAATTTCAGGTTTCACCAAAGGTAAAATTGATGTCAAACAAAGGATTAAAGTCATCGGACATAAAACTGGCAGAAGCAGTTATTGAAGAAAACGAAACAACAATTATTAAAGCATGGGAGGTATTTCATGGAAAAGCTGAGTAATTTGAAAATAGAAAAAGTATGGTTTGATGATGAAAACATCTATATCCTTACGAATGATGGGACACAAAAAAGTCACCCACTACGTTGGTTCGACAGGCTGTGGAATGCAACCCCCGAACAACGTGCGAGATATGAGCTTAGCAACTGGGGTGATTCTATACATTGGCCGGAATTGGACGAGGATTTAAGTCTGGAAGGATTTTACACTTTCGACAAGGATGAGATAGAAAAACAAGAAAACGAGGTGGCGCGTGTGTTCAGTCAATTTCCGGCAATAAACATTACAAGGTTCGCCGAACGGGTTAAAATTAATCGCAGTTTACTGGCAAGTTACGTGTGTAATGAAAAGAAACCGGGACAAAAAAATAAAAAACAAATTGAAGACGCCTTGCACCAACTCGGCAAAGATCTGTTAGCGGTAAAATTGTAGATCGCACTTTGGAATAATCGGGAAAAACATTTTAGAAGAAAAAAAAAGTAATCCAAACCAGATTACTTTTTGTAACTACACACCCACCAATTATACAAAATAAATTTGAACTAACCAGCAAAAAAGTATAGTTTGGATTGAATAGTTATTAACAATAGATGTGTGATAAGTTAATATGGTGAGGTGTTGTATAAACAAAAGCAATATAGAACTTTACACCCATGATGCTGCCATCGCCCAACATAGAAAACTTACCACGGGAAGAACTGCTGTCAATCATAGGGCAGCAGTCAAAGCAAATTAATGCCTTAACAATAAAGGTGGCTGAATTAACTCAGGCATTAGAACGCTACCAGCATCCTAAAAACAGCGGTAATAGTTCCATTCC
>JANONW010000154.1:0-4025 GCA_031421065.1 Prolixibacteraceae bacterium
CCAACCACCTGGTTTGTACCACGTTTAAACAACAGCGATTCATTTAAAGATGTATATAGCGTTATGGCCAACTGGGGCGCCAACCACGGGGCAATTTCATTCGGGCACATTGGGGCCGACCTGATTACACTGGCTTCGATGTTGCGTATTCCCGTTTGTATGCACAATGTGGCTGCCGAAAAAATATTCAGGCCAAGTGCCTGGGCATCAATGGGAAGCGAAAAAGAAGCTGCCGATTACAAAGCCTGCGAAATTTACGGACCATTATATTCTTAACTATGAAAAACATACTATTTAATAAATATCGACTGGGTTTGTGCATTGCACCACTTGTTTTACTGGTTGCCTGTGCATCCCCGGTGAAAAAAAAACCGACTATGGCAGACAAAGAGAAAACTACTTTCGAAAAAGGTTCTTATGGTTATGATGTAGCTTTTTTTGAAGGGAAAAAGATCCAAACCATCGAATTGAAAGACGAAGAATCGAAGGCCAGCATTCTGCTGCTTCCTACATATCAGGGACGGGTAATGACCAGTTCGGCCAATGGGCATGAAGGAGGGAGCTTTGGCTGGATCAATTACAAGTTGATCGAATCGGGTGTAATAAGCAATCAGTTCAACCCGATTGGAGGGGAAGAACGTTTTTGGTTTGGACCTGAAGGAGGTCCTTTCTCTGTCTATTTTTCTGAAGGCGCTGAACAGGTGTTTAAAAATTGGGTGGTGCCCCCGGTTTTGGATACCGAGGGGTACGATGTGAAGGAACAAAATTCACGAAGTGTAAAATTTGTTAAGAATACGGTTCTGAAAAATGCATCGGGTACTGAATTTAAAATCGGTATCGAACGAAAGGTTTTTCTTTTATCGCAGGATACGCTTTCAACATTATTCAAGGTAAATATTCCTTCCGGACTTGATGTGGTAGCTTATCAATCAGACAATACCATTACAAACATTGGTGATAATGCCTGGACAAAACAAAAGGGGTTATTATCAATCTGGTTGCTGTGTATGTTCAATCCATCGCCCACAACCACTGTCTTTGTTCCCTATAAATCAGAAGGGAAAGGGGTTATCGTCAACGATGAATACTTTGGCAAAGTTCCCTCCGATAGGTTGATTGTGGATAACGGAACTGTTTATTTTAAGATTGACGGCAAGTACCGCAGTAAAATCGGTTTGCCTCCTGAAAGGGCCAAAGAAATCTGCGGGAGCTTTGATTCCGAAAAAAACATCCTTACCATTTTGTGGTGTTCAATACCTTCCGCGCCGGCATCTTATGTAAATTCCAAGTGGGGAAAGCAGGACGATCCATTTAAAGGCGATGTGATTAATTCGTATAACGATGGGCCGGTCGAGGATGGTTCGATCATGGGACCTTTTTATGAAATAGAAACTTCGTCGCCTGCCGCACAATTAAAACCCGGTGAGTACCTGACACACTCCCAGCGGGTTGTTCATATTCAGGGAGATAAAGAAAAACTGGGCAAGATTGTGAATGAATTGTTTGGACTTGACTTAAACGAAATTGCATCAAAATTTAAATAACTATTTCTGAACCACATGGAAAAACGACTAATTGTCCCAAAAGGCATACTATTGCCTTTTGCCTTGCTGACTTCCCTGTTCTTTGCCTGGGCATTGCCAAATAACCTGACCGATACAATGCTTGCAGCATTTAAACGGATCATGAGCATGTCTGATTCAAAGACCGCCTGGATACAGGTGGCCTGTTACCTGTTTGGATACGGGTGTTTCGCCATTCCGGCTGCCCTGTTTATAAAAAAATACACCTACAAAGCGGGCGTTATGCTTGGCCTGGGCATGTACGCCCTGGGAACATTTATGTTTTACCCGGCAATGTTGATGGCTGGAACAAATATCCACATCAGTTTTCTGATGTTTTTATTAGCCATTATCATTCTTTTTGCCGGGCTTTCAGTCCTCGAAACTGCCACAAATTCGTATGTATGTGCAATAGGGCCGGCAGAAACTGCAACCCAGCGGTTAAATTTTGCCCAATCCTTTAATCCGTTTGGAGCCATTACAGGAGTGGTGATCAGTCAGGTATTTATCTTATCCCAGTTGAATACGATGAGTGCTGCTGAAAGGGCTGTTATTCCTGCCGAAGAGCTGATAAGAATTCAGGGAATTGAATTAAATGCAGTTACCATGACCTATATGGCTGTGGGCTTGGTAATGGTGGGTTTGTTGCTTGCCTTTTATTTTACCAAAATGCCTTATCTTAAGGAAGATGATAAAAGAATTGATTTTGCAGGAACGTTCAAAAGATTAATGAAGAACAAGAATTATGTATGGGCAGTTGTCGCACAGTTTTTTTATGTGGGGGCTCAAATTGCAGTTTGGTCGTTCATAATCAGGTATGTCATGCAACAGTTGAATTTTGATACGCTCATTGCTCAATTAGGACAGAATGCTACATCAGCCGAAATTATTGAAAAGTTGCGGAATGTTGAGCCAATTGCTGCAGGATTTTACAATCTCGCTGAAAAGATTGGTCTAACCTCTCTGCTGCCAAATACTCCTGAACAAGCTGGTGCAACCTATTACATTTTGTCTTTGATTCTATTCGTCATTGCCCGATTTGTCAGTACCTGGCTGATGAAGTTTATTAAACCACGTCATTTATTGACAGGACTTGCTGTTTTTGCAGTTATCTGTTGTTTGATAACCATTTACGGGGTAGGTTTTATTGGGGTTTATGGTATTGTATGTATCTCTGGTTGTATGTCATTAATGTTCCCAACAATTTACGGCATGGGAATTACAGGCTTGGGCGAGGATACTAAAATTGGGGGTGCAGGCATGGTCATGGCTATTGCCGGGGCTGCTGTTCTAACACAAATACAAGGTATTATATCCGATCAGGTAGGAAGTATAGAACTTGCCTATTGGGTTCCTGCCATTGCATTTATGATTATTGCCTATTACAGCGCTTTTGTAAGCCATAAGTATATTCCTGATTTTGCTGAAACAAAATAATAGAAATAGATTTTATGTACCACTTACGAATTCATACAAAAAAATTCATTTTGATCATGGCATTTTTGACTTGAGCTATAACGAGCCTTTCGCAGCCCACCGTAACAAAAAAAACTGTTGAAGGGAATGGTAGAAATTCCAGCCTTTAAAGGCACTTTGGAGGTGAAATTCCGGGTAAGGGAAGTTGGATTTTACAGTTCTGTTGATCCATCTTTTGTAAATATTGGCGCTCCGGCACTTCATCATTCTAAAACATTCTCCATGGAGGCTGATCTGTCAAAATTTGCGATTGACGAAGCACCTGTTACCAATTCTCAATACAATCAATTTTTGAAAGCAAGCGGATATAAACCCAAGGTGGCACAAAACTTTTTAAAGCATTGGCCTGAAGGAAAAATCCCTCCCGGAAAAGAAGATCATCCGGTGGTATATGTTGACCTGAATGATGCACGGGCGTATGCTATTTGGGCCGGAAAGCGGTTGCCAACCGAACAGGAATGGCAATTTGCCGGACAAGGCTATGAGGGCAATAAATATCCATGGGGAGAAACGATGGAAATGGGTTTCTGCAACGATGGAGAATCCGGAGATACGACGGCAGTTAAAACCTATCCAAAAGGAAAATCAGTCTTTGGCTGTTTCGATATGTGCGGAAACACATGGGAACTGACAGAAAGCGAATACAGTGATGGCAGAAACCGGTTTTGTATCTTGAAAGGTGGTTCATTTTACAAGGCCAAAGGATCGGAGTGGTATTTCGATGGCGGCTCTCAGGCTTTAAATTTTTCGGCCAAACAATTGCTGATTTACCCTGGTATTGACCGCTGTAGCACCATTGGATTCAGGTGCGCGACAGATTTGTAATGTAATTAATAACTAACACATAACCTTGGCCAGTGCAAGTCGAGCAACTTCGATGCACAGATAGCAGACACAACTCTGTCAATGATTCAGTATACGATGTTAAGCTATTGTAAAAGAATAAATTACCAGACAAGTTTTGGCGATCTGTTCAAAGGTCTTAAC
>JANONW010000155.1:0-1596 GCA_031421065.1 Prolixibacteraceae bacterium
GCAATCCCGCCGCCAGTCGAATCGTATCCCGCGCCATCAATGTCCGAATCCGTGATTCAAACTTGAGCGAGACGGCTTCATTCTGTGTAAACTCCAGCGCACGATCCATCATGGTCAGCGCTTCGTCGAAGCGTCCGTGCAGGGCTGCCAGCCACGCCAGCTTGCTGGTCGCCAGCCAGCGGCGATCCCCGCGGTCAGACCACGCGCCGTCCTGCTCCATCACCAGCCGACATTGATGCCCGGCGATGTCAGCGTCATCCGCAGCCAGATAGACGTCACAGGCATATTCGCGAAAACAACTGACGCAGCCGATCTTGCCCGTACGCCGACAGAACTGAATTCCATCCGTGATGCAGGCATGCATCCCGTCGGAGTTGTATCCTTCCAGCTGACCGGTCGCTTCGGCCAGGTTTTCATACGCGCAGGAACTCATCGAATACACAAGATAATCAAATTGTTCTCGTGAGAAATCCGACTGAATCTGTCGCACCTTTTCCTCGTTTTCCAGCATCGCTATCAACTCGATCGCACGCTCGCGCATCGTCTGGAATTCGAACAAATACTGCGACTGATCCATCTGGAAAAAAGTACCCAATACATAGGCTTGAGCACGATGCTCGACCCGCCCGCGTCGACGCAGTTCTCCATACAGTCGGGAGGAGCTGGAAAACTGACATTTTGGAATCAGTTCTCTCGCACGTTCCTGAAGATCCTGCAGTTGCTGATCGATTTGTGATTCGTCACTGGATGTCATTGGTCATTCCCCCACAATGCGTCGGCGATCCAGTCCAGATCTTCCATCTGCACATCCGCTGCTTCTTTCCCGCGTCCGGCGCCGGCTGAATTGAGGGCATTCGTGACCAGCAAACGCAGGACGCTCGCCAGCGGACTGCGCACTCCCTGACTCAATGTCCGCTGCACCAGCCGATGTTCACGATTCAGGATCACTTCATTCTGTCCCGTCGGTGCCTTGCGAAAATGCGCATCAATCAGACGCTGAAATCCCTTCGGAATATCCCCATCCCGGCGCAGATCTTCAAACGTCTGCGCGAGTTCGTAGCGTTCATTCAGGAAAGCCACAACCGGCAGGCTTTTGTCAAACGATGCCATCAGCACGCGAGCCTTGGTGGAACGAAAAAAATCAGCCCATGTGGCTGGTACATCTTCCAGTTCATTCATGCCCATGACAGAATCGGCAAAGTTTGCAGACGACGGAGTTGCCGGACGGAGATCAATTTCCCGTTCCGGATGATCGGAAATCATCGCAGCCAGCAGGTTTTCTTCAAAGCTGCGAAACACATGCACGCACGGCACTGGGTTCGATGCAAACACATCATCCAGATAACGTTCCTGACGTCGGTCGGCGTTGTACCAGATGACAAACTCCGCATTCGATTCGTGCAACCCATCGGCCATGCTTTTCTGCAGCAGCTCATCAAACAGCAGCGCCCCGCGAGACGTCCGGAAGCGATACACTGTGGCCAGTAACTCGCGAAGTCGAGGTTCTGCTAGGGCCGCTCCGGCCAATAGATAGCGATGCCAATTGACGATCGCCTCCAATCGGGAAGGCTCCTCATCCGCCATTTTTTCCAGATG
>JANONW010000156.1:0-1964 GCA_031421065.1 Prolixibacteraceae bacterium
GCAAGGTCGCCAGTCGTGGAACCAGTGCGGCCTAACCCCTCGCTCAAGCGGAGCGCCAACGGCAGGCCACCAGGCCCGGTCTGGCGGTACGCGGTACATTTTCGCCAGCCCGGGCTTGGCGTCCTGCCGTCGTCGCCCGCTTAGCTCTAACGTTAGGCTTCACACGCGACCTGCGGCGGTAAACTCTCGCATCTTCCAGGAGTTTCCCATGCACTACACGCTCGAGTGTGAACGCGAAGACGACGGCCGCTGGCTCGCTGAGGTTGTCGAACTCCCTGGCGTCCTCGCATATGGCAGCAGCCAAGAAGAGGCTATGGCCAAGGCCGAAGCCTTGGCGCTTCGTGTCATCGCAGAGCGACTTGAGCAAGGTGAAGCCAAAGCACTGACCTTCTCCATCGCGCTGCCCGCTGCCGCATGAGTCAGTGGCCGTCCAAGAAGGCTCGCCTCGTTCTCGTCGCGCTGTTGAAACTCGGATGGGCAATCAAGCGTCAGACTGGGTCGCACAGGACGCTGGCTCGCGAGGGCTGGTCTGACTACACATTCGCGTTCCACGACGGAGAGGAAATCGGTCCCCGCATGCTTGCGCGAGTGGCCAAGCACACGGGGCTGAAACCGGCAGACCTCTGAAGCATGCGCCCAGTGAAGCCTAACCCCTCGCTCAAGCGGAGCGCCAACGGCAGGCCACCAGGCCCGGTCTGGCGGTACGCGGTACATTTTCGCCAGCCCGGGCCTGGCGTCCTGCCGTCGTCGCCCGCTTAGCTCGAACGTTTGGCTTCACGAAATGCACTCGTTGCGATACTTTTAGCCTTTGTTGCATGAACGTATTCATCTCCAACGCCACTGAGGACGCGTCGACAGCCGAGCAGATTGAGTTGTCCCTGCGCACGCTCGGCCACAAAATCTTCAGGCCCGGGAGCCAGGTGGACCCTGGGGCGGACCACTCCTCTGTCGTTCGTGCAGCGATTGCTCGCGCGGACATCTTCATCTTCCTAGTGAGCGAAGCTTCAATCGGTCCGGGCAGGTACTCGCTTTCGGAACTTAGGATGGCGATGGAGAAATGGCCGCAGCCCGCCGGTCATGTCCTACCCGTCGTGCATGGGCGCGTCGACATTGCGCGGGTGCCGGCCTATCTTCGTGCCGTCACGTTCCTCTCGCCGACCGGAAGCGTTGCTGCGGAGGTGGCCGCTGCGGTCGAGCGCATCGCGGCCACCGCAGGATTCCCCGGCTTCACCGCACGCCGCCGCAAATTAGGCACCCCGCTCTCCGTCATCGCGACGACGCTACTTGTCTTGCTTGCGTTAGTGGCAATGGCGTTCTGGCTTCCGGAGGCTCGGTCCTGGCTCGGCTACATCGCAGTTGGCTTTGTCTGCGCTGCTACTGCGTGGGCCCTAGCGCGGAGGCGCCCAAATGAATGGAGTGGAGTTGTATCGTCTAGAACGCCGCAGCAAAGCCGCGAAGACAGCCGCGATCGATCAACCGCCCAAATTGAAAACTCCACGTCAGTGGCGGCTAAACAGGTATCACTAAGCCAGGGACTCGTGTTCGTATCGTATGCACGAACAGATGCTGCCGCGGTGCTACCGTTAGCGAAGCAACTTCGCGACAGGGGAGTTCAAGTATGGGTTGACCAATGGGACATCTTGAGCGGGGCCGACTGGGACGAAAGCATCGATAGAGCGCTCCGCTCCTGCCAACTACTGCTACTGCACCTTTCGCCACGCGCCATCGAGTCGCGCGAGGTCCGGGGGGAATGGATGACCGCTCTGGACCAAGCAAAGACTATCCTCCCAGTCGTGCTGGAGACCTGCCATAATGCCACGGCAACTCATTGCCATTCAGGTTGCCGACTTGCGCGGTCACAACGAGAGTGCATCCGCAATTGATGCACTTGCGGACTCAATTAACCGCCACATAGCGTCCAGCAATCGCGTTGCAAGCCCTCTGTAGTAACGATGTTCCCCTTG
>JANONW010000157.1:0-2398 GCA_031421065.1 Prolixibacteraceae bacterium
ATCAACGATTTTTCACCCTCAGTTCATCTTACATTTATTTGAACCTGAAATCCAGTTTAAAATCGTAGAGCCATGGTATTTTGGGATCTATTTTCTCACGTTTTAAGATTTCCGGTAAATTCATATAATCCTCTTCATTTATGTGGTTTGGCTTCCCGTAAAAAGTCACAATAATTGTATCGTCTTTTACTTTTACGTCACCATCGGACCAGGCAAGTATATCGGTTGAAAGATGTTTGGCATCCCAGTTTTTATAGGGAGCCGGCATTTTTCTTCTTAACTGATAGGTGGCCCCTTGGGCTATCATGGCGAGCGCCAGCTTTCCATATCTGATATTGAGGTTGAGGGTTGAGGCTCTTTTTATCCCCATTTCATTCTCGAACTTAAAAAATTCTTCAACGCTCCATCGCTTATCATAATCCTCGCAGATCAGCTTCCTGGCATCTCTTTTTGATGTTGTAATAAAAGCATTGAACGTGTAATCATTTTCAACCTCCCCGAGCCTTTCAGCAATAAGCCTGTATTGTTTTTCTTCTTTGTCGAATGAAAATGTTGTTTCAGCAATTGCAAATCCGGCCCACAAGCGTTTGTATGTGAGCGTTTTAATCGCGCTTAGCATTCGGCTTGTTTTTATGGCCGGAACTAAAAGGTCATAGTTTTCATGCTTTTCGCCCACGCTGTACAGCTCCCTGGTGAAGTGCTCTTTATCGGCAACCAACAATGAGGGGGAGCGGACTATCCGCCCGGTTTCGTTTATTAAAATAGAAGTTGCTTTTGTGGTAGGCATGCCCGTTGATGACATAGTTGCCATTATAGGTTGCCCGGTTTGAGCGCTTACGCTAAAAAATGTTTGGAGCATTTTTTGGGACGGTGCGTCAGGGTTTTTTCGTTTTTTGGACATCACCCTTTTAGAAGTACTGATTATCCTGTGAGGGTCTATCGCGATTATATCTCCCTGGTAATGCCCCGACAACTGCCTTTGGATCCCTAAATTCAAAAGCATCGCCTGTGCCTGCCCCGTTGTATGTTTGTCCAACAAAAGGTGCACTTGCTCATCAGAGACCAACCGCCCCATGCCATTTGCCAACTCAAAACCCTGGTGCCCCAGGGAGTTTTTCCTTCTTACGCGGTTGATGCACAATGCCGACTCGTTGACTACCTGCATGGCTATTCGCGGGTCTAAATCCATATCCTCTTTGCCTGCCCATCCTTTTATTATATCCCATGCGCCCAGCCTTAAAAGCTCAGGCACCAAAAGCCATATCCCTACCGAAGTCCCTGACACTTTTTGTGATAGCATTTGCCTGAACTCCCGCTCATTGTCCCTGGGGGATATTTTAACGGTCACTTGCCGGCGCTTTGTGTTATGGGTTATTATCTCTGTTTTTTCTGTTGCCGGATCTGCTTTATGTAGCCCTTTTTTTGAAGACCGTATTCATTGATTGTCCTCTCTACGCTCCGCTGGCTGATGCTTGTCCCGGACTGCTGCATCTTTTGGGCGATGACCTCGCTGCTTGCCTCCGGGTCGAGGAACCGGTGCCTGATAACTTGTTTTTTCACTGAATTAGTTCGCACGTAATCTGTTTTAGGCCCGGTTGGTTTATTCGTTAGGCCCTTGGTGCCGTCTGTGTCATAAGCCTTCTTGATGACGTAAAAATGCTCCCGGCTATAGCCATACTTCCCGGCAATATTATCAATCCTGCCAGAGCTGACATGGGCTGCTTCAAAAAGCATCGATAGCTTCCAGGCAACCGGGTCATTGGGAGAAACGGACAACTCGATGTTTCCAGAAAAAGTTTTAGAAGTGATGTCTTTTTTCATAATTATGTAATTTATATTATGGCGGTATAAATATATAAAAAAGACAAAATAAAACAAGGGGTTATTGAATAAACCTTATTATACGCAGTACTTAAATAAAGGGAAGGAGATAAGTCATAAACTATACCGCCACATTTAAAACGATACTTTTAATGTGCCGATCTCGAAAATACGCTATATTGCACATGGAAAATGAAAGATGAATTAACAGGATAAAATCGTTGATAGCTATCGGGACATCGACAGAAAAAACTAACTTTGGACAGAAAATTTGAGAACAGAATAAATGACATTAGACCAATACATTGACAACATAAATAAACGATACAAACTTGGTAATGCGACCGAGCATACTTTTCGTGGCGACCTGCAAACACTTTTAGAAAGTTTAGTGCCTGACATCAGGGCGACCAACGAACCAAAGAGACAATCTTGCGGAGCACCCGACTACATTCTGACCAAAAAAGATGCTTCGACAGGCTCAGCAACCATTCCAGTTGGTTTTATTGAAGCAAAGGACATTGGCGACAAAGACCTTGAAGGAGCAAAGAAAACAGGCAATAAAGAACAGTTTGAC
>JANONW010000158.1:0-1643 GCA_031421065.1 Prolixibacteraceae bacterium
CCTGATCATCCGGGTCCTCCAGATCAAACTGACGCTTGGGCCCCTCCCAATCCTGTTCCAGCTGCCGGGCAAGCGTAGTTTTACCAACTTGCCGCGCACCCAATATACCAACAGCTGGACTCCAGCTTAAATATTCAGCAATCAGTTGTTCGTTAATTCTAGAAAACATCCTTGTATTTTATTCATGAAGTGACGAAAATGCAATGATGTTTATAAGACTACCCGCCCAACGGCTTGAGCAGCGTCGCCAGATCACTCTCCGTAAACAGCGGCTGCTTGCGTGCGGCATCGCCGCCATACAAGCTATTGGCCAGCGCGGCTTTGCGATCTTGCAAATCCAGTATTCGCTCTTCAATCGTGCCTTGCGCTACCAGCTTGTAGATCATCACGCGCTGGGTTTGACCGATGCGGTGAGCCCGGTCCGTGGCCTGGGTTTCGGCGGCGGGGTTCCACCACGGGTCGTAATGAATCACGGTGTCGGCCTGGGTCAGGTTCAGTCCCACGCCACCGGCTTTCAGGCTGATTAAAAACAGCGGTACTTCGCCTGTGGTGAAACGCTCGATGATCTGCTCGCGGTTTTGTGACTGCCCGGTGAGCTTGACCCACGGAATGCCGCGCTTTTCAAGCTCCTGCTCAATCAGCGCCAGCATGCTGGTGAACTGCGAGAACAGCAGTACCTTGCGGCCTTCGGCCAGCATTTCAGGCAGCAGCTCCATTAGCAGCTCAAGCTTGGCGGAGTGCTTGGCTTTTTGCGCCACGGGCAGGGCCAGCAGGCGTGGGTCGCAGCAGACCTGGCGCAGCTTGAGCAGGGCATCAAGAATCTGTATTTGCGAATGCGCCAGGCCTTTGTTGCCCAGCGCATCGCGCACGGTTTTTTCAGTGCTCAGGCGTATGGTTTCATACAGGTCGGCCTGGCTGTCGCCCAACTCGACGCTGGAAATGGCGATCTGCTTTTCCGGCAGGTCGGTTGCCACATCGTGCTTGTAGCGGCGCAGCATGAAGGGCATAACGCGGTTGCGCAGGCGTTCTGCGCGTTCGCTGTCCTGGTGTTTTTCAATCGGCGTGCGATACAGCGCCCTAAAGCGCGCCTGGCTGCCCAGAAAGCCCGGCATCAAAAAGTAAAACAGGCTCCATAACTCGCCCAAGTGGTTTTCCATCGGCGTGCCTGACAGGCACAGCCGATGCCGGGTGTTCAGTTCGCTGACAATTTTTGCCGCGTGCGAGTTGGCGTTCTTGATGTTCTGCGCCTCGTCCAGCACCACCAGATGCCAGGCCTGGGCTTGCCAGCGCTCTCGGTCGCGCTGTAGCAGTGAATAAGGGGCAATCACGATGTCGTGCCAGGCCATGCCGGAAGCCACCTGATGCCGCTGGCTGCCATGCAGTACCAGCACGCTCAGGCCTGGCGTGAAACGATTTGCTTCGCGCCGCCAGTTGCTCATCAGGCTGACGGGGGCCATGATCAGCACCGGCAAGTCAAGCCGGCCGGCGTTTTTCTCAGTCAGGATGTGGGCTAGTGTTTGCAGCGTTTTGCCCAGCCCCATGTCGTCGGCCAATATGCCGCCCAGGCCATGGGTGCGCAAAAACTGCAGCCAGCGCAGGCCGTGCAATTGGTAAGGCCGCAGCTCGGCCATCAACCCTGCGGG
>JANONW010000159.1:0-1786 GCA_031421065.1 Prolixibacteraceae bacterium
CACATTTTTTACCTGTTCAACCGTCGATGCAGCGTTTTTTATTCCGAAATGGTTTGCCAAATCAAGAAGATGATTTTTACCCGGATACTTGCTTTCGCCGGCCACCATTGTACTGTGCATCCCGTTAAACGACTGGGAAAAGGTTAAATCTTAGGCAGGGGACATTTCCCATTTCCCCGATTCATCCATGAGGAAAGCGAAGTTTTTACTATGGTCGTCGCAGTTGTGCGCGTAAACATTGAATGCCGCAATCCTGAGTACTTTTTCGCAGGCGTTTTCGTGTTTTTCGAGACGAAATGCACAATCCATCAAATTCCCGTAATCCATAGTACTCATGCGGAAATTGTCGTGCATAAGTCCACTGGCCGAGTGCATGTGCAACCGTTTTTGCTGCTCGTGGTCGAACCGCTTTGTTGCAAAAAAGTTCCGGCCCGATTTTCCTGTTAAAAGTTTACTGAGGTTCATCCTGATTCCGGCATCCGTGGCCATTTTATAATAAGCAAATTCTATATTGGCAATATCAGCGACATCACTGCCCGATGGAAATTTAACTATCCAGCGCCCAAACCCTTCGGGCAAATCATTTGTCCCGAATATCATCTGTTCACTTTCAGGTTGCAACCCAACCAATATTTTTGGCCTTGCACCATTCGACGAGCCTCCCAACCGGTACAACTCATCCAGTATTTCAGTGCCTGTACCTTCAATAATTTGCTGAATGTGACCGGCAATAACATCGAGTTCAAGTGTTTTGGCCCCGGCGTTTTCTTCCGAATAATCGGGTTCATAAACCAGCGCTCCCATGCCATGCCTGCCCACATAAGCCAGGCGGTCGAGCGGTGTTATCTCTTGTAGCGAAATCCCTTTCGAAATCAGGATTCTGTCGAGCAAAAGCTTGCCCCATCCATCGGGAAGCGAATCGTTAAAAACGCCAAAAAGACCATCGAACGGATAATTTTCAGCAGCGTAAATTCTATCACCCAAAGGCAGTTTAAAGGGCGAAAGTTCAATTTTCCGGTTTATAAAATCAGCATCGTATTTGAACCAGATTTTTGATTCTGATAAAACCAGTTCCCCGACTGAAATATCATCCCCGGCGAAGTTTAACGACACTTTCAATTTTTTAGTCCCTGTCATTTCTTTTGGTTTAGTCTAAAAAGTTTTTCAACCGCAGCCAGGTCTTCGCCGGGTTGCAAAATGTTGTTGAATTCTTCGAGACGGTCAAGTATATGAAGCAGTTTCAGAAACGATTCGAGCGAAATCAGGCCAGTAGCTTCAAACCGTTTCAGGCTTCCGAGCGAAACCCCCGAACGGTCGGCCAGTTCGGCCTGTGAGTATTTGCTTTGCCTGCGCAACTCACGCACTTTTAGCGCGGTGTTTTTTAAAACCGACCGGGGTGTTTTTATTACGCTGTAATCCTTCATAGCAGATAATATATTAGCCAAATATATCGATTATTATTCAAATTGGCTAATATATTAACCTATAATATTTATCCTGACACGATTTTATCAGGAATAATGAGAAGATGACAGAAAGATGCCGAAATGATCCCGATAATTATCGGGACGGCATGACGTTCTAACAGCATTCATTATTAGAACGTCACCCTGAACTTGTTTCAGGGTCTTTGAAATAAAATCTGTCATTAGTAAATTGTTTCGGAATCTTTATTTAATTGTTGTAAGATGCTGAAATAAATTCAGCATGACGTTCTAAGAGAGTTTCCGTAATCCCATTACTCATATCTCTGTACTTTGTACTAAAATACTAACCAATTTTGGCC
>JANONW010000160.1:0-32437 GCA_031421065.1 Prolixibacteraceae bacterium
CGTCCTGAAAGGCGGTTACTCGGGCTGGAGAGTAGGAAGCACATCCCGATTTTTCATCGGGATGTGCTTCCTACTGTGCGGAGGCTGAATAACATAAAGTTCCATCAATATTAATATTTTCTTCATTAACTACAATTGCAACACTATTTCTTGCTCTGGTTATCGCTACATATAATTTTGAACGACTTGTTTCTGCCAAATCAGAATTATTGTTTTTTAACCAATCAATAAAAGGTTTTGTAGGATAGATAAGCACTCTATCAAACGATAAGCCTTTTGATTCACCAAAATTCATTACTCTGTAATTTTGGCTTACTTCTTTTCGCTTGCTATCACGTAGTTGAACAGGTTTATATTGTTCTAAATAATTTTCAGCGTCTTGCTCTCTCACCAAAAACACACCATCATGCCCTGTCAGAGTGGCATTACCCGATGTCGTACCTTGAAAATCGGGAAATAGATTATTGGATAAATCGCAAATGGCTTTATTGCATCTGTAATTAGTTTGTAATGAGGTTTGATCTGTTTCAATATCAATTGATTTATCTTGAAAAAAATAGTTGACAACTTTAGCCTTCTTAAATTGCTTATTCTTTGCAGAACTATTTGTTGAATATGTTCCTTGTCTTGGGTCGCCAACTAAAAGCATTGCAGAATTGCAATTAAAAAGTAGTTTGAGCAGTTCTAAATCATACCCTGCTAAGTCTTGCACCTCATCAATGTATATATGCGAATAAATTCTTGATAAGCGGTCAATTACAAAGCCATTAGATTTTTCATTACATCGAAAAACAAACTTTGAAAGTTTGTCGGAATATATTTTCATACCATTGGAAAAGTAATGTTTTTCAAATTCTTTTTCTTCTCCAAAATATATTGGGTGGTTGTATTTTGTATATGCTTTCAAGCCAGATTGGATATTCCGGTGATGCTGACCCCCGTTTCCGGTGATGTTGACCCCCTTGCAATGATTATGGTTCAAAGAACTTGAATGGCTGACAATTTTACCGTTTTTTTCTTAAACTTTCACCTTTTAATTCAATTCTGTACGAAGTGTGTACAATTCGGTCCAGAATAGCATCAGCAATGGTTTCTTCGCCGATCACATCGTACCAGTTTGCAACAGGCAACTGACTGGCAATAATGGTTGATGATTTCCCATGCCGGTCTTCGATCATTTCCATCAAATCCAACTGTTGTTGTTGTTCCAGATGGGTCAGCCCAAAATCATCAAGGATCAGCAAATCTGTTTTTGCCAGACTTTCAAAGAACTTGAATATTGTTCCTTCGATCCGCGAAATCTTTGTTTTCAGCAGGAGTTTCTGCATGTTGTACCAGGCTACTTTGTAGCCTTGCGCACAGGCTTGATGACCAAGAGCAGAAGCCAAAAAGCTTTTTCCACAACCGGTAGCGCCTGTAATTAAAACAGATTCTCCTTTTGAAAGATACTCGCCCGTTGCCAGTTGGGTGATCAATCCTTTGTCCATTCCACGGGAAGCGTCCAGGTTGAGCTCTTCGATAGAAGCCTGGTAACGGAACCGGGCACTCTTTCTCAGGCGTTCAAAACGGTTGTTTGTACGTTCCTGCTGTTCTGCCTGCAAAAGCAGTCCCAGCCCTTCGCTCAGTGTCAGTTCGTGTTGCCTTCTGGTTTCTGTCAAGGCTTTCCAACTGCGGCCCATTCCGTGTAACCGCAGTTGGTTTAATTGTGATTCAATTTGCATCATAAACAGTTTTAAATTAAAGGGTTAAAAACTAATTGTTGTTTGTTCGTAATATTCTTTTCCCCTGAGATTTTGATGATTGGGAAGCGGTTTGCCAGAATTTGTTTCCGGCTCTTCTCCAGTCATCTTGTTTGTCAGGATGTTCAGGATAAACCGATATGAGTAATTTTGGTGCCCGATGGCCATCAGGCAAGCTTTGTGGAACTCTTTCTGACCGGTTTTTCGTTGCAGGTTTAGCAGTCCGTCGCACGAGCGGTACAGTTGCTCCGGATGCTTGTTTTGTGCAAACATTAGCCCGATAAGCCGGTAAAGTTCATCTGATTTTAATTTGGCTTTGTTCATGTAATAATCGGGACTGCGATCCATGTAATGCTGATGGGCCGAACACAAATGCTCTTTATCGGTGGTGTATCCACCCTGTTTGTAATCGCGTAGATGAACGGCTATTTGCTCGCCTTTGGCATAAATACGGACCATTGACCGGCTATAGATTACCTTCGCAGATTGACCAATATAGGCGTATGGAACGCTGTAATAATGCTTGTCCTGTGCCAGGTAAATGTGGTTGTTCTTGGCCACTTTCAACTCCCGGTAATATTTTAACTCGAAGGACTGTTCTGGTAATGGTTGCAGCATAAGCTTTTCGTCGGCCAGAAATTTTTCTTCCCGGCAATACGGTTTTTGTTGCATCCGGGTCTGGTTGTGTTCCCTGATCTTCTCTTTGATAGCTTTATTGAGCGGAGCCAGACCCAGAAACTGCTGGTTGCGCAACTTGGCAAATACCCGGGTATAGATCAACTTCACCTGGTTTTCGACCAGTGCTTTATCTTTGGGTTTACGGGCACGGGCGGGGATCACCGTGGTGTTGTAGTGACCACATGAAGTCCTATTTATTGTCCCTCAGGTTTTCCTTTTTCAAGCCTTTCAGAATTTTATATTCTTTGGTGGTTTTATCTGCCCATGCTTTAGTGATAATGTCGGTAAGTGTTGCAAACTGAAAACCTTCTTTCAGCCCTCTCTTTTTCCATTCATCCGTTAGTTCTTTTCGTATCTCAATACTTTTCAGGCGTTGGTTAATCCAGTTTTCCGAATAGCCCAATTGCAGGTATTGTTCTAAAGCTCTATCAATGGTAAGTTCTGGGTCTTGCATTTCGTCTAAACGTTCAGCAGCTATTTGTGCCAGCCAAAGTTTAAAAGGTTCTGCTTTTGGCGATGGAATGGATTGTATCAATCGGAAAAGCTGTTCGGTATCAGCAACATCAGTCATTCTCATTTTGCCGTCTTCGGCAGGTAATTTCAAACGGTTACAATTTGTAACCGTTTCATTTCCCTCTTTGAGAAGTCGGTGTTTTAATACTTTCCAATAATTTCTTGCCGCTTGAAAGTCATTTTGGTCAGTAAGCACTCTAATAACATCTACAATTGATAAATACCATTTCTCCTGCTCTCCATCCCAAAGAGTTCTGACTTTTTTGTCCTCAAATATTTTTATGTCGTCTTGTTTTTCCATTGTATTAATTTTTTGATGTTCACTATTCTCAAACCGTTACAATTTGTAACGGTTTCTTAAGCGGCTAATACTTTTTGAGTTAAACTTAAAATTTCGTCAATTTCTATTTGATTGAATATTCCTCTGATGCCTTCTGGATGAATCATGGTAAAGGGGGATTCAATAAGATTGCGTTTGCTTACATCGCCTTTTTCCAATACAAAGTTTTTGAGTAAGTCAAGGAATTGGAGTTGTCGGCTGGTGAGGTAACTGTGTTTGGCAATAAAATCATCAAATGCTTTGGTCACTGTTTCGGCAAAGGTTTCTAATTGCTCAATGCCTAAAATGTGTTTAATGAATTGCACCAATGCCGCTTTGCGATGGTTGTAAACCTTGCGAAGCAAGTCAATGGTGATGTGCGGGTGCTCGTTATGAAGTTCTTCGGCTAATTGTTCGGTTTCAGCCTCGGTAATTTGCAATCCTTGTTTCAGTTTTTGAAGAATAGGACTGTTTGAAACCAATTCATTTATTTTTTTCTCTACCAATTCACGGTATTTTGCAACACTTAAAGCTTCGTGTTGCGGACCAAATTCAATAAATTCTTTTTCGGCAACAATGTCTTTCAAATTGAATTTGGCAGGAGCTAAAGGAATTACCGCTTCACGAAATTTCATTAAAGATGAAAGTTTCTGAATCAGTTCATCAAACTTTTCTTCCGAAATAGTTCCCCAAAAATGATTGTTCTGTGACTGGCGAATCAATTCTTGTTCTCTTGCAACTATGTTGATGCTCAAAGGCAGTTCGCCAATTTCTTCAATGATGCTGTCTTTTAGCGTTTCAAATTTCTCTTTTTCTTCAGCCAAATGAGCCAACGAAACTTCAACAATATCTTTTTCGAATCGCATGGCTTTGAAATCAACATCAGAAACAGTTCGGAGCAATGGTTTTACCACTGAAACCAAAAATTCCATTTTATCGGCTGTCAGGTTAGTCCAGAAGTTTTCGTCTTCCAGTCGTTGCAATTCATGCTTTGCTTCCATGATAACAACTGAATTTTTAGGAAGTCCGTTAACCTGTGTTCTTATTTTTTGAATTTCCTTTTCTACAATATCAGTTCTGTTTTGTGTTTGTGCTTCTTCAATTTTTTCTAATCGAACACCAAACAAACGAACTGGCAAAGGAATTTGAGATGTTGATTCCTTACCTCTCGGATTTAGTTTGAAGTACTCAAAATTGTCCCAACAGTCAAGAATAAGAAAACTGTCCTTCTCAGTACACCAGGGTTTTATTTTTTCGGGTTCAAGCAAACGGGTTCCTCTGCCTATCATTTGCCAAAACTTCGTGTAACTGTAAACAGGTTTTGCAAAAACCAAATTTACCAATTCACGAACGTCAATGCCAGTATCAAGCATATCCACACTAATGGCAATGCGTGGCATATCACTATGAACAAACTGGTCGAGCAATCCGCCTTTTCCATAAACCCGTGGGTCTTCACTTACCAGAACTTTCGCCAATTCACCTTTATATTCAGGATAAAGTGAATCAAAAATTTCTTCAACTCTACGTGCATGGGCTTTGCTTATGCAAAAGAAAATAGTTTTGCCAGGCAATACTCCGTTTGCATCTTTGATGCTTTCTTCCATGAATTCACGGACTATCAAAGCATTCGTACCACGGTTTATTACCTTCTTTTCAATCTCTGTCCCTTCGTAATTGATTTCCTCGATTTCTTTTCCCTCCAACATTAATTTCTGTTGGTCTTCCAAAGAAATTGTCCGTTTGTTTATTCCTTCATCCTGAAATTTGGTTTTAATTTTCATAACCTGAAAATCACTCAAATAAGGTGGAATGTGATTTACTGCTTCATCGTATGAATAGGCAAAAGTTGGAACACCATCTTCGCACTCAAATAAATTAAAAGTATTGTGGTCAATTACATCCGTTGGTGTGGCTGTTAAGCCAAGTGTAATGGTGTTGAAATAATCAAGAATTTCCTGATAAGTATTGTAAATGCTTCGGTGGCTTTCGTCCACCACAATCAAGTCAAAGAAATGCGGACTTAATGATTTTTCCTCATTACGGATTACATTCAACATAGTCGGATAAGTAGAAACATAAATCCTTCTATCGGAAGCAATTTCTTTTTCTCCCTGTTTTGGCCAGCGTGGTTCGTTGGGCAAATACTCTTTAAAAGCATCAAGAGTTTGAATTTGCAAGGCAATTCTATCAACAAGAAATAAAACTCTTTCAGCCCAACCTGCTCTCATGAAAGCATCCACTAATGCAATGCAAACACGTGTTTTGCCTGTTCCTGTTGCCATTACCAACAAAAATTTACGCTTCCGTTTTTCAACAGCTTCCATTACAGCACGAATTGAAGCAATCTGATAATTTCGTCCAGCAATTTTTGTATTAATGAGTTCACCAGCTAAGGTCTTTCTTGCTCTGCGTATATAGGCATAGCGTTCAAGGTCGTCACGAGTAGGGAAACCGTAAACCTTTTTTGGTGGGTAATTGTCTAAGTCCCAAAAATAAATGTCGTGTCCGTTTGTATAAAAACAAAAGGGGAGTTCTCCGCCTTGTGTTGATTTAATATTGTAGCAATATTGTTTTGCTTGTTCTCTTCCAAGAGCAGCGTCAACTGAAGTTTTCTTCGCTTCAACTACTGCAAGTGGTTTACCATCCTTGCCCAATAAAACATAGTCGCTGTATTGATGTCCGGCGTATGGAGTTGTCGGTTCTTCAACAACTGTCAAGTGAATATCAAATTCTTCAATTACCTGTGTCCGGTCAGTAACATTCCAATCCGCTCGTTTTAAGCGGTTGTCAATGATTTCTTTCCTTGTCAGTTTTTCGTTTTTCAAATCTATCTTTATTAAAAGTTCAAATGTAACAAATTAGCACGGGTGTGTCGGCAAAATTGCAGCTCTTTTGCAAGCCTTTGGTTTGAGCGTTGGCTCGTGTGGGCTTGCAAATGTGCTGCAATGTGGGTGGGGCTTCCTTCTTCTTTTTTGCGGGGGGAAGAAAAAAAACAAAATACATGACCACCACCAAAGGAGGTGGTTTTAACAGTTTCATTAAATTCATCCAATTTGCACCAACCTATCAAAGAGCTAAATCCTTTTTTATTTCAATTTTATCGTTATCGTATCTGTCTGTTCGTCTGTCTTTTTTACACTTGTTGCCAACTAGTAACTATCACCAAATATATAGTACTTTCCTGAGCTTTTATTTTTATTGAGCATATTTATTTAATCCTTTGGAATCATTCATGTCGATACGCAGCCTGTTGGGTAGGCTGATATTGCTTTTCGCAGCTTTGGGGTAAGGGTATAACCATCGATGCTCTAATTGCTTTCCTGGTATGGAACTTCTAAAATCAAGTATTTACTTAAACTTCCCTTAAAAACAATTCTGTCGGCGAATTCAGGATCTAAATCCTTATGTTCGGCCCCCGGGTACCCGGGGCCGAATTTCGCTGATTAACTCAGCTATGTGAACATTTTCTTGCTTTATTAAAGCAGGTTCAGTGTGCCTTGTTCGATCTTCAGGTACGATCTCAACATGATCAAAACTTAACCATTCCCGGTATTAAACCCCTGCCGGGAATGGTTAAAATAGCTCGGTTTGCAGTTTTATTCGGCTTAAACCGGGCTTGCTTCTTCTTCCTTGTCTTTTTTGTGGACCAAACGTGCGTAGGTTTTACGTAGTTCGTCCATTTGGTTAAACAGGGCACTGAGACTATCTGATGGAGTGTAATTGACCGCTTGCTCCACGGCAGTGCAGAATTGTTCGTAGCTTTTGGCCGTTGCCTATTTTAGGCTACTGGCCGAAGGGCCTTCAACGGCAGCAACCTGCTCGTTGCGCGTTTGGTACAGTGTGCTTAACGCAATGTTGGCGGTTTCGAGCCCGGCCATCATTTCGGTAATGCCAATGGTTGCAGCGTGTGATTTCAACATTTCACTGGCATTGAACTTGCCAAACATCTCCTTCAAAAGGCTTGTCTGCGTGTTTAAGGGCTTTGTGTCGATGTCCCAGGGTTGAGAAAGATTTTCAGCGCCTCGGCGGCGGCTTTCTTTTCAGGGTTGCGGCCTTGCAGGTTGGTGCTCAAGTTTCGCTTTACTTCAGCGAACCGGTCGTCGCAATCGAGGTCCAGTTCGGTCACTTGTGCGGTCAGCCCACTCTTCAATGCCTTTTTGATCTGAACGCCCATGGCGTTGTTATTGATAGATATTTTTCAAATTCATGACTGATTTACAAGGTGGGTGTAGTACTAAATTCCTATGGGGAAAATGTTTATCAACTCACCCCGAAGTCCTCAGGCGGACTTCCCCCCTCTCTTTTAAAAAGAGAGGGGCTGGGTAAGCGAAGCGCACCTGGGGTGAGTATGTAAAAGCATCATTTATACACAACCTTCTTACTTAATTGAATGAAAATCTCTTTCCCAGGGATAACTGAATAAAATCAGTCGCATTTGCTATTCTTATTTCAGGTTGAGACGTTTTATCGTATTTGTTAGCCTGATTTGTTGTCTAAAAATCAATATCAACCAAAACCGGACAATGATCTGAATGAACAGCCGTTGGTAAAATCCTCGCATCCAATATTTTATCCCCAATCTCGCTAGTAACGATATGGTAATCGATCCGCCAACCTTTGTTATTCGCACGCGATCCGGCACGATAACTCCACCACGAATACTGATTTGGTTCAGAATTTATTTTCCTGAAACTGTCAACATAACCATCCTGAACAAATTTGGCAAACCACTCACGTTCCTCAGGTAAAAATCCGGATGTATGTTGCTGTTGGGCAGGATTATGAATGTCGATCCACAAGCGACAAATGTTATAATCTCCTGAAATCACCAGATTCTTTCTGACTTTCCTCAACTCATTCAGGTAGGAATGAAAATCAGCCAGAAAATCCATTTTAACGGCCTGTCGCAGTTCTCCGGTTGTTCCGGAAGGAAATACACGTTTATAACCGAAAGTTCGCCAAAATCAGCCCTTATCACCCTGCCCTCCATGTCGTATCTTGAATGATCCATTCCATATTCAACATGATCAGGAATTTGCTTGCAAAAGATGGCGACACCACTGTAACCCTTTTTTTCGGCAGAATGAGCATAACAATGGTAACCCAAAGCCGAAAAATCAGCTTCATGCATCTGTCCCGGTTGCGCTTTGGTTTCCTGAATACAAACAACATCCGCATTAACTTCCGGTAGCCAGTTGAGCAACCCCTTGCTAACAGCCGAGCGAATCCCATTCACATTGTAGCTTAAAATCCTTTTCACAATTTTTGTTACTTTTGGTTCATATTTAAAGAGTTGCTAAAGTAGTAGTAATTAATCTAAAGCGGAAATAAGCATTGAAAAAAGGTATTGTAATAAAATCGACCGGAAGTTGGCACACTGTAAAAACCGATGATGGGAATTCAATAGAATGTAGGATAAAAGGAAATTTCAGGATAAAAGGAATCCGCAGCACAAACCCTATAGCTGTTGGAGACCAGGTAGAAATAACTGAGCAAAAGGAAGATAACAATCCAGAAGGAACAGTTATCGGACTTATAACAAACATAATTGAAAGAAAAAATTACATTATCCGCAAATCGCCCAACCTTTCAAAGGAATCGCATATTATTGCAGCCAACATCGATCAGGCATTCCTGATAGTGACTATAAAACATCCGGTTACAACTACTACCTTTATCGATCGTTTCCTGGTTTCAGCCGAAGCTTATCGTATTCCCTGCCGGATAATTTTCAATAAAATTGATCTATACAATGGAGCACAAACTTCTTTGATGAATTTTCTGATTGATGTTTATGAAGCGGTGGGTTACCAGTGTTTAAAAATTTCAGCAAAAAAGGACATTGGTATGGAGGAACTAAAAATGATGATGCAAAATAAAACCAATGTATTATCCGGACATTCAGGGGTCGGTAAGTCAACCATCATTAATTCCATTCAGCCCGGAACAATGTTGAAAACTGGCATCATTTCAGATTCGCATCATTCAGGAAAACACACCACCACCTATTCAGAAATGATTGACCTCGACTTTGGCGGATATATTATTGATACGCCGGGCATAAAAGGTTTTGGTTTGCTGGAAATGGGAAAAGAAGAAATCTCGCATTATTTTCCTGAAATGTTCCAACTTTTAAATAATTGCCAGTACTATAATTGCACACACGCACACGAACCTGAGTGTGCCGTAAAAAAAGCAGTGGCCGATGGACAAATTGCGGAAAGCAGGTATGATACCTACCTCGGGTTGCTCAATACTGAGGATAAATATAGAAATTGATCTAGTTCATTCAAAAAACAGATCTAGAAAATGCTTAAACTTAACCTGTTTAAGCATTTTTGTTTCAATAGCTTAGCTTATAAAAATCGAAGATAATACGTGCTTTAGAATCGCCTATTTCATCGGCAACTATACGATAGCCTTGTTTCTTTAGATTCTCGACACTCTTAAAACGTTTTAAAACCGAGGTTATCGTCTTCTCTCCAATTCCTGAAATATTTTCAAGTTCCGATTTAATAAGTTCGCCCGATCTTTTGTTGCGGTGAAATGTAATTCCAAATCGATGTGCTTCGTCGCGCAACTGCTGAATAATTTTAAGTGTCTCTGAATTTTTATCAAGATACAATGGGACCGAATCGCCCGGGAAATAAATTTCTTCCAATCTTTTGGCAATTCCAATTATTGAAATCTTACCACGAAGATCCAATTTTTCGAGCGCATTTAAAGCAGCCCCAAGTTGACCTTTTCCTCCGTCAACAACAATTAATTGAGGCAATGATTTTTCTTCATCAATTAAACGTCGGTATCTTCTGAAAACAATCTCTTCCATCGAAGCAAAATCGTTTGGACCTTCCACTGTTTTCACATTATAGTGGCGATAATCCTTTTTCGAAGGTCGTGAATTTCTGAAAACAACACAAGAAGCCACCGGATTTGTTCCCTGTAAATTACTATTGTCAAAACACTCGATATGGATCGGTTGAGATCTTAACTGAAGATCCTTTTGCATTGTTTCCAAAATGCGGGCAGCATTCTTTTCGGTCTTTGGCACCGACATGTGCTTTTGCTTTTCTATCCGGTAATATTTTGCATTTCGTTCAGATAAGTCAAGCAATTTTTTCTTATCGCCTTGTTTCGGAACTATAAATTTCACTCCTTCCAATTCAAATTCCAACTTAAAAGGTACGAGAATTTCCTTTGCATTGCCGGATATTTTCTGCCGGATATCCACAATTGCGAGCTCAAGTAGTTCATTGGGCGATTCATCCAAAACCTTCTTAATTTCCAAAGTATAGGTTTGCATGATCGCTCCCTTAATAATTTTCAGGTAATTTATGTACGCAAAATCTTCGTCCTGATCAATTGTAAAAACATCGACATCGCTTATTGAATTGCTTACCACAGTAGATTTGGACTGAAATTTTTCCAGCAATTCAAGCTTATCTTTTATTAAAGCAGCTTCTTCAAACTTGTATTCTGAGGAAAATTGCCGCATCAAATCCTTTAGATATTTGATCACACCAGAAATATTTCCCTTTAATATCTCCTTAATTTGATCGATACTTTTCATGTATTGATCATGTTCGAATTTACCAACACATGGGCCCATGCAATTTCCGATGTGATATTCCAGACAGACTTTAAACTTTCCAAGACGGATATTCTCCTCAGAAAGATTCAATTTACAATTCCGAAGTTTGTACGTTTTACGGAAAAACTCAAGCAACATTCGGACAGTAAAAATTGATGTGTAGGGACCGAAATAGGTTGGCCCGTCCCTTATCACATTTCGGGTTTGAAATACTCTTGGGAACCGTTCATTTTTGATGACAATCCATGGGTAAGTTTTGTCGTCCTTTAGCCGGATATTATATCGGGGCTGATATTTTTTGATCAGATTATTTTCGAGCAACAAAGCATCCTGTTCGGTTTCGACCACCATGTGTTTGATGTCTGAAATACTCCTGACAAGAAGTTCTGTTTTCCGATTCTGGTGATTTTTTGAAAAGTAGGAAGTAACCCTTTTCTTTAAATTTTTTGCTTTTCCGACATAAATAATCTTTCCACTTTGATCAAAATACTGATATATTCCAGGCTGATCAGGAAGTACCGTAACCAACGATTTAAGATATTCAGCATTTTTCAACACCATCAGAAAAGCATTTATTTGGAAAGTAAATTAATACTCAATAACAGAATGGGTTTCGTAATTGGCCAATTCTATTTTCTTGTCAGTTTCAATAAAAGTGAGGTCAATGATAAACGAAAAATAGATTTTTTTTACATTCATCTGCTTTACTAAATTGAGTGCCGCAAGGGCAGTTCCACCCGTTGCCAACAAATCATCATGTATTAAAACAATATCATCTTCTGTCAAAGCATCAACATGCATCTCGATCGAATCAACTCCATACTCCAGCTCATAAGATTCGCTAAGAACGGCAGCTGGTAATTTCCCCCTTTTCCGAATGGGCACAAATCCTGCATTGATACAATACGCAACCGCTCCCCCAACTATAAATCCACGTGATTCAAGTGAAACAATTTTAGTAATTCCCTTGTCTTTAAAATGATCCGATATTTCATCAACGACCTGTTTAAACGCAACAGGCTCTTTCAATAAAGTGGTAATATCTTTAAAACTTATACCTTCAAGAGGATAATTTTCAATCACACGAACAAAATTTTTAAGCTCCATTTTTCAATTTTAAAAGTTCCACGTGGAACATTAACGACCTAAGAGTACAAGTAAAACATTAATATCCGATGGACTGACACCTGAAATACGACTGGCCTGACCAATAGTTTCAGGCTGAATTTCGGTTAATTTTTGTCTTGCCTCAGTACTAATTGTCAACATACTGATATAATCAAACCTTCCTGTAATGGTAATATTTTCCAGTCTACGGTATTTATCTGCCACCAATTTTTCACGATCAATATAGCCAGCATATTTAATAGTTATCTCGGCTGATTCCAAAATTTCTATAAATCGCTCCTTTGGTAAAAACTTTAGGAATGATTTAAACGGTGCAATATCCTCACTCAAATCAAATATTGAAATTTGTGGTCGAAGAATAATATCAATTAATTTAACTCCCTGCTTCAAAGCAGAAGAACCTTTAGCCTCTAAAATAGGATCAATATATTGTGGCTTTATTGAAAAACCCGATACGAATTCAATGATTTTATCGACAGCATCTTTCTTTTCCAGATACAAATCAAACCGTTCCTTTTTAGCCAAACCCAATTCATAAGCTCGTGGAGTTAGCCTGAAATCAGCATTATCCTGCCGTAATAAAATGCGGTATTCAGCTCTTGAAGTAAACATCCGGTAAGGTTCGTCCACACCTTTAGTAACTAAATCATCCACTAAAACACCAATATAGGCATCATCGCGTTTCAGAATAAACGGCTCAAGTCCGTAAACCTTTTGATGGGCATTTATACCGGCAACCAACCCTTGTGCTGCTGCTTCCTCATAACCGGTAGTTCCGTTAATCTGTCCCGCAAAAAATAAGTTTTTGACAAGCTTCGTTTCGAGTGAATGAAGCAATTGGGTAGGATCAAAATAATCATATTCAATGGCATATCCGGGACGAAAAATGCGAACATCCTCCAAACCCGGAACTTTTTTCAAAGCGCGTAATTGAACATCCCAAGGTAATGAGGACGAAAAACCATTCAGGTAATATTCTATTGTATCTTCCCCTTCAGGTTCCAAAAAAAGTTGATGGGAAGTTCGTTCGGCAAAAGTTACAATTTTTGCTTCGATACTTGGACAGTAACGAGGGCCTGTTCCAATAATTGTTCCATTATACATTGGAGAATCGGCAAATCCTTCTTCTAAAATTTTGTGAACTTCTTCATTGGTATATGTAACCCAGCAACTTTTCTGTTTTAAGTCGGATTTTATTTCAGGTAAAAATGAAAAATTATGAATAACATCATCACCGCCCTGTTCCTGAAGTTTCGAAAAATCAACAGATCTTCCATCAATCCTAACTGGTGTGCCGGTTTTTAATCTTCCTGTTTTGAAACCAACATTTAATAGTTGTTCTGAAATATGATAAGATGCACTCTCTCCTATCCTTCCGCCTTCCATTTGAGCTTTTCCAATGTGCATTAAACCATTCAAAAAAGTTCCATTGGTTAAAACAACAGACTTCGAATAAAAATCAACTCCTATCTTTGTTTTTACACCAGTAACAATATTATCCTTTATATGCAATGAAGTAACAGCGTCCTGCCACAAATCCAGATTTTCTGTTTTCTCCAACACATGCCGCCACAATTCAGTAAAACGAACCCGGTCACATTGCGAACGTGGACTCCACATGGCAGGCCCTTTTGATTGATTTAACATCCGGAACTGAATACTTGACTTGTCGGTAACAATTCCAGAGAAACCACCCAAAGCGTCGATTTCACGAATTATCTGACCTTTTGCTATACCACCCATTGCAGGATTGCACGACATCTGCGCATATTTCGTCATGTCCATTGTAATCAACAATGTTTTTGAACCTAAATTAGCAGCAGCAACAGCAGCTTCACACCCTGCATGCCCCCCCCCAACTACAATAACATCGTAAAACGGTAACATCTCTGTGTATTTATTTATTAATCAACCATTTGATAGACTTTTAAGGTAAAAATCTTCCTTTTGTGTCATCAATAGTTTGTCTTTTTCACTTTTATCTTTATATCCCATTAAATGCAGAACTCCATGAATAAGAATTCGTGATAATTCATTTTCAAAACCTGTTTTAAACTCCAATGCATTAACTTCTACCATATCACAACTTATAAATATGTCACCTGAAATAATATCATTTTCAACGTAATCAAAAGTGATAATATCGGTAAAATAATCGTGATTCAAATATTGCTTGTTAACTTCCAATAAATAATTATCAGAACAGAAAATAAAAGAAATATCTCCCGGTACTTTTCCTTCCGAATTAATAGTTTCCTTAATCCAGTTGGAAATTTTTCGTTTCTGCAACTTTGGAGAAGAAACGTCTTCGTTACAATAATGAATACTCATTCAACTCTATAATTAATTTTTAATCTGGTTCAAAAAGTTGTTGTACTTCTGGTCGTAAAAATTACGCAACTGATAGTTGCTCCTTTTTAACAGTTCATCCTCATTTTTGGTTTTGTTATTAAACTTAAAATAACCTTCAGGGTTAGCTTTATTTATATCAATTGCTGTTTTCGATTCACGTTCATCCTCAAAATCACGTTCAATTTCAGATTTTTCTGCTTCCAGTAATTTTGATAAAATAAGGTTTTGACGATTTATCAACTCGTTGCTAATGTTACGGTTAATTAAATCTTTTCTCGATTGTTCCAATAACTGATCAATTGCCTGAAGTTGGCCTTTTGCTTCTTTTCCAACCGATGAACCGTTGAGCATATCACGGATCAATTGTTGCATAATCTCCTGTTGTGCAATGGTTCGGCCAATACTTTTACCTAACTTTCCCATATCGCCACTTTTCATCTGATCAATCATTTGCTGCAATTGCTCTTTAATAGAATTTTGACTCTCTTTGAGCATACCCATACTGGGTTTCGATCCTTTACCTCCTGGTTTTTCACAATCTCCATCACCACTACCGGCAGCTTCTTCCTGTTTCTTAATATTATCAAGCGCTTCACTTAAGAATAAAGCCAAATTATTGGCAGCTGTAATTCCATATTGCTGGTACATTCTCGAACCTCCAATATTTCCTGATTCTAAATTATCGAATGAATAACCAACGTTGTTTTCCAATGACAGTAATTCCTTATTGATGACCGAGCTAATTTCAGGAGTACGTTTAGACAATGCATAAAGCGAATCTTTAACAAATTCGACCTGACGCTGCATGTTCTTTTGCTTTACTTTCAGTTCTTTTATAATCGGATTATTATAATCAATTTTTGCCAGCGTGTTCAACAGTCCCTCCTGGTCAAAAGAAACTAAAATCAAATTATCAAGAATTTGTTTTATATCCTCAATATTTACTTCGTTCTCTTTCTTCTTGTTGCCCTTCAATATTTGATCGATTGAAAAAGCCAACTCTTCCAAACTTTTTACATTCTCCCTTATCCTATCAGAAGCCTTGTTCCGGTTTTTCTTTTCAACCTCCTTCAATATTTCCTGATAGTTTTCATTAATATCTTTGAATTCATTGTTGAGGTCAAACAAATTCATCGGTTTTTCCAGGGTTTTATTAAAATCAAGTGCATCCTTGTAATCCTGTTCAATTTCGTCTAAGTGATTCAAATTTTTCTTTTCTGATTCACCGGATTCACTTAAATTATCCTTGTCTTTTATTTCTTCCTGAATTTTTTTTTCTGAAACCACCAACTTTTTCAACTCATCCAAAACCCTTTCAACCTTTTGTTCTACTTTTAATTTTTTAAGCAACTGCATATTTTTATCCAATTGTTTTGAAAGGTCATCCAAGCCAGTATTCATCTCCTTTGATAACTGATCAAACTTTTTCGGATCAAATTGTTTTGCCAGTTCATTAAATTCCTCAAATAGCTTTTTCAGTTCATCACTAAAAACTTCGTTTAAGAGTTCATCTATCTGTTGCTGCTTTTTTATTATTTCTTGTTTGTCTTCCGAAAATGAATTCAAAAAATTATTGGCATCATTATTTTGTTTGGCAATCTGTTCCAACACATTTTCCAGTTCATTCTTCTTGTTCTCAATATTTTTAACTGTCTGTAATTTCTCCCAATCTGACATGTTCGAGTTAATTTGCTTCATTTTAAAGTTTTCTAATTCCTGCTGAATTTCCTGTGTTAGCTTCGAACTCTTTTTCAATAGCTGATCAATCGAATTCATTTCATAATTTTCTTTGTCAAGTATTTCCTTATAATCAGGAAAACTAAAAGTAAAAGTTTCGCTGATTGTGCGTTTGAAATGGTTAGTATAATCATTATCGGAAACAGAAAAATAATATTTAAAATATTTACCCAAACTTTTAACCGATTCAAAATCAAATGAATAAAAAAATTCCTGATTTAAAAAATATGGTGTGACCGGAATACTTATTAAACTGTCCTTTTCCTCAACATAAAATACAAAGGCCAGTTGCTGAAATCCGTAGTCATCAATTATATTCCCTTTAAAATGAAATCGTCTGAAATCAATAGTATCGCGCACCTGAACTACCTTTATTTCAGGAAACAAGTCGGGAATAACCTGTACTTTATACACAAGGCTGTTTTCATCCTTTAATCTCGAATTTTTAATTGAAATGCGGTATTCCACATTGCTTAAAAATGTATTCTTAACTTCAAATACATTTTCATCCTTTATTGCTGAAATTTTTGAACTGTCGCTCAATATTATTTCCAAACTGTCGGTATCCACAGTTTTAAATTTCCAAACTACTGTCGATCCTGAAGCAATTTTCAAATCACCAATATTTTGAAGTGTTTCAGTTTGTAACCCGGTGTAACCCGGTGATTGTATATCAACCGTAAATTCCGAAACAAAAGGTTTACTAATTACTGAAATTTTATACCCTTCCGAAATGTACTTTTTATCAGTAAAATATATTGAAAATGAACTATTGATATTTTCTATGGTATATTTAAATCTATCGTTTTCCTTTGTCATTAAAAAGTTATTTACACCGATGTTTATATACACCATCGCAGGGATTTCTTTACCCTTACAAAGCAATTGTAAATCAATAGATTCACCCATAATCACTTCCAAATCGGAATTTTCGAGCATAAAAGTAAAGGGTGCAGGTTTTTCAAAATTTTGCTGAATCCTTATCAACCTAACAGAGCTTTCCTTAAATAATTCAGGAAAACTAATAAACCACACAGAGAAAAACAGAATAACGCTCAAAAATAAAATAAAAACAAACTTCAAATCCTTAAGTTGTATGGAACCAGAAAATGAAAATACCTTTAACTCATTAATTTTTTGATCTATACTTGCTTTTATTAAGTCATCTGAATAATTATAATGTGTTTCATTTGAGAGTTCTATGATATTGATTAACCGATCCTTAATTTCAGGGTACTTTTTACTTAAATGTGTTGAAACATCGTAAAATGTAAGTATTTTACCAAGCCCTAATAATTTAATAAATGGTTTTACTATGAAATATATAAAAACAAATAGAGTGAGCAAAATAGTGAAAACTGCAATGCTTAATTTAATCTTTGGTTCAAAATAACTTAAATATTCAAGAAGGGCTATACTGCCCCAATAAACAATCAGCAGCAAGATAAAAAGCATTATACCCCTTATCAACTGATAGAGGTAAAACTTCCGAATATAGTAATTTATCTTATCAATAAACTGTTTATAGTTTTTATCCATCATTACAAGCCATTCATTTATAACCAATTAAAATATTAACTTATAAACAATAAATTCAATTCCATGTTTATAAGTTCAGGTAAAATATTAAAAACTAATTACAAAGATATAGATTGATATTTGTATTATATATTTTTTTGGAAAAGACAAGAAAAATTAATAAATACTAATTGTATAATGAATCAACAAAAATGTAGTAATATTGAAACATGTATTTATTAAAAAAAAAATGTATCAACAGATGTTATTATTAAAGCTATCAAATTTATTTTTAAAGCTTTAAGTTGTTAATAACGCGTTAAAAAAAGAATATAAAAACACGGTTTTTAAAAATGCAAGTGTATCAATAAAAAGATATCAAAGGAACTAACAGTACATATTCATATTCATATTCATTCTTTATATTTATATTTAAAAAATAATTATAATAATGTATAAATAAAACTAAAATTGATATTCAGTAAACTGGAAATAACCGGCTGATTTTATCATTATTGAATTTTCAACCTCAAGCTTTATTTGTTTACATTTGGCCTGATTAAAAGCTACGAATGAACGAACATTTCGATTTCAGGGAAGAATCAATTCCGGATAATGAAAAAGATATTGATAAACAATTAAGGCCGCTCGAATTTGATGATTTTAGCGGTCAGGGCAAAATTGTTGAAAATCTCAAAATATTTGTAAAAGCTGCAAAAATGCGCGGCGAGGCTTTGGACCATGTTTTACTGCACGGCCCTCCGGGACTTGGAAAAACCACACTTTCAAATATTATTGCCAACGAATTGGGTGTTTCCCTTAAATTAACATCCGGCCCGGTTTTGGATAAACCAGGAGATTTGGCTGGCCTGTTAACTAATCTGGAGAAAAATTCTGTTTTGTTTATTGATGAAATTCATCGGTTAAGCCCGATTGTTGAAGAATATTTGTATTCTGCGATGGAAGACTATAAGATAGACATCATGATTGACAAAGGTCCCAGTGCGCGGTCCATACAGATCGAATTAAACCCTTTTACTTTAATTGGTGCAACTACAAGGTCAGGATTATTAACAAGTCCTCTGCGGGCCCGTTTTGGCATCAAATCGCATCTGGAATACTACGATGTTGATATACTTACCAAAATTGTAAAAAGGTCTGCTTTTATATTGAACGTAAAGATGGAAGATAAGGCTGCTATTGCAATTGCATCACGGAGCCGCGGAACGCCACGAATTGTAAATGCATTATTGCGCCGTGTAAGAGATTTTGCACAGGTAAAAGGCAATGGTGAAATTGATATAGCTATTACTTTGTACGCTTTGGATGCGCTGAACATAGACAAATATGGTCTGGATGAAATGGACAATAAAATATTGATAACTATCATAGATAAATTTAAGGGCGGACCAGTAGGTTTATCTACCATAGCTACCGCAGTTGGCGAAGATACCGAAACCATTGAAGAAGTGTATGAACCGTTCCTTATTATGGAAGGCTTTTTAAAACGGACCCCACGCGGAAGGGAAGTTACTGACCTAGCTTATAAACATTTGGGGAGAATTCAGTACGGCGATACCCCTACCCTTTTTTAACTGGTTTAATTTCAAACAATAAAGGGTAAAATTTTCCGGTTACATACATCTTTTTTGTTACCGGATCAATAGCTATTCCATTTAAAACATCCACTTGTTTATTTGGATTCGAAATCATGGTAAGTATGCCATCCATGTCTATTTTTGAAACTACCTTCCCTGTTTCCGGATCAATTTTTACAATCATATTGGTAGCCCAAACATTTGCATAAATGTACCCATCCGAATATTCAAGTTCGTTCAGGTATAAAACCGGATTTTTGTCGTTGTAAACCTGAATTTTCTTAACTGGTTTATAACTTACAGGATCAAGATAAGTTAATATATTGGTACCATCGCTCATGATGAGATGTTTTCCATCGTTGGTCAGTCCCCAGCCTTCGGCAGAAGCATAATGAAAACTATCTACCAATGCCATTGTTTCCAGTTCGTAAACAAAACCTATTTTGGTTTTATATGTGAGCTGGAATATTCGGTTGTTAAATATTGTGATTCCTTCTCCAAAAAAACGATCATCAAGTTTTACCGATTGAAGTACTTTACCGGTTTTCATATTGACTTTATAAATGGCTGATTTACCATTTTCACCGGTGCTTTCATATAAATAACCATTGTGTATTTCCAATCCCTGGGTAAAAAATGTCTCATTGTGCGGAAACGACTGAACTATTTCATAAACAAATTTTTCGGGCACAACATCGGACAAAACCTCAAAAGTTTTAAAATAGATACCTTCTGCCCCATCAGCTTTTATTGAAACAGCTTTCAGTGTATGCTTTCCAATGCTTTTAAATTTTTTCAGAGAATAAGTAAATTCAGTTTCTGTATTTGAAGTGACCAAAACCGAATCTATATAAATTTTGGTTTCTTTCAAGTCACCGTCTTTTACTTTTACCGAAATGCCAATATTAATATCATCGCCAAAAACAATTTTTTTATTGATGGATTCTATTTTTATATGGACTGCTGGTTTTCTCGATCGGTTCGATTTACTTGAACATGAAAAAGAGCTGATAAATAAAGTTATTACGATAAACACAGCAAATAGCCTGAAATTCATTTATTTAAATTTTAAGAATATATGAGGGTTCAAAGATAAAATAAATTAAAAGTCAATATGCAAATAACAATAAATTAGAAGCATGCAAAAATAATTGGTTTGTATATATTTGGCTCATTCCAATTATGGGTTACATGGGTTCAGCTTATGCAGTACTGATTTGCTTTGTGCTAATGACAGTTATAGAAATATTGAAATACGGACTTAATATCAGCTTGTTTGCTGTATTTTTAGTGGTAGTATTTTTCGCTGAAAAAAATGAGATACAAAGTTTTATTAAACGATAGTCCAATAAAATACTTTTTAGTATTATTTTTGAAAATTATTCATCAAATCAAAATATAAAATGAAAATTGGTATTGCAAGCGATCATGCCGGATTTGAAAGAAAACAAACTGTGATGAAATACCTTCAGGAACAGGGAATTGAATTCAAAGATTTTGGTGCATTTTCTCCTGAAAGCAGCGATTATCCTGATTATGCTCATCCTTTGGCTACGGTGGTAAGTAATGGAGATTTTGATTTTGGAATTACATTATGTGGCAGCGGAAATGGCATAAATATGACGGCCAATAAACATCAGGGAATACGCTCGGCAATTTGCTGGATGCCCGAAATTGCCATGTTGGCACGATTGCACAACGATGCCAATATTTGTGCGCTTCCGGCCCGATTTATTACTGATGAACAAGCCATTGAAATTGTGAGGATATTCTTGGCTACTGGTTTTGAAGGTGGCCGCCATATCAATAGGATCAACAAGATACCCTGTTAAAAATGTCAAAGCAAAAGGAAATATTCCTACAAAAGTCTGAAGAGGTTGCATTCGATCTGAAACATCGGAAAACAATCAAATTTAACATTTCGAAATACGATGCTGCTGTTGATCGTGGTATGAAGCGTTATTCGAATCTTGGTTTGGCCAAAACACGTGCTTCGTACATAAAATCCCTGGCTATTAATAATTTGCATGACTATTTACTCGAGTTTGAAAAAAATATCACTGCCAATGGGGCATCGGTGATTTGGGCAGAAGATGAAGGTGAAGCCATTGAAGCGATAAAAAAAATACTGATTGAGAACAATTCAAAAACGGTGGTCAAAAGCAAGTCGATGACGACCGAGGAAATTGAATTGAACGAGCATCTGGAAGAAATTGGCGTTGAGTCGCTTGAAACTGATTTGGGTGAATATATTGTGCAGCTCGCCGGTGAAAAACCATATCACATTGTAACTCCATGTATGCACAAATCGCGTCAGGATATTGCTGAGCTTTTTACTGAAAAATTTAATACCCCAGAAGCTAGTACACCCGAATACCTGACGGATTTTGTCAGGAAAAAATTGCGTGAAAAATTTACTTTGGCAGATGTGGGAATTACGGGCGCCAATTTTCTGGTAGCCGATGTCGGTGGAATTTGTTTAACCGAAAATGAAGGAAATGCATTGATGACGGTCTCGTTTCCTAAAATCCACATTGTGATTGCCGGAATTGAAAAAGTTATTCCACGCATGAAAGACCTGGGTTTGATGTGGCCGATACTTGCTGCGCACGGAACCGGTCAGCAAATTTCAGTTTATAATTCATTGATCACCGGCCCAAAAAACGTAAATGAAACAGATGGTCCTGAAAAAATGATCGTGATTCTTTTGGACAACAAGCGAACTGCATTGTTCGAAAATGATGATCAGTATGAAGCTTTGAAATGCATTCGCTGCGGAGCCTGCCTGAACGCCTGCCCGATTTATAAAAATGTTGGCGGATATACCTACGATGCCACTTACAGCGGGCCTATTGGTTCGGTAATCACGCCTTTTTTCAAAGGGTTAAAGGAATACAATCACCTGAGTTCGGCCTGTTCTGTGTGTGGGAAATGCACCGAAGTTTGTCCGGTAAAAATTCCGCTTCACCACATGTTGCTTATTAACCGGCGCGATGCTGTGAGGGCAGGGGCGGGAGGATTTTTGTGGAACCAGGGAATGAAGGCATACGAATTTGCTTTTTCAAAACGAAGCAGATTGGATTTGTTAAGCGGAAAAACAAAAAATACTTTTGCCCGGTTAGGAGTTAATGCCTTGGGTGAAAAAAAACAACTTCCAAAATTGGCCGATCAGTCGTTTAGTAAACAATGGATCAATAAAAAATAAATAGATGCTATCAAATACATGTAAATATGCTGTAAGAGCGCTCATTTATCTGGGCAAATATTCTGAAAACGGAGTCAAAATTGGTATTAAGAAGATTTCTGCCGATTTGTTAATCCCAACACCTTTTTTGGGGAAAATATTACAAAATATGGTCAAGCAAAAGGTATTGGTTTCAACCAAGGGCCCCAACGGTGGTTTTGGGCTTGCAAGAAAAACCAGTGAAATCTCACTCTACGACATTGTCCGGATTGTTGATGGCGAAGATTTTTTTAAAAATTGCCTGATTGGTATGCAGGCTTGCTCCATACATGCAGAGAACGAAAAACCGTGCCCCGTTCATGGCCGTTTTGATCCGATTCGCGCTCAATTGTTTCAATTTTACAAAGATACTTCCATCGAACAAATTGTGAACGACATGGACGGATTGGAAGACCTTATCAGGCTTTAGATTGCAGGTTAGCAATCAGCGATTAATGATTACCTATTTGGTTTTCATATTGTAATCGTTAATCAAAAAATCGTTAATCGTTAATCCTATAATGGCCGGAATCTATATTCATATCCCTTTTTGCAGAAAACGTTGTCATTATTGCGATTTCTTTAAATCGACCGATTTAAGCCAGAAAGCCAGGTTGCTGGAAGGTTTTAAAAAGGAGCTGCAAATCAGGGCACCGGAGTTGGTGTCAGAAGAAATAAATACCATCTATTTTGGTGGTGGAACTCCTTCGGTTTTGTTGATTGATGAGTTGAAAGACCTTTTAAACACGATCAAAGAACATTATCAGGTTACTGAAAATGCCGAAATTACACTAGAAGCAAACCCCGACGATCTCTCTCAGGCAATACTTTCGGCCTTGAAACAAATTGGTTTTAACCGGCTCAGCATGGGAGTTCAGTCTTTTTCCGAATCTGACTTAAAAATGATGAACCGCCGTCATGGTGTTATGCAAGCTGTACGGTCGGTAAAATGGGCAAAAAAGGCTGGTTTTTCTAATATCAGCATCGATCTGATTTACGGTTTGCCCAAACAAACGATTGAGGAATGGGAACGAAACGTGCGAATTGCCGTTGAACTGGACGTACAACATGTTTCGGCCTACAACCTAACCTACCACGAAGGAACCGTTTTTTACGAACAGCTCAAAAAAGGGCAACTGAAAGAATTGCCCGATGAGCTAAGCCTTCAGCAGTTTGAAATACTCATTAAAATACTGAAGGAAGCCGGGTTCGAGCACTACGAGATTTCTAATTTCTGCAAGCCAGGCCTTTATTCGCAGCACAATTCGTCGTATTGGAAAACTAAAAAATACCTCGGTATCGGCCCCTCCGCACATTCTTACGATCTCATTGGCCGCCGCTGGAATATGTCCTCAATTTCAAAATATCTGGATGGATTGGAAAACGGTCTGCCATATTCTGAAACCGAAATTCTGAGCGAACAAGACCGTTACAACGATTTTATCATTACCGGATTACGCACCATCTGGGGTATTTCCGAAGAATTTGTACAAACTACATTTCAGTTGAAATATTTTACTCATTTTCAGAAACTCAAGAAGAAATATATACAGTCGGGACATCTTTTATGCAATTCAGGAACGGTTTGTATTAGCACTGAAGGATTGTTTATTTCAGATAAAATCATGGCTGATTTCATGGTAGTTGAATCCTGCTAAATATTGTTAATTGCCTGTTTTGGTGTTTCAGTCAAGTTATAAATCCATATATTAGCGGCTTGAAAAATTTTTGATTTATTGAACTAGAATCCGAATAAAATGATCGTTAAAATTGTAAACCTATCCAACAATCCGCTACCTGAATATAGTACGATTCACTCTGCAGGCATGGATCTTCGCGCCAATCTTGCTGAACCGATTGTGTTAAGACCACTCGAAAGGGTGCTTGTACCAACAGGTTTATTCATCGAATTGCCTGTTTCATACGAAGCGCAGGTTCGCCCACGAAGCGGTTTGGCATTAAAAAAAGGGATCACGGTACTGAATTCGCCCGGAACGATCGACGCTGATTACCGAGGTGAAGTTGGTATTATCCTGATAAACTTATCGAACGAAGAATTTGTAATCCAGCATGGCGAACGCATTTGCCAGATGGTAATTGCCAAACATGAACACATTGGTTGGGAAAAGGTTGAGATATTGGAAGAAACGGAACGTGGTGCCGGAGGGTTTGGACATACCGGGAAAAAATAAAACGAATGAAAAACAGGTTTATAACATATATTACAGTTGTTTCAATGCTGGTTTCCGCTTGCGGAACAGCAAAAAAAGAAGTGAAGTCGTCCGTTCAGGAGAAAACAGAAGCACAGGAACCGGCTATTTTGGACGAAGATAAAAATGAATTTGAATATACTTTTATCGAAGGCCTGAAGCAAAAAATGATCGGTAACCAGCAGGCTGCCGTTACCTTGTTTTCAAAGTGCCTTCAAATCAATCCCAACTCATCTTCGGCCATGTTCGAACTGGCCAAAATCCACAGCAGCAGTGGCGATCAAACCAGTTCTTCTCTTTTGCTCGAAAAAGCCATTGGCCTGAGTCCTGAAAATAAGTGGTACAAAATATTGCTTGCCCAGATTTATCAGCAGGGAACACAGTACAAAAATGCCGCAGATATTTATCGGCAGCTTCATGCGCTTGAGCCAGAAAACCTTGAATATCTTTACATGAACGCGGCACTGCTTTCATCGGCTGAAAAGTTCAGTGAAGCCATTGATGCATACAACCAATTAGAGAAGAAAATTGGGATAACCGATCAGGTCTCAGTTGAAAAACATCAGATATATCTGGCTGCCGGAAAGAAAAAAGAGGCACAGGCCGAGCTGCAGAATCTGATAGGTTTTAATCCAACAGAAACCAGGTACTACGGTTTGATGGCCGATTATTACCTTTCGGAAAAGGATGAGGCCAACGCTCTTAAAAATTACCTGAAAGTTTTGGAAATTGATCCTGACAATGGTTTTGTTCTGTTTTCGCTGACCTCATTTTACCAGCAAAATGACGACAAGGAAAAAGCCTGGGAATATGCCCGCAAAGCATTTATGCACAAATCTATTGAAGTTGAAACCAAGATCCAGTATTACCTGATGATGACCGCCGATCAGGAAAACCCATTTTTTACTGATGATCAGGTAAATGAACTGGTGGATATACTGGTGAAAACAAACGGCGATGATTACCGGGCCTATACCGTTTATGCCGAATATCTGATTCGAAAAGGCCAGCTTACCGAAGCACGCGAACAGCTCCGTAAAGTGCTTGAAACGCAAAAAGACAATTATCTGATTTGGGAACGGATGATCATGATCAGCAACGATTTGCTCGATTTCAACAGCATTTATACCGATGCAGGCCAAGCCATAGAATTGTTCCCCAGTCAGCCGGTTTTATATGCTTTGAAGGCTGTGGCCTGTTTGCAACTCGAGAAATATGAAGAGGCAATTGATATACTGAAAGAAGGGGAACCGTACCTTCTGGATAATAAACCCTTGAAAATTCAGTTTGATTTGTACAAGGCCGAAGCGAATTATAAACTGGATAGGGTAGAGGAGGCATTCAAGGCATTTGAGGCCGTAATCAGTCTCGATCCAGAGAACTGGCTGGCGATGAACAATTATGCCTATTATCTCTCGCTACGGAACGAAAACCTCGAGAAAGCGGAACAATTAAGTGGAAAAGCAGTAAAGGCAAATCCAGTAAATCCTACCTATCTCGACACGTATGCCTGGGTTTTGTTCATGCGAAAAGAATATGCACTGGCCAAATTTTACATGGGAACAGCCATGAAAAACGGAGGCGATAAAAACGGGGTGATTGTTGAACATTACGGCGATATTCTGTTCATGCTCGGCGAAAAAGAAAAGGCTCTGGAGCAATGGAAAAATGCCCTTGATAAAGGCGAAGTTTCAGAATTTTTAAGTGAAAAAATCAAACAGGGACGATACATTGATAAATAGAATAAAGTGAGAAGAAATACCGAACAGGGGAAATTATATTTATGGATTGTTTTTTTTGTTTTACTTGGGTTTTCATCATGTAAAACCGTTCGTGTTGCAACTACTTCAAAGCTAAATACCATTAGCACGAATAAATTGATCAGGAATATTGAAAACAATACATTCGACTACAAATATTTATCCGTCAAACGAATAAATTGTCTGTTTGATAATGGTAAAACACAAACTTCGTTCAGGGCAAGCATTCAGGCTGAAAAGGATAGACAGATTACCGTAATGCTCACTAAAATGAACTTTCCGGTGGCAAGGCTCTGGCTAACTCCCGACAGTGTTAAATTCATTAATTACCTTGAGAACAATTATATGCTCGGCGATTACAGAAACCTCAGTAAAATACTTGGCATGGAACTCGATTTCCAGACTGTTAATGCCATCATTTCCAACAATGTTTTTTCATTAGATCACGATGATCGTAAATATGAAACCTCTATCGACTCAGGAATGTATGTGCTGCAATCGGTAAAAAACATGGAAGTACTTAAATCCAATCAGAAAACACGTGAAATAGATCCAGCAGGAAGTTCAAAAAAGTTGGCCGACAGAACGATGGTCAAACAGAGCTTGTACATCGATCCACTAACCTATAAACTTCGGAAAATCAGGTTGGACGATGCTGTAAACTCGCGGTTTTTGAAAGTTGATTTTTCTGATTTTGTAAATGTTGAAAAACAATTTTATCCCAGCGACATATTCCTTCATTTTCTTAGTCCTGAAAACAATATGCAAATGAGCCTCAATCTGAGTAATTTTTCGATGGAAAAAGAAAAAGAAGTTCGTTTTAAAGTACCTGAAAAATTTACCCAAACCGGTCATGAAACGAACATGCCGCCGAATTAATTTTAAAGGTTGCGGCATAAAAAGAGAATGAAAATATAGTTCGAAGTGGAATCCTTTTGGCATTGAGTTCCATCCGGACGCTAAAATATTCAATTAATTAATACCATTATTTTCGGATGAATAAAACTGGCAAATTCTTCCTATTAGTCTTGTTGCTAATTCTTTCTGTTGCGTCATACGGGCAGTCACTCGACGAATTGCGCAAAAAAAAGGAGAAAACAAACGAGGATATCAAATATACCAACCGTTTGTTGGACGAAGCCAAAAAGAATGAAAAGCAAACGTTGAACAAATATAAAATCCTGAACAAACAGATTGAATTGCGCACCAACCTTATCACCGGAATTAATTCGGAAGTGGGGGTTTTGGCCGATTTTATCGACCAGAATGCCTGGCTGATAAGTTCTCTGAATACCGATCTTGAGGAATTGAAAAAGGAATATGCGGGCATGATTTTATTCGCACAGAGAAATCAGACCAATTACAGCAAGGTACTATTTTTACTTTCGGCCAGTAGCTTTAACCAGGCCTACAAGCGGCTGGTGTATTTACGGCAATATGCCGAATACCGTAAAAAACAGGCCGAATTGATTCAATGGCTGCGGGACCTTGTTCAGGTAAAAGTTAAAAATCTGGAGCGCCAGCGTGCTGAAAAGGAAACCCTTCTTCAAAGCAAAAAGAGGGAAGCCGACCAGCTAAACAAGGAGAAAAAACAACAAGGACAATTCCTGACCAAACTTCAGCAGCAACAAAAGGATTTTCAAAAGAAACTGCGCGAACAACAACGGATTGAAGCCCAGTTGAGCCGCGAAATAGAACGTATTATTGAGGAAGAAGTTAGAAAAGCCAAGAAAAGCGGGAAAGATACCTATGAAATGACCCCGGGGCAAAAACTCGTTTCAGGACAGTTTGAACAGAACAAACGGCGCATTCCATGGCCGGTTGAAAGGGGGGTTATTACCGACCGCTTTGGGGTTCATGAACATACGGTGCTGAAAAATATTCAGGTTCGGAACAATGGGGTTGATATTTCTACCGCTCAGGGTTCCATTGCACGATCGGTTTTTGCCGGTGAGGTGAGCCGGGTCTTTATGGTTTCTGGTGGCAATACCGCCGTAATTATCCGCCACGGGAAATATCTCACGGTGTATTCAAATTTGGTTAACGTACAGGTCAAACCGGGCGATAAAGTGAGCGTAAAGCAAACCATTGGCACAATTGCTACAGATAACGACGATGGCAATAAAACAGTGCTTAAATTTCAAATCTGGAAGGAAAACGAAAAGCTTAATCCTGAAGAGTGGATTGCGAAGTAGGATTTGGGTTTTAAATATTGATTCGGCTTCGCGCAAAACAAAGATAGATGTCGAACCGAATGTTGCTCCGTAATGGACGCAAACCAAAGATAGATTTACACGCAAACCTTGTGGGAATAACATCTGACAAGGTTTTTTTATTTACATCAAAGTAGTTATCCAGTATTTAGAATAACTGCTTTGCGCCGAAGTGAAATAGTAGCGTTGAAATGGGGCGATATTTTATTTGAGGAGCATAAGTCCTTTCTTGACCAATGCTCATGTCCTCCAGAAGTTCTATTACAGGAACATCCTTGAGCAATTAAAAAATCTCTGTATAATTTTAGTGGAATATTTCGAAGATGCTTTGCAGACATAATATATTAATATGCAAATTCAACATCCTCTCTTGAAACCTTATAGCTTTTAGTATTGACAATATCATTATATAAAGGATTTAAAGAAACCAGATCAGAATCCTTTGGGGGATTAAACTTTGGCTTCTTTTTAGAACCTCTAATAGCCCAACCCAAATCTTTAAGTACTTTATCTAAAGTATTCTTATTGTTTGTATATCTAAAAAATTCATTAAAAGCTTCTGAAAAAGATTGTTTTGCTTCTTCTTGACTATATCCATATCCGCTTAAATCTAGAGCTGGAGAATAGACTATTGTAACATTTCCCTCTTCAAATTCTACCAGAGAAAGACCTACATGATACTTCCCGTGGGAGAAACCTAAATCAGCTGTCAATTGTAACTTATCCATTATAAATATTAATTGAATGTTCAAATATAAATTAAAAATAGAAACTATTCCTCCATCACAAATAAAAATAGATTAATTAGGAACTGTCAATATATAAAATACTCAAATAACAAATAAAATAGTTACCTTTGTCAAAAAAAGACAATGGAAACTAATGAGGTTATTAAAACACGAATTGAAGCGGTTCTTCCGATGTTGAATGAACGGCAGCGCAGGATTTATTTATCCGCTGAAGCGCAGAGCATTGGTTGGGGTGGAAAGTCTAAAATTGCTCAATTGTCTTCTGTAACTAGACGAACGATAGCAAAGGGTGAAACTGAAGTATTTGTCAAAGAAGAGGATACTTTTAAAAACCGAATTCGGAAAGAGGGAGGCGGAAGGAAAAAAACTATTGAACATCAACCAGCAATGTTGCAAGCGATAGAGGATATAGTTTCTCCGTATACAATGGGCAATCCGATGAACCCGTTGATATGGACAAGTAAGAGTATAAGAAAGATAGCTGTAGAGTTGCTTGTTTTGGAATATAAAGTTTGTCATGAAGTAGTACGACAATGTCTTATAGAATTAGGCTATAGTCTTCAAGCAAATAAAAAAACTAAAGAAGGAGGGGATTCTCCGGATAGAGATGCACAGTTTGAACACATCAATGAGACTGCAAAAGAGTTTGCAGAGAGCAACGATCCTGTAATTTCCGTTGACTGTAAAAAAAAGGGACTTATAGGAGAATATAAAAACAACGGACAAGAATGGACACTGGCAAAAAATCCGACAGAGGTTAACGTATACGATTTCATAGATAAGACCAATGGAAAAGCTAGTCCTTATGGTGTATATGATGTACAGAATAATCGTGGCTGGGTTAATGTCGGGACAAGTAGTGATACTGCAACTTTTGCAGTATCAACCATACGTGACTGGTGGAAACAGGAAGGCAATATTTTATATCCTTCTTCAAAACGTCTATATATTAACGCTGATGGTGGTGGTAGCAATGGTTCTAGAAATCACCTATGGAAATCTGAATTACAACAATTTAGCAATGATAGTGGGCTGAGTATATATGTAAGTCATTTTCCGCCAGGAACAAGCAAATGGAATAAAATTGAACATCGTCTATTTGCATACATTTCAAAGAATTGGAGGGCAAAACCTCTGACATCGTTATTGGTAATCATTAGCCTTATTGGAGCAACTACAACAACAACGGGATTGACAGTAAGGGCAAATCTTGATGAAAAAATATACTTAACAGGCATAAAGGTAACAGAACAAGAGAAGGAAAAACTAAATATAGTAAGGAATGATTTTCATGGCGAATGGAATTATATAATTTCACCAAATTTGTGAACATTATTTATTGACAGTTCCTTAGAAGCATTGGCTGATTGCAGTTACATTAGTCGTGGAGAAAATATTCTTATTACCGGAGCTACCGGTTGTGGGAAAAGTTATCTGGCCTGCGCTTTAGGCCGTCAAGCCTGCTCTTTTGGGCACAAAGTGACTTATCTTGGAATGCTGCGGTTTCTGGAAATGATTACCCAGTCCCGAATCGAAGGGACCTTTGTAAAACAAATCAACAAGTTCGAAAAAACTGATATTCTCATCCTCGACGACTTTGGTTTGCAAACCATGAATCCAAATGCAAGAATAGCCCTTCTTCAGATTCCCGAAGATCGTTATGCCCGAAAATCAACCATTATTACATCTCAGCTTCCGGTTGCAAATTGGCATGCGTTCATCAACGAATCGACCGTCGCCGATGCTATTTTAGACAGATTGACAGTTAATGCCCATCGGTTCGAATTAAAAGGCGAATCTATGAGAAAACGAAAATAAAAAACCATTACTTTGCCATGCAAATCCTGCTCCTCAATACTTGTACACTTTCGACCAGAATGGATACACTTTCATCAGAATAATCAACTATCATTCATGTGACCGCTAAGCCCCTCTTGCAGCCTGGTCTGCTATTAAGAGCGGCATGGTAAGCGAAGCGCACCCGGGGTGGGTATGTTGAAAAATCTAATAAAGGGAATTTTGTCGTACACCCATCTTTAAAACCAGGTATTGAAAATCAGGTAAAATACAAGTTCGGGTAAATAATCTCTGGTGTTTTCGCGGAGTTTGGTGAGTGCGCGGGTGATGTTGGCCTCAACCGCTTTTACCGTAATGTCGAGTTTTTCGGCAATTTCTTTGTTTTTCAGCTCTTCGTAACGGCTCAATAGAAACACTTCGCGACACCTTTCGGGCAACGCATCGATGGTGTCCTGAATTAGTTTTTCCAGTTGGCTGAAATCAATTTTTTCAATGTCCAACTCATGAAGGGCTTCGTAATTTAATTGCAGGTTCTCGCTGTTCTTTTTTACTTTTTCGAAGAAAGCCGTTTCGACACGGAGGTGTCGGAGATGCGAAAGACAGGCATTTCGGGTGGCCATGTATATGTACGATTTCAGGTTCGAATCAGGATCGACCAGGGCGTGTTTTTCCCACAATTGCATGAAAATATTCTGAACAATGTTTTTGGCCGATTCGGTGTCGGAAATGTACTCATCGGCAAAATTCACCATTGGTTCGTACCAAGACCTGAAAACAGACTCAAATGCCTTCGAGTCTCCCTCTTTTAGCTTTTCAAGGGTTTTCTTTTCAATTGCTTTGGAAATTTGCATAAGATGAATAATTTGATATTCAGCGTTTATGAATGTTGGGTTGGTTAATATTATACAGCTTGCATAGTTATAAAATTTCTACCACGCCACAAAAGAAATTGTAAATCAAACCCGGAAGGGGAATTAGAATTGGCATTCGTAACAGAATCATATCTTTGCCGGAAATGTGATTGAAGCCAATACGGATACTCATAAAAACATAATGGAAATGAAAATTTATGAACTTAAAGGCGAAGAATACATTGAGCTGATTAAACTGCTGAAGATCATGCGGATCAGTGAATCGGGCGGACAGGCCAAAATGATGGTTGACGATGGGATTGTTTTCCGCAACGGCGGGCAGGAATTCCGCAAACGAGCCAAACTGCGGACAGGCGATGTAATTGAAGTGATGGATTTTAAAATCAGGATTGAATAAAAGCCTCATGGAGTCCGGGCGCGACTTCAAGTCGCGCCCG
>JANONW010000161.1:0-2196 GCA_031421065.1 Prolixibacteraceae bacterium
CAATATTTGTCGCTGTACTCAATTAAAAATAGTGGTTTTCATGGGATAGGTATGTCGAGACGTGAAAGACGTATTTTTGTATGTGTCTGATATTTAATTAAATAAAAAATGGGGGGGGCAAAAATTAGGTTTTTAGAAAACTAATAAATATATTTGTCTCAAACAACGGTATCGAAAAAAGTAGTTTTTAGAGGTGCCCATAACAATTATTAACAGAAGAAATGGCTGAAAAAGGGCTGACGTTAGTTGAATTTTTTTATAACTTATGTCGGAAAATTTTAAACCCCTTCTTAGTTTGTTTTGCACTAAAGCAGGTGAAGGTTTTCGATTGTTAAACATTATATAAAATGCTTATAGACAATGCTTTAACAATTTAACTTACTGTTTTTCTGTGGATTTAAGGCAATATTGAATTTTTAATTTTACAAATTTTATTTAATCAAATAATGCACTTGTCAGATGAATTCAACTCAAACCAATAATTAAATTCTAAAAAAAATGAAAGAAAACAGGAAAATTACCAGGCGAGGGTTCATTGGAACAACGTCTGCAGTTGCTACAGGGCTGTTAATTGTTCCTTCAAACACCATTGCCGGCTTAGGGCATAAAGCTCCAAGCGATAAACTGAATATCGCAGGCATTGGAATTGGCGGTATGGGAAGAGGGAACCTTGAGAGAATGGCAGGAGAAAACATTGTTGCGCTTTGCGATGTTGACTGGGGTGTCAGCAGGATTAATGTACCAAAGGTTTTTGAAACATACCCAAAAGCTGCAAGGTATTATGATTGGCGCAAGATGTTTGATGAGATGGGTAAATCCATTGATGCAATTATGGTTGCAACTTCTGACCACAATCATGCCGGTCCTACAGCTCATGCCATTACAATGGGGAAACATGCCTATACCCAAAAACCCTTGACGCACAGTGTTTATGAATCCCGTTTGCTGACAAAACTGGCAGCAAAGTATAAAGTGGCCACTCAGATGGGAAACCAGGGGTCTTCAGCCGAAGGTGTAAGGTTAGCATGCGAGTGGATTTGGAATGGTGAAATTGGTGAAGTGAAGAAAATCGAAGCTTACACCAACCGACCAATCTGGCCACAAGGATTAACTGCTCCCACTGATACTCCACCTGTTCCTGAAACCCTGAAATGGGATCTTTTTATCGGCCCGGCTAAGTTTCGTCCATACAACCCGGCTTTTCATCCATGGGTATGGCGTGGCTGGTGGGATTATGGAACAGGGGCACTTGGCGATATGGCCTGCCATGTTATGCATCCTATATTTACTGCCATGAAGCTACAATACCCTGTTAAGGTAATTGGCAGTTCCACACCAGTGATGCCTGACTGCGCACCAAATGCGGAGATAGTGCATCTTACCTATCCTGAGCGTACGAAGCCGAATGACATCAAAATCAACTTACCTGAAGTTCAGGTATCCTGGTTTGATGGCGGTCTTAAACCTCAGTATCCTGAGAATTGGCCGATTGCAAGAAACCAGCAATCAGGAGTTCTTTTCCATGGAACTAAAGACACCCTGATTTGTGGTGAGTATGGAACTGATCCAGCCTTGCTTTCCGGTAGGATCCCTAATGTTCCTAAAACGCTCCGCCGTATAGAAGTCAGTCATGAACAAGATTGGATCCGTGCATGTAAAGAAAGTCCTGAAAGTCGCATGCTTAGTGCATCCGATTTTAGTGTTTCAGGTCCATTCAACGAAATGGTTGTTATGGGTGTTCTGGCAGTCCGCCTTCAGGCTCTCAATAAAGTTCTCCATTGGGATGGACCAAATATGAACTTTACAAATGTGACTGATACTGAAAAACTCAGGCTTAACAGAACTGATTCTATTTCGGCAAAAGATTTTGCTGCCGAATTGATCAAACATACTTATAATAATGGGTTTACTTTACCTGATATGCCAGTTTAAAATTGAAATTTGAATTATAAAGGCGGGTTTTTCCTGCCTTTTTTTTATTTATTTAGTATCGGAAATCATTAATATTATTTCATCGGGATACAGAAGAAGGAGACGCTTGGGGCGTTCTTCCCCATTCCTCATTGGGTCTTGGCCCCATTTGTAAAACAAGAGTTCCCCCTTTTACCAGATCAGAATGATTAAACCAGGGAGTGTTAAGTGGTTCTCCATTCAATTGTGCCGATTGAATATATTTGTTCTTTGATGATACATCCC
>JANONW010000162.1:0-2952 GCA_031421065.1 Prolixibacteraceae bacterium
GGCACCGAACAATTTGAAGTAGAACTGGGTCTTGTGGATGGGAAACAGCGCGTCACGCAGACTCATCCGCCGAACCCGGCCCTGTGCCTCCTGCTTGCTGCGATAAGCGAAGTTCAGTGCCCGAATTGTCGAGCGGTTCAACAGCGGCAGGCGCCAGCCCGCGCGCCCGGCTGCTGAGAGCGCGGGGGCGGCAGCGCCGGCGTGCAGCGCGTTCGATTCCCCGTCTGCGGGGACGAAACGGGCGAGAAACAGATACCCGCAGCCGAAACGTGGGCCATTCAATGTGAAATCGTGCCAAGTATAGGCGAAGTCCGCCTCCAACGCATCTTGTGCGAGCTGGTCGGTACCTGTCCACACGTCAGCCACTGATATTGCGTTCACTTCGATAGTATCCGAGGGTATCAGACTGGCACGCAATCTCACTCGCAGGATGTGCCCGGTAAGACCGTAACCCCCGCAGGTCAACCGAAATAGGACAGGCTCGGTCTCGGGCGACACCTCGATCAGCCCCTGCTCCGGGTGGAACAGCGTGAGCCCAGCGACCTGGTTAATGAACGAGCCGTCCCGCACGTGGTTCTTCCCATGAACATCAGAGGCGATGCAGCCGCCGACAGTGATACGCCCGTGCCCAGGCTGAATGGGCAAATACAGACCACGTGATGAAAGAAAATCATGCAGTACCGAGAGTTCAATGCCCGCCTCCACTTCCACGATGCGCTGCTCGCTGTCGAAGTCCAATACGCGATTGAACGAACCTTGTTCAATAGACAGCCCACCCTCGCAAAAGCTCGCCGCCGCGTAAGACAGACCTGCGCCCCGCGGAATCAATGGTCCGGTGACTATACCAGGCGTCCAGAAACGGTAACGATCCGGGCGTTGCAGCAACCCCTCGGCGATTACGCCGCCGTCGAAGCTCATGAAGCGGCAGCGCGCCACTGGCGAGCTTGTGTCTGGATACGGGCCAGGGCCAACACTGATGGAAACGTCGTGGTTCATGTCAGTCAGGCTGCAGATGGGTGTAGCGCCTATGGATCACGTAATTCGGACGCCCCAATCCGTTCTTGTAAGTTCTTGCGACGTATAGCGCCGTAAAGGCCGCAGTGCCGCCAAGGTAAGCACATGCCAGCAGGACGTTCGTCAGCGAAAACCAGGGGCTGCCTGTCTCAATCTGCAGTGCTCCCAGCACGGCCGTGGCGACAAGCCAGAATGGGAAAAAATAGATTGGCATGCGCAACGGAAGCGTGGAAGAAGACAGTATGCCCGCTACCGCGAAAATGGTCATGCCAAAAAGGTTGTAGTAGGTCTCACCCGCAATTCGCCGGTGCCGCTTGTAGGGAATGCCGATCCGGTTAAACCCGACCCGCGCGATCGAACTGCGTATGAACGGGAATGAGTTATGGTCGCGAAGCACCGCGTTGCGAACTTCCGAGGTAAGCAAGGAGAATTCCGCCATATACAGGATGAAATCCTCGTCCGCTACTCGGTGCACGATATGGTAAAAGAGCTTGCGTAGCAGCTTGATTATGCGCGCTTCTTCGCGATCAACGCGCTCTCCATAAACGATATCGTAGCCCTGCTCGTAATACTCGACGAACTCCAGGATCATCTCCGGCGGGTCTTCGCAGTCGACATCGATTAAGGTCACTACGTCGCCTCGTGCATTGCGGAGCCCGCATTCCAGGGAACGCTGGTATCCGACGTTGGCGCTGAGGGTGATGACGTAGACGAAGGAGTGCCCCTTGCGCAAGGCCTCGATCACCTCATAGGTGCCATCAGTGGAGGCGTTGTTGAGGAACAACAAGTCCACCCTGTAACGCGAGGATAATTCGTCGATGACGGGTTTCACACGCGCGAAGAACAGCGGCACCACTTGATCTTCGTTGTACACGGGGCAAATGATGGTCAGGTGCGGGAGTTCGGGCCTGTTCGCATTCATTTTGCGTACTCCATGCGCGGTGCAAGCGTGAGGCGCTCCGATATGGATTCGCCAGTGGCAACTGCGGGTTCCAGGGCCGCTTTGGCATTTCCCATGCTGTAAAGCGGCAGTCCCACGGCATGCTGATCGCCCGATTTCCCCTGGGCCGAGAACTCGATCTCATAGAGGCACCCGCGGCTGTCAGGCAGGTAAGGCAGGCGCAGGTGAATCGGCTGCCAGTCGGACACATCCATCGAGTCAAAGACACCCTTGGCAACTGAGCTCCGTTTCATTCGACATCAAACGGAATGCCGAAAGTGAACACGCGTCCGGAAGAATATTTCAAAGAATTCCCCCAAGTCATGTACGCAAGAACATCCTTTTCTGCCGAATTAAGTCCTTTAAAGTTCCGGGTCTGGTTGTCGTGAATCAACAGTCCTTGTTGTTGCCCCAGTCTGAAAGTTTGACTTTGAGGCCACTCTTCAACATCAAAGATATCGCCGCAATTATTCACGACCACAGCTCTCAATCCTTTATTTTGTATCTGGCGGGTCAAACCCTCTACGCTACTTTCAAACAAATAGGATTCATTTTTTGTCATCCTTCCAGATCGGTCAAAAAAAGGAAGAAGATGATTTCTCCTGATCATGAAACCATTGGTACGAATACTTGGATTGGGGAAAGACGGGACATCGCTAAGAAACGCATACACTCCGTCATCGGCAGTCAATATTTTCCAGAATTCCTCAAAGCCAGCATCGTGCATTCCTATATAACCATAGTCTGGCGCACGCCTTCGAAGCCTGGAAATTAATTGCTGGACTAGAGGCTTCCGCAACCATTGCGGTGCGTGTTTTTCAATAGTAGTTTTGTGCTGAAGGTGTAAGTCTCGATCGTATTTTAAAAAATTGTTACTACATAACCAAACAACTTTGGAAATCAATTTACTTGAATTCAAAATAGATTCATATGACGCAGTCGCCCCAGCAATCCCGACATCATCGTTCGAAACAGCATTAAAAAGAGACAGAAGCCAG
>JANONW010000163.1:0-11506 GCA_031421065.1 Prolixibacteraceae bacterium
TGCATTTTCAATTTTGCATTTTTCATTGGAGGACTGGGGAACTAGGGCTCGAACCTAGAATTTCCTGATCCAGAATCAGGTGCCTTACCAATTTGGCCATTCCCCAATTTTCGGTCGCTGAGTGTAGGGCGGGGCGGAACGCAATTCAACCTTCCGACGCGAATTTTCAGCTTCCAAAATTTCAATTTTTGCCAGGCCCCGACCGGATTCGAACCGATGTAAACGGTTTTGCAGACCGCTGCCTAACCACTCGGCCAAGGAACCAATGTTTGGTTTTTCCCGTTTTGGGTGGGCAAAGATAACAAAAAAATATTCCAACCTGCAAGAAAAGATTTCGATTAAATTTGTACCGGTTTGAAAATGGAATGGCCATCCGCTTCACGTCATTAATTGTCATTTACTTTCCTTCGGATTACGATCAATGACAACCAATGACTCAATGACAAGCAATGGCTCAATTTGATTTTTGAAACCTGAAACATCCTCAATTTGTATCGCAAATATGAAGTCTCTTAGCCTATCGCCGCATCCAGAATTCGTTCAACGTGTATTTTTGTGGTATTTATCAGTTCAATATCTTCGATGTCGCTGCTTTTCAGAATAAAAGGCAATTCGGTTCCTCCAAGGATCAGGCTGTCAATCTGGCCTTCATTGTACATCCGGTGGGCAATTGAAAGCAATCGGTTTTTAGTTTCAGGCAGAAACCGGCCTCTGACCAACTCTTCCATATAAACCTTATCAATATATTTCCGCTCTTCGGGCATTGGAGTAATGATTTCCATTCCTGCCGCTTCAAATCCTTCCTGAAAGAAATCTCTTTCCATGGTCGAAATCGTTCCAAATAAACCAAGCCGGCGAAGGCCTTTCGAATGAGCATACGAAATTGTTGAATCGACAATGCTGACCATATTTGTTTTCACACGTTCAACAAGGGACCCATAAACTATGTGGGGAGTGTTTGATGCTAAAAATATTACTTTGGCCCCAGCTTTTTCCAGAACAAAAATTTCTTCTGAAAGAAAATCAACCAGTTCATCCAGGTGATCATTGGAAATCAGGTCCATCATGTGGGTCATGTTGATGCTGTTGATTATGACAGATGGATAGTCGCGTTTTCCTGTACGTTCCTGAAAACGGGAAATGATTCGCTGGTAATAGTCAACTGTTGATGACGGGGCAATTCCCCCAATCATTCCGATGGTTTTGTAATGTTTTAACATACTTGAAACGGTTTATATAGAGTGTCAGTTTATTTTTTCGGTAATTTTCTATCTCCTCTTTCCAACTGCTTTTTCCTATCGTCCTATTATCCTCCTGAGCGTTTGACTTTGTAATTTTCGCTTTTCAGGATATCAATCACCTTACTACAAAAATCACCTTGAATCAGGATTTCTCCATCTTTGGCCGAACCTCCAACGCCGCATTTGGTTTTCAGTATTTTGGACAATGCTTTGAGGTCTTCGTCAGTTCCCACAAAGCCGGTTATCAGTATGGCTTTTTTGCCATTTCGTTGCTTTTTGTCGAGTTGAACACGCAAATCCTGCCTGTCTGGAGGCAGTGTTTCTGATTCATTCCCCGCATTGCTCTCGTATTGAAAATCGGGGTTTGTTGAATAAACCGTTCCCAGTCTTTCTTTCCAGTCGTTGGCCATTTTTCCTGAAATTTGCGTTCAAAGATAACAGATTTATTCCTTCCATAATACCTCTTCCATAATACTTCCGGCACAATGATGAGGAATAGCCATGTTCAGTATTTCAAGTATGGTAGGAACCATGTTCACACCCATAATTCTGCTGCTTACCTTTAAGCGTTTTACCGCGCTGCCATGCATGATGAACGGGATGCTCGAATTGTCGTTATAAATTGTCCGCTGAAATTTATAAACAGGTTGCCATCCGTCTTCGAGCTGGTAGAGCACATCGCCCGAGCGTTTAAAATTGAAGGAGTTCGCAATTACAGCCAATTGTCCTTTGGCATAATCGCCTTGTGCGAACGACGACGAAGGCAGGGCAATTTTAACCCCTTCAAACTGATTGATAAAGTTTGCCGTTTTGGTTTGGATATCTTCCGGCGAAATGTTCTTTTTTTCGAGCAATTCGCGGTTAAAATACAACTGCTGTTCGCCTACAACTTCAATATAATCTCCTTGTCCATAAGTAATATTCAGGAACGATTTTAGAAGCGCTACGGCGCTTTCGGGCGAGAAGTTTCCGACCGGCATGTTGAATTCTTCTTTCAGATAATTGGCCGGATAGGTTGACGAACAGGTCGATGTAAGTACCACCAGCGTGTTGCCCTTTCCAAACATTTTGTCCAGAAATTCCATCAGCGATGCAATGTCCTGATCTAAACGAAGGTAGGTGTCTTGCATTTCAACGGAAACCGGACCGAACGAGCTGTTCTCATAATCCATCGAGGTAAAAGTGACCGCGAGAAAATCAGGAAATTCATCTGATCCGAGTTTTTCGGCATGTATCAGGTTGACCGCAAAATCTTTTATAATGGTATTTCCATGAGGAGTAGTTTTCAGAAATTTATAGCTTCCTGCCTTCTCTTTTATTTTTTTCAGATCGAAAGGGAAAGTGTTACATTTGTCGTAATAGCCTTTTTCGAGAACGTAATCATCAGGCATGCTTTCCTCATAACTTTTTATGGGCAGCAGGGTCGTCCAGTTGCGCTGGGTATAAATTTTAGCAAGTCCTTTCTCGTTGAACTGCCGTACCCATTCAGGAAAAATATCGATATAATATGAACTTGAAATCATGTTGCCGTTTTGAGTGTCGAACCAATAAGCTCCATCAGCGGCATGTCCTGCCGACAGAACTGCGCTGACATCGTTCATGGCCACACTGAAAACTTTCGATTTATTGCGGGTATTGATTTTTATGAGATCGCCAATGGTTGGTGACAGCAATCTGGCTGCCGATCGTTCGCCTTCTTTCGAATCACTTCCTACCGTGATGAAATAATCATCGGCAATACAGTTGATTTCCTTTCTTTTCAGACGGTCGTACCAGCTATCGTTTACAATTCCATGTGCCGCGGGATAAACCCCCGTGAAAAGGGTTGCCGTTCCGGTCGGGATTTTCTGAACATGCAAATCGAGCTGTGCATTGCTGAAAACTGCCCCCTCATTAACCAATCGTTTAAAACCACCCGGTTGAAATTTATTCCAATAGCGCGTTAAATAGTCGTTGCGCATCTGATCGACAGAAAGTACAACTACCAGGCGGGGGACAATGGGCCCGGTGTTTTTATTGCTTTGTGCATTTATGGAATTTCCGGATAAGAATGTCAGTAAAATGAAAACACTCAGAATATTTAGTTTTGTCATCTTTGGTTTAAATTTGAGAGGCAAAAGTATAGATTATTCGTTGAAAAACAGCTCCAACTCCTTTTTGTGTATCTTTGCAACGCAAAAAAATCGGCATGCTCATCGTAATACCGTAAATGAATAATCAGGATTTCCAGATGTTAACAGATGATACCTTCTATATTTCAGAATATTTTCAGTCTATTCAGGGTGAAGGAAATTATACTGGGGCCAACAGCTTTTTTATTAGGTTCCAGCATTGTAATCTCCGTTGTAGCTGGTGCGACACAAAATATACCTGGAACAAACATTCGGGGGCACACAAGCTTTTTACCCAAACGGGACTCAAAAAGATTATCACTGGGAATATTGCTTCGCATGTAATCTTTACGGGAGGCGAACCAACTTTATACCGATTGGATAAACTGGTAGTTCCTGCGAAAAAGTTTCATGTTGAAAGTAATGGAACCATTATTCCCAACCAGGCTTTAAATATCCAAATGGAAGATGGTTCGTTTTTTTTGCGCGAGGCTATGGATGAAAAGGTCATCTCGGAATTTAATTGGGTCATTTCACCAAAACTTTCGAATTCTTTTCAGGAGGTCAATGAGGAAGCCATAGCTTTCTGGGCTAGTAATGATTGGTGTATATTTAAGTTTATTGCAAAAAACAGGAATGATCTGACTGAAATAAATGACTTTGCAGATAAGTATGCCATCGCCAGGGAAAAGGTATTTGTTGGTATCGAAGGTACAACTTTGGAATCGCAAATTAAGCCTGAATTGGTCGATGATATGATTAGCTTTGGATTTAATTTTTCGCCAAGGCTGCACGTGATGCTTTGGCGTAACGTGCATGGAAAATAAAAGAACAGAATTTTAAGCTGTAATTATGAAATACATCATTCACAAAGAATTTACTTTTGAAGCGGCTCACCGTTTATTGAGAAATTACTCGGGCAAATGCTCCAACAATCATGGGCATTCATTCAGGGTGAAATTATCACTTGAAGGATCGGAGTTGGACGAAAAGGATATGCTGATTGATTTTAAGGAAACTAAAGCTTTAAAATCATGGGTTGACGATACCCTCGATCATGTTACCATGCTTTGGGAAGAAGATCCTTTGGTCAGATATCTGGAAGAAACAGGCAATAAGGTGTTTCTGACCAAGAAGAACCCAACATCGGAACATCTGGCTGAAATTATTTTACAGAAAGCCTGCCAGCTATTTGAGGACTCCCGAATAAAAGTTCATTGCATTGAAATAAACGAAACCTGTACTACAGGTGTAAAAATCTATCCCTGAGAAGTACTGCTATTTTTACGAAGTTTTCCTGTATCTCCATACTGCCAGGCTCAAAAATGTAGCTCCGATAATGCACAAGGCAACGAACTCATGTATCAAATCGTTAAAGCCTGAACCTTTGAGCACTATCATTCGCATGATCCGCATAAAATGATATACCGGATTGGCTTCGTTAACCAATTGTGCCCAGTGTGGCATGCTGTCAACAGGTGTGAATATGCCGCCCATCAGGATAAAAATCATCATGAAAAAGTAGGTAACAAACATGACTTGCTGCTGGGTGTCGGCCACCGTTGAAATAAATAAACCTAGACCAAGAATACCCAAAAGATACAGAACCCCAAATCCGAAAACCAACCAAAGGCTGCCAACAATAGGCAGACTGAAAACAATTCGGGCAATCAGCAACCCGAATGCCAAATCAAAAAGGGCAATAACGATAAAAGGAATGAGCTTTCCGGTGATAAAATGTATTTTTTTGATGGGCGTTACGTTTAATTGTTCGATAGTGCCCAATTCTTTTTCTTTTACAAGGCTCATTCCGGAGAGGAACAAGCCGATAAGTGTAACCAAAATTGCCAAAATACCGGGAGCCATGTACCATTTGTATTCCAGCTCGGTATTGTACCAGAAACGCGAAACAGTGTTGATTTGATATGGTGCATTAAACTCAGGAAGTCCTTTCCAGTCGGCAATGATGTTCTTGTTGAAATCGCGGATCACCGAAGCCGCATACGAATAACTTAATTGGGCAGCCGACCCATCGATGGCATTTACCAGCAACTGCAAAGAAGCCTTGTCGTCGCGGATTAAATCGCGTTCAAATCCGGGAGGAATCACTAAAACCATGTCATCGGCATTGCGCAAAAGTTCTTTTTCTCCATCTTCAGGATTGAATGAGGTATTGTTGATCGTGAAAAACGGAGAAGCTTCGAGTTTAGACACCAGTTCACGTGAGGTTGATGACATATCTTTATCGACCAGAAAAATATCGACATTTTTAAGATCGTAAGTAGCCGCGAAAACCAGCACCAGCATCTGAAGCAAAGGGATCATGATGATCATCCGGAGCATGGTTTTGTTACGTTTTACCTGGATGAACTCTTTTTGTATGACGTAAAATATGGTTTTTCAAACTATAGGCACTCCGAACTTATTCCAGACGGATCTTGAAATTCTTAATACTCAATATGATAAACACAACTGTCATAAATATCAAAATCAAGGTTTCTTTCCAGACGTACATAATCCCCGTACCTTTGAGCATGATGTTTTTGATGATCACGATAAACCATCGCGGCGGCATCAGGTGGCTGAAAATGCGGAGTGGAAGCGGCATATTTTCAATCGGGAACATAAATCCTGAAAGCAAAATAGTTGGTAGCATAAGGCTGGGGTGAATTAAAACTCAAATATATCTAATTATTTATCGTTCCATTTGGTATTATAATTATGTACAGCCATCGAAAAAAATGGGTAGTTTTCTTAGAGGCACTAAATATTAATGACGAGAAGTAAATGACCACTGCGACTGATCACTGAACACTTCCACTACTCTTGCAAATATACCCTTTTCACCCGCTGCGATATTCCGGTAAGTATTTCGTATGGAATTGTCCCGATTGAATCGGCAATGTCGCTCAACAGGACGTGTTCGCCCATGAGTTCCACTTCATCGCCAACAGAAACCTGTAAGCCGGTAACGTCAATCATGCACATGTCCATGCAAATGTTCCCGATTATAGGTGCAACCTGTCCTTTAATATAAACTTTGCCCGCACCATTGCTTAAACGGCGATCGTAACCGTCAGCATAACCAATCGGAAGAACGGCAATTTCAGAATCGCGGGCAATCACCCCTTTTCGACTGTAACCGACCGTTTGCCCGGCTGGAATTTTGCGAATTTGAGATACCGAAGTTTTCAGTCGGCTGATGCTTTTGATTTGCTTATTATTGCAGGCACTCACCCCGTACAGACCAATTCCCAGCCTAACCATCTCAAACTGAAATTGAGGAAATCGTTCGATACCGGCAGAATTCAAAATATGCCTGAATACTTTGTAATGCAGCTTTTCGGTAATCATAGAACTGGATTTCAGGAACTGTTGAACCTGACCAACGGTAAATTCATCGTGGATTTCTTCGTTGGCCCCTGCCAGATGAGAGAAAACCGAGCGCACCACCATTTGTTCCTGCCCTGTCAGTTTCTCAATTAATCGTTCAATTTCTTCTTCCGGGTCAAAACCAAGGCGATGCATTCCGGTGTCGAGCTTCAAATGGACCGGATAACGAACCACCGCATTTTGCTGTAAAACCTTTCGAAACGATTCGAAAATTTCTTCGGAGTAAATATTCGGTTCGAGCCTGAACTCTATCATATTTTCAAAACTGTGTTCTTCCGGATTCATGACAAGAATAGGCAAATCAATTCCGGCCTGACGCAGTTCAACTCCTTCGTCAGCAACGGCTACCGCCAGATAATCGACCTTGTGAAACTGAAGGATTCGCGCAATCTCAGCCATTCCGCTTCCGTAGGAAAATGCTTTCACCATCACCATAATACGTGTTTCGGGGCGAATAAGCGATCGGAAACAATTGAGGTTGCCAATCAGCGCATTCAGGTCAATTTCGAGAACAGTCTGGTGATACTTTTTCTGAAGTACAGAAGAAATCCGCTCGAAACGAAAATCCCTGGCGCCTTTCAGAAGTAAACAATCCTGATGAAACTTGCCCGGCTGAAACGATTCCAGGAACTGTTCGGTCGAATCATAAAACGTTGCCGGCAATTCAAACAAAGCGGCTTGTTTTCTGATTCGCGGACCTATACCGATCAGATGGCTGGTGTTATTCATTTGAAGCAAACGGGCAACTTCCTGATACAATTGTTCATCCGAAATTCCTGATTGCTGAATATCAGACAGAATAACCGTTTTGCTCAAATAAGGAGCCCGGGCATGATTGTTCAAAAATGCAAGCGCGATTTGAATAGAATTGATGTCGGAATTATAATAATCGTTGATCAGCAGGCAATTGTTGATGCCTTCCTTCATTTCGAGGCGCATTGCCAAAGGCTGAATATTCCGGAACGATTCCAGGACTGCACTATTAGCATAATGCTGCGAAAGTATAAACGCAAGGCAATGCCCTGCATTTTCGAGACTGGCCGCATCCTGAAAAGGCAACGCGATCCTGTATGTTTTTCCTTCAAAATCAGTAGCTAATTCAACGCCGGTGCCAATTTCTTCAATCCTGAAATTAAGATCGGCAGATTGGTCGGTGAAAGACCATGCAAAAAGTTTCATTGTTTGGTTCATTCCACTATTTATGATAACAGAATCGGCCAAAGATTGATCTTTGCAATATATTAATGTATTGCACGAAGCAAAAAGTTTCAGCTTTTCTTCCAATTTTTCCTGTTTCGTTCTGAAATTTTCCTGATGGGCTTCGCCGATATTTGTCAAAATCCCAATGGTTGGCCTGATGATTTCCTGCAAATATTGCATTTCGCCGGGTTTTGAAATACCGGCTTCGAAAATGGCCAATTCATAATCAGCGTTCATGTTCCAAACCGACAAAGGAACGCCCACCTGTGAATTATAGCTTTTCGGACTACGAACAACTGCATGGCTGCGCAGCAATTCGAACAACCACTCTTTTACGATGGTCTTGCCGTTGCTGCCGGTAATTCCCACCACCGGAACATCAAATTGAGAGCGGTTCCATGCAGCCAGTTTTTGCAGTGCTTTCAGGGTATCGGGCACCACCACAAAACTGCAATTTGCATATTTCAGGAATTCTTCTGAATAGTTGGAAACCACAAAAGCCCGAACGCCTGCATGAACCAAATCGGCAATGTACCGGTGCCCATCGTTTCGCTCAGTTTTCAATGCAAAAAACAAACTCGATGCCGGATCAAAAATCATCCGGCTGTCAATCGAGACAGAAGAAATAAAAAATTCAGGATTTAATTCAGGAGAACGAAATTCGCCCCCGACAATTGATGAAACCTGATGAACGGAAAGAATGGGCATTATCGGGTGGCTTTGGTGTAACAAGAACGGCACAATGGTTCATATTCATCTTTTTCGCCCAGCAAAACCAGCTTGTCTGCTTTCGAAAAACGATGCGAAAACTGTGCAACATCTCCGCACCTCATGCAAATTGCATGGACTTTGGTAATATGGTCGGCCACGGCCATTAATCCGGGAATCGGGCCAAAAGGTTTTCCTTTAAAATCCATGTCAAGTCCGGCAATGATTACCCGAATTCCCATGTTGGCAAGCGTTACGCTGACATCGAGCAACCCGTTGTCAAAAAACTGGGCCTCGTCAATCCCGATTACATCCACGTCGCCGGACAAAAGCATAATATTGCCTGAAGTTTCAACCGGAGTGCTCATGATAGAATTCTCGTCGTGCGACACAACTTCAGCAGCAGAATAGCGGGTGTCAATGGCCGGTTTAAAAATCTCGACCTTTAATCTGGCAATTTTTGCTCGTTTCAACCGTCGTATCAATTCCTCGGTTTTTCCCGAGAACATTGAGCCTGCAATGACTTCAATACTGCCGGTTTTTTTTTGTCTGTCGATTCCCCTTTCAATAAACATGTAGGTTATATGCTAAAGATTTTTGTATTTTTACCCTAATTTCAACAACCGGTTCCAAGTCAGTTTTTTTTATTTTGGCAAGGGCATTCCGGTTGTGCAAACAAAGGTAAATTTAAATCATTACGAAGGAAAATTCAACGTGAATAACAGAATGAAATCAAAAATACAAATGGACAAACGTAAATTGGTAAATATCATAGTTAAAGATCTGGAAGAATTAAAATTTTTATCCGAAGAAGTTGCTGACAATCAGTTTAATTCGTCGCTGATCATCGATCTGGCAGTAAACAAAGCCCGGTTGCTGATTCAGGAAATTGAGCTGCTGCGCGAACTGGCTGTAAATTCAGTTTCAATGCAAACAGAAACAGAAACAGACGAGGAAGATATTGGTTTTGATGACGAAGAAGAAGATGTTTCCGACATTAGTTTTCCGGATCCTGAACTTGAAATCCTGCATTTTGAAGAAGGTGAATTTCCCGAAAATGAAGAATTACAAGAGGTAGAGGAACCGGAAGACGAGGACGAAGAATTTGTGGCGGAAGATCAGGAAGATGAAGAACCGGAATTAGAGGAGGACGAAGTTCTGACTGAAGATGAAGATGTTGAAGAAGATGAAGTTGAACTTGAAAACACTGAAGTAGAATTGGAAGAAGATGACTTGACCGGAACCGAAGAGGAAGCTATCGGGGAAATGGATACCGAAGAGGAAGAAGATGATGAAGATGAAAGGCCACTGCAAAAAACGAACATTGAAGTTACTGAACTAAGCAATAGTCCGCAGCCGGGAATCCGTGAAATCCAAATCGATGAATTTGATGACGATGACCTTGGATCCATACATTTTGAACCCATACATGGTTCATCAGACAAACCACACATGCGTGAAATTCCCAAACCGGATAATACCGCTGTTGGCAAAAACTACCAGAAAGAACGCTCTCTTAACGATTCGATGGGAGAAACCAAACTGGAATCAAAACTTAGCAATGGCCCTATCGCCAGTTTGCGCGCAGCCATTGGCTTGAACGACCGTTTCCTGTTTATCCGTGAAATTTTCAATAACAACTCGGAAAAATACAATGCAGTGATCGACCATCTTGATAAAATGGAACAAATTCAGGAAGCTGTTGAATACCTGAAAGCAAATCTCTCTATGGAAAAGAATAAAACCACCATGAAATTTGTCGATTTACTGAAACGCAGGTTCACCAAGTAATATACCTGATAGCAGAGATGGGCAAATTATTTTTGGTACCTACGCCAATCGGTAATCTGGAAGACATGACCTTCCGCGGAATTCGTATTCTCAAAGAAGTTGATTTGATTTTGGCTGAAGACACACGCACTTCGGCCAAATTATTGAACCACTATGAAATAAAGAACAAATTGGTTTCGCACCATAAGTTCAACGAACACAAAACAGTTGAAATGATTGCCGCGCAAATCGAAAACGGCAAAAATGTTGCCCTGATCTCAGATGCCGGAACACCGGGAATAAGCGACCCCGGTTTTTTGCTGGTAAAAACCTGTCTCGACAAAGAAATAGAAGTTGAATGTCTGCCTGGCGCAACAGCATTGATTCCGGCACTTGTCAATTCCGGATTTCCAACAGACCGTTTCACCTTCGAGGGATTTCTTCCGCAGAAAAAAGGCCGTCATAAAAAAATAAAAGAACTGCTTACCGAAACCAGGACAATGATTTTTTACGAATCGCCCTATCGCTTAATCAAAACGCTGGAACAATTTGCCGAGTTCTTCGGGCCCGACAGGCGCGCTTCTGTTTCGCGTGAATTGTCGAAATTTTTTGAAGAAAACCGAAGAGGTACGATCACCGAGTTAATCGAACATTTCAGTTCAAAAGCCATCAAAGGCGAAATAGTAATTGTTCTTGAAGGAAAAATAGCCCCTCTAAATCTCCCCGGAGGGGAGACTTTTGGACGTGAAACTTCTGAACGTTAATTCGTTGAAGAACATCAGTAGGGAGAAGTTTTATATTTCGGTGCTTTGCACCTAAATCGAATTACTTTGCACTATTCCTACAAATATTTTGCAGCACTGCTTCGCCGCTTTGGGTGCAGCGCATCGGAATATTTGTAGAAAATCATCTGGGATGAAAAATTGAGGTGCAACGCACCGAAATAGTTGAATTTGCTAAAATAATAAGTAACAAATTGACAACCCACAAATCTACGCATACCGGTTCTTTACCCCCTCTTTCGGAGGGGGAAGGGGGAGGCTCTTCTTCAAAGCCCCTCCTTCGGAGGGGTTGGGGGAGGCT
>JANONW010000164.1:0-29218 GCA_031421065.1 Prolixibacteraceae bacterium
CTCAGAAATGATCAAAAATCCAAGCATCGCTTTTATTAAATGGGATTGTAACCGCATGATGACCAATACTTATCCAAACAATCGCTGAAATACAGGACAGATGTGGCCATGATGGGGAAAATGGGATACAATATCCGTGTAAACGAAATGACAGCCGAAGAATTGGAATTCAGCAAAATGGCAGTACAAAACTATCTCTCAGTCATTAACTGTCTTGCTTCCTGCTGCAGTATTGCCGGTAAATGAATATGCCGGCGGCCAATACTGATCAGCCATTTGCTGATTTCTTCGGTGCGCAGGGTGTATAAAACTTCGCGTAGTTCGTCAATATTTTCACTGGTCAGGTCGCTTTCTCGTACGTTTCGCAATTCGTCCAGTTCTTCATCATCAAAATAGGTAATTATTCCCTCATTTAATTCCGGTTCATCGAATTCGCATATTTCGTGTGCCCCGCAGCAATCAGAAGCTATCTGCCGTGATGCTTCCTCTGGTTCAACCTCGGTAATATTTGTCTGTTCTTTTTTCGAAAACCTGATAACGACCAGAGCAACAGCAACTATAATGAAAATTCCTAAAATGTAGTACATGTGGTAAAAATAAAGTCAATCAGAAATAATCAAATATTAGCTGATTTTGTTTAACTCCTTTTCTATCAGCGTGTAAGTGGCTGATGAAATCGAAACCAATGGTAACCGAACCTGATTTTTAACTGTTCCCAACATTTCCATCAAGGCTTTTACCCCTCCCGGATTTCCTTCCCTGAAAATCAACTTTAGCATTTCGGACATCTGCAAATGAAGCTGGCTTGCCAAAGCTATATTTCCTGAAAGTGAAGCATGGGCCAGTTGGCTTAATTTTTTTGGCAATGCATTGGCAATTACAGAAATAACTCCAATAGAGCCCATTGTTACCGATGGCAATGTCAAACTATCATCACCAGAAATTACTTTGAAATAGGTGGGCGCATTGGCAATAATTTTTGCGAATTGGCCCAGATCGCCCGAAGCCTCTTTAATTGCAACCACTTTCTCCGAAAGATTTGCGATCCGAAGGGTAGTGTCGGCATCCATATTTATGCCGGTACGACCGGGAACATTGTAGAGTATAACTGGTACCGGACTTGCTTCGACTACCAACTTGAAATGCTGAAACAAGCCTTCCTGTGTTGGTTTATTGTAATATGGAGTTACTGAAAGAATGGCATCGACACCATTAAAATCAGTATTTTGAATAGACTCAACCAAACTCAGTGTATTGTTGCTGCCCATTCCGACGACAATTTTCAGACGGCCGGCATTCTTTTCGATCACAAAACGTACAATTCCCTTCTTTTCAAGTTCTGAAAGGGCAGGGGTTTCTGCGGTGGTTCCAAGCACCACCAAATAATCAATTCCTCCTGAAATCTGAGCTTCAACTAATCTTTCCAATGCGCTGTAATCAACGCTTTTATCTTCATTGAAAGGAGTGATCAATGCAACTCCGGCTCCTGTAAATGCATGTGTCATTCTAAAGTCGTTTTGTTAATTCTTTTTAAATAGTACAAAATCTGTTCGGCCAACTGGTTTGTTTCGGGTTTTTCCTGAAATTCAATATTCAAATCAAAATTATTCTGAAAACTGCCAGCATATCCAATTTTAAAGGAAGCTACCGACAAAGCTGTCAAATAGACGATGGGCAAGTGTCTCTGTCCCGTTAAATCAATCAAAATATCAAATTTCTGGTCTATAAAATTCTGGGCCAATTCTGTTTTCGGAATCTCGCTCCAAGTGGTTTGTTTTCGCGTGAAACCATTAATGCCATCAGGAATAACTGCCTTTTTACGAGGAAAATAACACAAACCTACCGTTTTTATGCCCGCAGTGGTGAGTTCTTTTTCAATCAGGTCGAATGATTCTTTCTGATCAATTTCCCAAAGTATTCCGGCTGATGTGGCCGTATCTAAATTGAAAACCTTTTTTCCCCTGGAAATTGAAGCCAGTTGGGAACTCAATAACTTATTGGCAATTTTTAATTTTAAACCCATATTTTTTGCAAAAATAACAATCCGTTTGTTTTACGCTGTTTTAAATTGCTAAAAGTTTTAGATTGATATTAAAAAGTTCAATAAAATAATAATCTGTCACTTTTAGTCGATCATCTTCAGAAAATCGTCTTCAGAGATAATCGGGATATTCAGCTTTTCAGCTTTTTCAAGTTTGCTGGGCCCAATGTTGCTGCCGGCCAGTAAATAATTGGTAATCTTCGAAATAGAACTTACATTTTTTCCACCATTCTGTTCAATCATTTTCTTCAGGTCGTCGCGCGAGTTTTTCTCGAAAGTTCCTGAAATAATGATGCTTAAGCCTTGTAATTTTTCAGAACGATTGGCGATACCCGCTTCGTCCAGTTTCATTTGAAGACCCTTTTCTCTTAACCTCTCCAGCAATTGAATGTGTTGCGGATTTGAAAAGTACAGCCGGACACTTTCGGCAATCCGTCCACCAATTTCGTCAATAGCAGTTAACTCTTCCTGACTTGCATTTTCAATGTTTTTAATATTTATTAACCGGTTAGCCAAAATTTTAGCAACTGTTTCTCCTACAAAACGGATTCCAAGCGCGAATAGTACTTTCTCGAACGGAACACTATGCGATTCGCTCAGGCTCTTCAGGATTCGTTCAGCAGATTTATCTCCCAGCCGTTCCAATCTGCTTATTTGATCTTTCTGCAAATCATATAGGTCGGCAATATTTCTGATCAGGCCTTCATTGTACAGTAAATCAATTGTTTCAGCCCCAAGTCCATCAATATTCATTGCTTTACGGCTGATAAAATGCTCCATTTTACCCTTAATTTGTGGCGGGCAACCATCCTCATTTGGACAATAAAAGGCAGCTTCTCCTTCCTTTCGGATCAATTCTGTTTTACATTCAGGACAATTTTTTATAAAATCGACTTTTGGGAACATTGGGTGTCGCGAAGACTGATCGACACCTACAATTTTCGGGATTATTTCGCCACCTTTTTCAACATAAACAGTATCGCCCAAATGCAGGTCAAGGTTTTTGATAATGTCGGCATTGTGTAAGGTTGCTCTTTTAACGGTCGTTCCGGCAAGTAAAACCGGATCAAGATTGGCAACAGGAGTAACGGCACCAGTGCGGCCGACCTGATACGAAACTGATCGGAGAATTGTACTTGCCTGTTCAGCCTTGTATTTGTAGGCGATTGCCCCGCGCGGCGATTTTGCCGTTGTTCCAAGGTATTGCTGCAAGTTCAGCGAATTTACTTTGATTACAATTCCATCGGTTGCCACCGGTAATTCAAACCGTTTCTGGTTCCATTTCCTGATGAAAGAAATTACGTCGTCAATATTGGCGCATCTTTCAGTATCCGGTGAAATTTTAAAGCCCCAATCTTTGGCTGACAGCATATTTTCCAGATGGCCATCGGCAGGCAGTTTTTCACCCAGTAAATAGTAAAAATAGGCATCGAGTTTGCGTTCGGCAACCACCGATGATTTTTGCGATTTCAAGGTTCCTGAGGCAGCGTTCCGTACGTTGGCAAACATCTGTTCCCCTTCTTCTGCCCGCTCTTCATTAATTCGTTCGAACTCTAAAAATGGAAGTAAAATTTCGCCACGGATTTCAAATTCTTCAGGATAACCGGTTCCTTTTAGTTTTAGCGGAATGGTTCTGATAGTGCGCACATTGGCAGTCACATCATCGCCGAAAGTGCCGTCGCCACGGGTGATTGCTTTGTGGAGCATACCGTTTTTGTAGCGCAAACTGATGGAAGTTCCGTCGTATTTCAGTTCACAAACATATTCAAATGGCTGGTCGGTCTGTTTTCTGATTTTCTGGTCGAAGTCGCGCAGTTCTTCCTCCGAATATGAATTGGACAGCGAAAGCATTGGATATTGATGCCTGACCTGCTCAAACTCCTTGTTCAAATCACTTCCTACACGTTGGGTTGGTGAGTTGGGATCAAAATATTCAGGATTTTCAGCTTCCAGCTTTTCAAGTTCCTTCAGGAGCATATCAAATTCCTGATCGCTTATAACCGGCTGTGATAAAACGTAGTAACGATGATTGTGATCTTCGAGAATTGAACGCAATTCAGTAATTCGCTTCAGGATATTTTCGTTGGCCATTTTGATTAAAATTTCCACTAAAATAGGAAAAAGAAGAGAACCAAATGTGTTTTTCCAATCTGCCTTTAAAAGTAACTGCGTTTGCCTGACAATAAAAAATTGTCTTTCAAACTGACATAACGTCAGGGAGCAAGACGATGGATTGCCCAGATTTGATTTTCCAAGCAGAATTCAATCCGGTCGTGCAGCCGGTTTGAGCGGCCTTGCCAGAATTCAAAATATTCGGGACGAATAAGGAACCCACCCCAATGAGGAGGTTTTTTTAATTCGTGGGATTCAAAATATTGCTTAAAATGGGCATAATTGTCATCGAGTACTTGTCGGTTTTCAATTATATCACTTTGTGGCGATGCCCATGCACCCAGTTGGCTTTCCAATGGCCTTGATTTGAAATAAGATTCAGAATCATCCACACTCAACTTTTCAGCTTTTCCCTTGATTCGAATCTGCCTTTCCAGTTTAGTCCAAAATAATACAACCGAAACATGCTCATTGGCTGTTATTTGTTGTCCCTTTTTACTGTTATAATTGGTGAAGAATACCAATCCTTCCGCAGTTAATTCTTTTAGAAGAACTACCCTCGATTCTGGATGTCCTTGCTGATCGATGGTTGATACAATCATGGCTGTTGGATCGGTTTTCTGGCCGGCAATGGCATCTTTCAGCCATAAATTTAACTGCTGGATCGGATCAGTAGCAACTGTTTCTTCAGTCAATTCAAATTTCTGATAATTGGTACGGATATCACGGAGCATGATGAAAATTGTTTTGTTTTCCAGTTAAACAAGCTATTCTGCGTTTTGTTATTCCGAAGCCATCAAGTTACATTGGCAACACATCCGCCACAATTTACATTGGTCTTAAATTTTAACGTTCCCATATAGAATTGTATTAAATGATTAATGATCAAGTTTTTTGAATTTAAGCCGTAAACTATTGCTTACTACCGATACCGAACTCAGCGCCATTGCTGCGCCGGCAATCATTGGGTTGAGCATGAAACCCCAGATTGGGAATAAGATTCCGGCTGCAACGGGAATACCGATAATGTTGTAAATGAATGCCCAGAACAGGTTCTGATGAATGGTGTTAACTGTCAGTTTTGATAGTCGGATTGCTTTTGAGATTAGCTGAAGATCGGAGGAAATGATCGTCATTTTGGCAACATCCATCGCAATATCAGAGCCTTTGCCCATTGCGATGGAAACATCTGCCTGAGCCAGTGCATGCGAATCGTTAATGCCATCGCCAACCATCGCCACCACTTTCCCCTGATTTTGCAACTCTTTGATGAAATCAGCTTTATCGGAGGGAATCACTTCGGCTTTATAGTTTTTAAGTCCGACCTTTTGTGCCACTGCTTTCGCGGTTTGTACATTGTCGCCGGTGAGCATATAAACCTCAATCCCTTGATTTTGCAGGTCGGCAATGGCTTTCGCCGATGTCTCTTTGATTTTATCTGCAATCGCAATTATTGCAAGCAGCTCAGTATCGCGTGCAAAACACACCACCGTTTTTGCTTCATTCTGCCAGGATTTGATTTGGGCAGAACTTGCAGCAGGAATAATTACCTGATGATCGGCCAAAAGTTTTTGATTTCCCACCAGAAAGTCATGTTTACCGTAATTGGCCATAACTCCTTTCCCTGTAATACTTTCAAATTTATCGGAAGCAATCCGCTTGTCTGAAGTGATTTTCAACGAAGCAGTGACTGCCTCTGCCAGCGGATGTTCAGATTGAGATTCGATGGAAAAAAGGATTTGTTCAAGTTCCGCCTGATCCGTTTCAGAAACATACCATAAGATATCGGTCACAGCCGGTTTGCCTTCTGTAATGGTACCGGTTTTATCGAGAACCATGGCGTTCACTTTATGTGCCAATTCAAGGCTTTCTGCATCTTTAATCAGGATTCCGTTTTCGGCGCCTTTGCCCATTCCTACCATAATGGCAGTAGGTGTTGCAAGCCCCAGTGCACACGGACAGGCAATTACCAGTACCGAAACCATTGCCAATAAAGCTTGTGTAATGGCATCTTCACCTCCAAAAATTATCCAGATTGTAAAGGTCAATACTGATATCGCCATCACTACCGGAACAAATATTCCGGCGATTTTATCGACCAGCTTTTGCACAGGTGGCTTACTTCCCTGCGCTTGCTGAACCATTTTAATGATCTGGGCAAGAATGGTTTCTCCGCCCACCTTTTGAGCCACAAAAACAAAACTTCCTTTCTGGTTGATGGTTCCTGCAAACACCTTTCCGCCCTTTTCTTTTTCAACCGGAAGTGATTCTCCGGTAATGGTACTTTCGTCGATAAATGATGAGCCGGTGATAATTTCGCCATCCACCGGGATTTTATCGCCGGGTTTAACCAATAGTTTATCTCCAATAATTACCTGTGAAATCGGAATTTCCATCTCCTGTCCGTTTTCCTGAATGACTATGACAGTATTGGGCTGTAACCCGATCAGCTTTTTAATGGCAGAAGAAGTGTTTGATTTTGCCCGTTCTTCGAGCACTTTGCCCAACAGGATAAATGCGATTATTACGGCCGATGCCTCAAAATACACATTTGTATGTTGGCCGCGATTGTGCCAGAATTCAGGAAAAAATGTACTGAATACGCTGAACAAATAAGCGATACCGGTGCTTAAAGCAACCAAAGTATCCATGTTTGCCTTGCCATGTTTGGCCTGATTAAAGGCATTGATGAAAAAACTTCGCCCGAACCATGCGATCACCGGTGTTGCCAAAGTCAGCATAATCCAGTTTGCGTAAGGAATATCCATCATGAACATGGCGATTGCTACCACCGGAAATGTCAGAATAGATGCCCAAAGCGTATTGGTTTTGAGTTTTTTGAAATGCGCGTGTTGCATTTCATCCTGATGGTCATGGCCTTCGTCTTCGATCAGTAAGTCGTAACCAATTGACTGAATGGCCGATTTGAAATCGCTGACAGAGGCTGTTCCGGCCGTGTATTCGACCCATGCTGAAGAGTTCGCGTAGTTAACGGAAGCATCGATCACACCCTTCTGAGCTTTCAGCATACTCTCGACACTAATGGCGCACGAAGCGCAGGTTAAACCTGTAACCGGAAAGTTTTTTTTAACTGAAGTTTCCATGTCTTTATTTTTTCCGTTCGATCTTTTGATGAATGATGTATTTTTCAATGGTTGTCCCTTCTACTTCGGAAACAGGCTGCTTAAATAGGCGCAATCCCTGTTCAGGTGCGATTCAATGTGTTCGGAATAGTTTACTTTTAGGTCTTCGTTGTTGTGATGGATGGACTGAACAACGGTTACAAACCATATTCTTAATAAAATAGAGCATACTTTAATATTAATCGTGATCACAGCTGCAAGCTTTTCCCTTTTGCTTTTTCAAAAGCTTCTCGAAAAACCAAAAGTTAAACGAACCTACTTCCCAAATAGTTTTGTGCGCTATCATAATAGGACTTTTTTATCGGTATAAAAACACGAGCCGACCTGAACCACTACTTTTTTTCCCATCTTTGGTTGTTGCACTAATCCGGTAGATATACACCCCAGGTTTCATTTTAACTTGTCGTTCCGCAGGAATCCATTCTAACGGCAAGCTTTCAATGCCCTGTGAACCAATTTTTTCCTTAACTAAATCTATACGGGAACCGGTAGATTGAAAGACTTCAAGTTCCACATCAAAAGTTTCATCGGGTTGGTTGTGTGTAAAAACGAACCGCGTTTCCCCCTGCATTGGATTGGGGTAGCAGGTTACCGTTTCAATCCTGAAATCATCTTTCACCACAAACCGGATTTCTTTTTCGGAAGAATTATTCAAAACATCCCAAACCTTGATTTTCAATACATGTTCGCCCTCCGATAATTTAGTCAATGGAAAAACAATTTTTCCACTGGTATAACTGTCCATATCTGTCTGAAAAAAATCATTCAAATTCAAAATATTAGAATTATCCCCATCAAGAATTGCAGTGATATCATGTCCGATTCCGATACCGGCAGTATTTATGCCAGTGTCCTCGGTAATGTTGGCCAGTAATACCGAACTGGCACTCACGGTCCCACCGTCCTTAAACGACTCTGAGTTCATATACAAATCAATTTCGGGACCTTTGGTGTCAACAATCGATGAATTGGATGATCCCCCAAGATAAAAACCATCAAAATAACCATGAGCATCAACCGACTCACTGTTAGCGTAATACAAAATTTTACCTTTACCTAGTTTATACGAAATATCTTTCATACTTGGTTGTGACAATTAAAATGATGAACGACAAAAAAAGAGGCAAAGCCGGCTCAATGGTTGGTCAATGGTTTTAAAAACCGAGGCATTTCTGATAATATGATCAGCGGAATTTATTCCGATGAAAGAGTTGATATTTTCTGAAGAATATGTAATTTTCATCCGCAACAATGTTTTTCACCTAAATAAGTGAAAAACAATCAATCGGGCAAGCTTTGTAAAGCTTGATTTTACTGGAATTCCCGATTTTTAGCAATTTTATTTTGCGGAGTTAAGGAAATGCTAATTCCAGTTTAGAACCTGTAATAAGCTTTTAATGCTACAGCCTGGACATTCTTCCCATTACCTGTATTTCTGATATATTTACCTGGAATAAAATACCCTATCTGGAGGGAAATGTCAAAATGTTTACTGAAAGTATAGGCTATTTCAGCTGTAGGGCCTCCTGAAACATATGAACCCTTGTTTTCATTAGGTTTGTCAGGTGGTCGGGTCATGAGTTCCATATCTCTGGAGTATAACCCGTCTGTTTTTCTTAATCTCCAGATAACAAAATAGGTAAGGGAAAAATCAAGCCCATTTACAATTTCCAGCTCCCCTTTAGGTGCTAAAAGAATGATATTGGTAGGTCCGACTGGAAGCAGGTTATTAACTGCAGGTCTAGCAGATATTGGAACAAAGGAATTTATCTTATTATCAGTGGTGTCTTTTTTACCACTGTAAATAGCTCCCTTAAACTGAATCGTCGGGCTCATTGGAAGATCTCTCCAGCGGTATCCTGTAATAGATGTAAAATGCCATCCATTAATAACATTGGTATTAGATACCCCTCTCTGTAATATCCCTTCGATATCATAATAAAATGAACCTGAAGATTTACTCAGCCTGGTTCCAACCGAATGACGTTTTTCTGTGAATTTAACTCCTTCACTGGAAACATTTTGTCGGTAATCGCCAAAATAGTAAAGGTCAAGAACTTTCTTGTTTTTAAGTGCAATAGTCCAGTAACCTGCTGATATCAAATGATCTCTTGCCCAGGAATTATCAAATAGTCCGGGCTGAAACTTAACCGGACGAACAAGAATAAAATCGCCTGTTGATTTTTTAAGAATCAAAGTATATCTTATTCCATCGAAGGTTTGCCGGTTGTTAGGACCTTCACGAGGGCCCAGAATCCTTTCAGATCCGAAGCTTAGTTCCTGGCGACCAAAACGGAAACTTGAAAAGAGTGCATCGATCCTGATATCCAAAAATGCCTGCATAAAATCCAGTTCTTCTTTGTCATTTGCAGAAACACGATTTTTCCAGTTAACATTAGTGGAGTTTAACTGTGTAAACAGTCGGAAATGTTTATTTATCGAAACATCAGCATGAATCATATACCGTTGCTGAAGATAAAGATCATAGACAGGTATGGCATCGCCAAAATTCAGGTTATTAAAAAACCGTATTTGCTCCCTGATCTCTCCGCCAAATGAAATAAAGGCGGATGGATTTTTCTTTGATACTGGCATTTCCTTGATATTCCGGAAAAAACTCCAATCGGCTGTATCTAAGGCCATGATATGATTATTATCAAGAGATCGAAGATTGTTGTTGATACCCTGTCCGTAAAGCATTGTTGAGGACATAAATAAGAGTAGCTCAGCTACCATAAAAGCGACAAGAAAATTTTTTAATTTCATCTTTCATTTAGTGAATAATTATTGAGTCCACTCCGACAACCCGTTTTTGTTGTATTTTGACTTTAAATGCCCACTGAATATCAGTAGATTACAAAGTCAAAATTGAGTAGGATTGACTTTTCGGAGTGGACTCAATATTTAAATATTTTAAACCAATTTATATTGTAACATCATACCATCATCCTCATGCTCAAGATTGTGGCAGTGGAAAACAAATACACCGGTTAATGTTGAAAATGGAATGATGATTTTTACTTTTTCTCGTGGCATTACTAAAACAGTATCTTTCCAGCCGCTTTCGGAAGCAATCAACTGCCCCCGGCCACCGCTTCTTTCCAATATCTGGAAATGTACACCGTGCAGGTGCATCGGATGAGGTTCATCACCCTTTGAATTATCAAACACCCATGTCTCTGTTGCATTGGCAACAACTGTTTCATCAATCCGGTTCTTATCATAAATCTTATCATTGATACGATGCATTCCGGTCATATTCATACCATCGCTCCGATGCATTCCTGTCATATTCATATCACCGCTCATTTGCACGGCACTTATAACGAAGTTGCGTGTTTTTGAAGATGCTGAAGGAGAAATGGAATTGAGGGAAGAAAGTGAAGCCGGTACACTGAAAGGATCACTTACAGTTTGTGTTACTTTAAACTTCATGATCTTGAACCCTTGCTTGCCTTGTGCATCGCCACCATTATCAAACACTCTGCTTTCTAAAAATACTTCAGTGCCTGGTGTTAATCCTGCAAAGTTTACCAGCACATCTAATCTTTCTCCCGGCGACAGTAGAATACTTTTAACAGTTGCAGGATTTTTTAATAAGCCACCATCATTGCCGATAATAATCAAATCGGCATTATTACTTAAAGCAAGATTATAAATACGGGCATTGGAACCGTTTAATATCCGCAGCCTGTAAAACCGTGTTGCTACATCAGTGTAAGGTGATGCCTCTCCATTTACAATAATTGTTCCGCCCATATAGCCCGACATGACTTCTCCCATAGAAGGGCTATAAGTAATGCCCGATGATGAAAAACGTTTATCCTGAATAACCAATGGAATTTCATAAATGCCGGACGGCAGATTTAAAGCTGCTTCTTCTGCATCGTTAATTATAAACAAACCGGCCAAGCCCTGAAAGGCCTGCCTGGCAGTAGCTTTATCCGGGTGTGGGTGATACCAGTTTAACGCTGCACGTTGATTAACGTTGAACTGATAATTAAAACTACTGCCGGGATTTATAACATCTTTCGGATGCCCATCCATATTGGCAGGAATTTTTAAACCATGCCAGTGGATATTGGTTTTTTCAGAAAGATTGTTCTGAAAATTGATATTGGCATTTATGCCCCTGTTAACACGGATAGTAGGGCCCAATATTCCATTAGCCTGGTAACCCAATACAGAAATATTGCTGCCATTAATATTTGCCGTTGTTGCCTGTGCAGTTAATGTTGCATTGCCTGTTACTGTGCTGGGAGCAGGAAGCAGCCTGCTGAAATTCCCTTCTGTTACAGGTACAGGCTGCCCTCCCATATTCATATCTCCCATATCCATCATGTCGTTTTTTTTGCATGCCGCTAAAAAAGTGGCCATAGAACTTGCTGTTAATATGGTGCCTGCTCCCAGACCTGTGTTTTTAATAAATTCCCTGCGTTTCATAATTAAAAGATTTTAAATGAATAAATAATTATTTAATTTGACGGTAGTCATGCCGTAAAGACGATTTGAATTCGACAAATTCGCTTTCCCCTTCGGCAATTAAACTTGGGATACTTTGATTAAACCCTTATTGAAAAGTTTCCCTGGTTTCACCACAACCCAGCATTTGATCGCCAAAATAAGGGTTCTTAATCTCCTTCGTTTCGCTAAACCAATATGCCCCTTTGTCCCGGTTAGCCATAGGGCAGTACTGGTAATATGCAGTCGCATCTTTCAAACCAAAAGTCTTTAGGCTTTTGTAAAAAGTCAAATTGAAATTGGCAAATTCAGTCCTCTGTTTATCTATGTCAGAAAGTTTACCAATTGACTGGATCGACTGTTTTAATGTTTTCAACTGATCCATCCAGACCATATGGGCGTTACCTTTCAATAATCCCATATCGACAGCATCAATTGCTTTGCCCACTTCACTGGACGAAGAACTCACTTTTTTTGCATCGGTAGCAACAAATGCGTCCTTCATTTTTAAATATGCTTTATAGATATTGGTTAACTGAGACTTAAATTTAGGATCAGTGCCCATTGGCATTTTTTCTTTTGACATTGCACTATGCTCGTCTGCCGACATATTGTTATTGGTAGCCCCCTTATCTATTTCACCATGATCATGGCCTGTCGAAACTTTTTCTCCTGCGGGGTTCATCATGCTAACCTTTCCGGCCAGTTGGGCGGCGGCATCAACACTGAAGGTTCCGTTGGTCACAATTTCCTCCCCTTCGGCCAATCCATCCATTACCACATACGTGTCTTTCATTGAACTACCAAGGGTTATCTCCCGCATTTTGAAGGTCGGATGGTCGGCGCCCGGCAATTTCACATAAACGACCGACCGGGTTCCTGTCCACAATACGGCTGACTGCGGGATGATCAACTGGTCGCCCGAGCCAGCCTGCCGTGACTGAATAATTCCGTTCACAAACATTTCAGGTTTAAATTGCAGGCCCGGATTTGGAACTTCAACACGCACTTTGGTAATTCGGGAGGAAGCATCAACCACAGGGTCGATAAACGTGATTTTTCCACTAAATGTTTTTCCCGGAATTGCCTGCGCGGTAAATTCCACTGCCTGACCCAACGAAATCCAGGACAGATCCGATTCGTAGGCATCAAAAAGTGCCCAGACCCTCGACAGATCTGTCGTTTCAAAAAGAACATCACCTCTTGACACATAGTCACCGGTATTTACCTTTCGGTTGGCCACGATGCCTGATGTGGTTGCAAATACATCGAAGACGGTTGTCGCTTTGCCTGATTTTTCGATGTCGGCAACCTGTTGATCGCTCAGTTTCCACAAATGGAGTTTTTCGCGCGCCGCTTCAAGCATTGCGGGATATTTATCTGCCATTTCCAAAGCCTGGAGCAACTCGTTTTGAGCGGTAAGCAATTCAGGCGAATAGACTTTGGCAATCAGTTGCCCTTTTTTTACATTTTCGCCGGTTACGTTCACCAGCAATTGCTCAATACGTCCCGGAATATGGGCGGTTTGCGACTTTAGTAACCTTTCATCGGCCTGAATTTTACCAAACAACCTCACTTCTCTTGAAACATTCCCAACTGAAACAACCGATGTTTGAACCTCCGCCAATTTCATGGCCGATTCGCTCATTTCGATGGCCTGATCATCCATTACAGTATTTGATTGTTGCAAAGGGATTAAATCCATCCCACAAATGGGGCAATCACCCGGTTCGTCCTTTCTGATTTGAGGGTGCATGGAGCATGTCCATACATCATGCCCTTCAGCGGCATGATCGTGAACTTCATCCGTTTTTCCTGACTTTTCAGGAGAAGGATTATGGAAGAAAATCCATCCCAGAAGTATGCCTGAAGCAATCAGTAAACCACCTTTTACGTATTTGTTTGAAAATATTTTATTTGTTTTCATTGTTGTTTTAATTAAGGATATATAACGTTTTGTATGGTTGTTTTGAATTCAAAAAAATCATGGATTAGTGTTTTTTATTCACTTGACTCACCCCTTCACCCCTTCGGTGTTCTGCCCCTCTCTACGCGTAGAGAGGGGGGAAGACCGGTTTACCGGGCTTCGGGGTGAGTGCCCGAATTCATGAGTTTCTCAGCTTTTGCCATAGCCGTATTGTAGTTGGCAACCGCTTCGATGTGCTTTAATCCGTATTCCAGAACTTTGTACTGGATGCGCAAAATTTCTTCAAAGTCGGTTCCGGTTGAAGTAAAACCTACCAGTAAAAGGCTGGAAGTCCTGTTTGCCAGATCGGCCTGTTCTTTATAAAGTTCCACGCGTCGCTCTGCATCGCTGTAGTCCTGAACCAATTGGCGGTACTCAAGCAAAAGCATGTTTTTCATTTCGTCCGATTTTTGTGATGTTGATTCCTGTAAATATTTGGCTTCATTTTGCATGGCGGTGTATTTTTTACGGTAAATGGGAATGGTGAAATTCACCATGGGCATCACCATATCGCTTCCGTTCATCATCGACATATTGCCTGCCTGCTTTTGAATTACCATGTAATTTAAGCCGACACCCACCATAGGCAAACCCATTTTACGCGCTTTATCAGCCATAGCAGAATAGGATTGTCCTTCGGCATCCAGCATGGCCAACATGGGATTGTTGCTGAGGATACTGTCGGCCACTGTCAATTTAGATACTGAAAGCGTTTCCATCTTCAGCGTGTCAGGAATTTCAATCGAGCTGTTTTGATCACGGTTTAAAAGCGAATTAAAATTGGCTTCTTCAGTTTTTATCTGATCTTTTAGCAGCGACAACTGGTTTATCTGATCAAGGATTTCCATCCGAACCCGCAGCACATCGGCCAACCCAGTTGGCTTGGAACCCATTCCTCCGGAAGCTCCTGAAGACATGCCCGCATTCGGTTGCGGCTGATTGAAAACGGCAGGCTGATTGTTCATGCCACCCATTCCTCCGGAATTTCCAGATGCAGATGGTACTCCCTGCATTGAGGATCCGGAAGAGAAACCCGAACCTGAAGATCCTTCGGCAGGTGACTGAAATTTAACCAATGCCAGTTTTTCGAGCGATTCGAGCAAAGCAATGTTTTGGTTGACCAGTGTGATCCCGCGTTTGTATTTCGCCAACTGGTACCAGCTTGTTTTCACATTGTAAAAAAGTCTGGCTTTGCTCTCCTGAAACAATTTGAATTGGGCTTTGGCCATAAGGGCGGCTTCATCTTTGGCCAATTTCAAGGTTCCGAACCAGGGAAACATCTGCATCACGCCAATGCTTCCAACCTGATTCCCGTTGAGCAGTTCCATCGGCTTCAGGAAAAAATCCATCGAACCCTGCGGATCGGGCAGGGAACCAACCTGAGGAACCTTTTCCAGAGCGGCCAGGTACTGGTTAAAGGCAGCTTTTACACCGGGATTGTTTTTGGCCGCCATCTCCAAATAAACCGACAGCGAATCCTGCGCATGGACTGTTCCTGCCACTAGAAGCAGAAACAGAGCAATCATGAAAAATTGTGTCCATTTTATATTGAACCCCTTCAGTGTTGTTGATTCGCTGTTGATTCCTTTCCACCGGTTCCACTGGCGGTTATTCAAATTTAACCCTTGCAGGGTAAAAAATCTGGAACATGAAACTTGGAACTTTATATTATTCATGGTTTTCCTCCTTTCCCATACTCAGCGTTTGAGCAGCTAATTTTTTTATTCTTTTTACTTCACCTTCCCTCCAGAAGCATTGCAGAATGGGTACCACGAACATGGTCATGAGCTGGATGATCATACCTCCAAAAGTTGGTATTGCCATGGGGATCATGATATCAGCGCCTTTCCCAGTCGATGTGAGAACGGGCAAAAGGGCGATGATTGTAACGGCCGAGGTCATCATCGCGGGCCTGACCCGCTTGCTGCCAGCGAATACTACCGCATCCCTCACTTCCTGTACCGTCTTTGGATGTCGCTCTTCAAATACCTGATGGATGTAGGTTCCCATTAATACACCATCGTCGGTGGCAATGCCAAAAAGGGCAATGAAACCGACCCATACCGCAACGCTCAGGTTGATGGTATGTACCTGGAACAGATCGCGCATTTCGATTCCGGAGATTGAAAAATTCAGGAACCAGGGCTGACTGTATAGCCAGAGCATGATAAAACCTCCGGCAAAGGCCACAAACACGCCTGAAAAGTGTATCGAGGATGCAATAATTGTTTTAAACTGAAAGTAGAGCAACAGAAATACCAAAATCAAACTGATGGGAATCACGATAGCCAGGCGCTTTGTTGCCCGTATCTGATTTTCGTAATTCCCTGCGAAAGCATAGCTTACGCCAGCCTGTAAAACCAATTCTCCCGAGGCAATCTTCTCTTTCAGAAACTGTTGTGCATCCTCCACCACGTCAACTTCAGCGCGTCCTTCGATCTTGTCGAAAATCACATACCCGTTCAGGAAAGTGTTTTCGCTCCGTATCATTTGCGGCCCCCGCGTGTAAGTGATGTCGGCCAGTTCGCCAAGGGGTACCTGAACGCCCGTCATGGAAGGGACCAGAATTTTTTTGATTTCTTCAGGGCTTGAACGCAATTCGCGTGCATAGCGCACCCGGATAGGGAACCTTTCGCGTCCTTCAACAGAAGTTGTTAAAGCCATTCCGCCAACAGCCACCTGTAAAATTTCCTGAACATCCTGAACCGTCATACCGTAGCGGGCAATGGCCGGCCTGTTGAGTTTTATCTCGATGTACGGAGCGCCAACAGCCCTGTCGTAAAATACAGAAGGCGCTTTGATCGATGGAACTTCCTTTAACAGAGTCTCCAGTTCTATCCCCGCTTTTTCGATGGTCTCCAAATCAGGACCATAAACTTTGAGCCCCATGGGCGCCCGCATCCCGGTCGATAGCATGACCAGACGGGTTTCAATGGGCTGCAAACGGGGCGCAGAAGTCAATCCGGGAATGTTGGTCACTTTTACTATTTCATTCCAGATATCGTTTGGTTTTTTTATTTCGGGGCGCCATTGCCTGAAGTAATCCCCATTTTTATCCTGAATCAGTTGCTCTTTGCTCAACTTGCGGTATCCATCGCGCTCGCGGTTATAGGTTGAACTGTCCTGAAGCAGGAAGCTACCTTCACGATCAATTTTAAATGCCATTCGGTGCCCATTTTCGTCCAGAATATATTCAGGTAAATAATTGATCGTATTTTCAAACATCTGAACCGGTGCAGGGTCTAAAGCCGAATTGATTCGTCCCCATTTTCCAACGGCAATCTCCACTTCGGGGATGGCCGCCAGTCGTTTGTCGAGTATTTCAACATATTTCTGGTTCATTTCAATCCCGCTGTGTGGCATACTGGTAGGCATCAGCAAAAACGAGCCTTCATCCAACGACGGCATAAATTCTTTGCCCAATCCGGGGAATGTCCCGCTGAACTTTTGCCATCCAGCCGTCTTTTGAACCCCTTCGGGCATAAAACCAAAAACACGGTGAGTGCCTTGCCATGCCAATATTCCAAAAAGAATGGTAGCTATTGGCAAGGCCATAAACTTCCACTTGTTACGCAACGACCATTCCAGAATTGGCACATAGAAATGAACAATCAGGGTAAGAATTACCAGTACCAGGGCAATGATCGACCCAACAAACAAGTAATTTGAAAAATTGCTGATATGCGCCCCCAATGGCAACCAACCAATGGCAAGGTAATATACAGCGAACAAAAGGGTTATCGCAATATTGATCAGGTTGGTGAAATGCTTTCGATTCTCCGGCCAGCGATGAGCCATCAGGTTGTTAATACCAATGGCCGTGAGCGCCAATGCTGGCCAAGTTCCCCAAATAGCAACAATCAAAACGCCAGCGACAATCAGTAGCCAGTTAAAAGCTTTTCTGGTCTTTGGGGTGTCTATACGGAAGTTGAAAAAATAGTAAGCCAGCGTGGGCAGGACAATCATTCCCAACACATAAGAAGCCAGCAAGGCGAAAGTTTTGGTAAAAGCCAAGGGCGTGAAGAGCTTTCCTTCAGCACCTTCCATTACAAAAACCGGGAGAAAACTCACAACCGTTGTCGCAACTGCCACTGTAACCGCGCCCCTTATTTCAGAAGTTGCTTCATAAATCACCTGAACAAGTCGTTTTCCCCTGGAATTTTTGTTTCCCGGCATCTCGAGGTGGCGGATGATATTTTCCACATCCACAATCCCAATATCGACCATTACGCCAATCGCAATCGCAATTCCTGAAAGGGCTACAATGTTGGCATCAACGCCCATCCATTTCATCGCGACGAAGGTCATCAGTACTCCAACGGGCAACAGGGACGAAACAATGACCGAGGCCCTGAGATTGAAGATTAGTACAATAATTACGATGATGGAGATGAGGATTTCGTGCGATAGCGATGATTCGAGGGTTCCGATGGTTTCCATGATCAAACCCGTACGGTCGTAAAATGGAACAACAGTAACCTTAGAAACGATGCCATCGGCCAATGTTTTGGATGGAAGCCCCGGTTCAATTTCAGCTATTTTCTTTTTAATATTGTTGATCACCTCCAAAGGATTTGATCCATAACGGGCAACAACTACTGCACCAACGGCTTCAACCCCATCCTTGTCCAAACCGCCACGGCGGGGAGCCGGGCCGAAGCTGACTTTTGCAACATCGCGAATCCTGACCGGTACATTATCGCGAACCGTGACGACCGCTTCGTTCAAATCGTCCAGGCTTTTCACATAGCCCAGGCCACGTATGACATATTCCACTTTGTTTAGTTCGATGGTCTCGGCACCAATATCCAGATTACTTTTACTTACGGCCCGCATCACGTCCATTACCGAAACGCCATAAGCTTTCAGCGCATTGGGATCGACATCGACCTGATATTCCTTCACATAGCCGCCTATGCTTGCAACTTCTGAAACGCCACTGGCCGATGAAAGGGAATATTTCACGTAAAAATCCTGAATAGTGCGCAACTCCTGAGGGTCCCAACCTCCAGTGGGTTTGCCTGTTTTGGGGTCGCGGCCTTCAAGTGTGTACCAGTAAACTTGCCCAAGCGCGGTGGCATCGGGGCCCAAAGAAGGTTGTACGCCTTGTGGCAATGTGCCGGAAGGCAAAGAATTGAGCTTTTCGAGAATCCGTGAACGGCTCCAGTAGAACTCAACATCATCGTCAAAAATCAGGTAAATGAACGACATGCCAAACATGGAGGTACTTCGGATAGTTTTCACCCCCGGAATACCCAACAAGGAACTGCTCAGCGGGTAAGTGATCTGATCTTCAATGTCTTTTGGCGATCGGCCCATCCATTCGGTGGCAACAATCTGCTGGTTGTCGCCAATATCAGGAATGGCATCTACCGGAATCGGATTGCGCGGGAGCATGCCGGTATGCCAGTTGAAAGGGGCATACACGGTTCCCAGCAGGATGAAAGCGACAAGCAAAAGCATCGAAATCATCCGGTGTTCCAGAAAATATTTGATTATTCGGTTTAACATGAATTTATGTTTTTAGAACAGATAAGTCATACTTGAAATTAAAAAACATTAGCCAACATAAGTACCATCATTGATGTCATTACAACTGCCCCTCCTATCCATCCAGCTTTAGCCCACGTTTTTTTATGGGTATCTATTTAGTAACATGAAGGATATTAAAGACAGGGAGAAATACTCCCTGTCTCTTTTCATGTCTTAAACTGTTTAGTTCAATAATCAGGAATTCCAGGGTTGAAATTTAATGGCAACCGCCTGAATGCCCTCCTCCATAACCCGAATAATTTCCTCCACCGTGATTTGAATGATTTCCACCTCCCGGATTTGAGCGGCCCCAAGGTTGTGCGCTCATGCAACCATTGAATGTGACAAAAATTATAATGGCAAAAAATATTTTTTTCATGATTGATTTATTTTACTAATTGGATTTATACCTGATAACGATCCCATTGGGCTTTTTACCAACAGTAATTTTCATAATCTCTTTGAGATTCGGAACATCGACAACCGAAGCTGTCCCGTCGGTTTGATTGGTCACATAACCAACATTGCCTTCTTTATTAAAAGCAATGGCATGAGCTCCTTTACCGACAGCAATCTCGCCTCCGTGAACATATTCAGCATTGTTTTTGGCCCACATGTGAACTTTACTTCCGTCAGGGTCTGAAACCCACATCTGGTTCATCATGCTGTTACGAACTGCCATGCCTGGAGTAAAACCAAGATCTACCTTATCCGTCATCATGTTGGTCATGCCGTCAACAATACTAATGCTTTGTCCATCTTCATTGTCCACATACATCATGCCCCCCATACCAGGCCAAGCCCCAACAGGATTGTCCCCAACAGAAATGGTTTCAATCACTTTTTTAGTGGCAGCATCAATAATGGTGATAGTATTTGACATGCCATTGGCTACAAATGCCTTTTTGCCATCGTCAGAAAATGTTACTTCGGCCGGCATTTGACCAACTGGAATGGTTGTTATCAGTGAGTACGTGACAGCATCCAATACTTTAACAATCCCTTCTGGCATCATTATGGCAGTCCATAATTCTTTGCTGTCGGATGAAAAAACAGCATTGTGAGTCATTCCTTCGAGTGATAGTTCTTTTAATAATTCACCTGTCACAGCATCTAAAATCAGAATCCTTCCCGGCATTGGGGCCTCGCTTACAGAACTACCTGTTGTGCTGCCACCATGATGCTGACTGTGCCCGTCAGTGGTGCTTCCGGTAGTAGCAGAGGCTTTCATCATATTGTGACCATCGCTGAAATCCATGCCTGGCGCAGCTATTGCCAACTTGCTTTTATCGGGCGACAGTGAAATGTGATGTGGCCATATATTGTTCATACCCATTTCCATCTGGCCTGTACCCATACTGTTTTGAAGTTTGGCCAGATCGATGGTAATATCAACTTTGTTTGTAGAAAGGTTAATTACTGAAATAGAATTACTTTCACCATTGACGATATAAGCGGCGTCAAAATTTACCTGAGTGTTGTTAGAATCTGTTGTTCCATCTTTCAAACAACCTGAAAACAGGATAGCACTTCCTAACAGGACTGCTACCGACAATCTTAAATTATTCATAATGTTATTATTTATTTGTTGAAAAGAATCAATGAATAGCCATGACCAAATTCATTTCCACCTTTTTGAAGTTGGCTGAACCATGGCTATTGCATTGAAATATAGGAATCAAAATCTTATTTCTTCCTTTCGTACTGGCAGCATCCGTGAAGTTTAGCATACACTTTATCGTCTGCTTTGTATTTTCCAGTGTCGTAACCAACTGCAGCGATTTTCTTTTGAATATCGTCGCTATTCGTTTTTGAAGGGTCGTAAACCAGCGAAAGCATTTTGGTTTTAGTGTCCCAGCTTGCTTTGCTAACACCATTAATCTTTGCGGCTTTTTCGATGTGCGCTTTACACATGTCGCAGTTACCCCAAACTTTAATGGTTTCAGTCTTTGTTGTAGTCATTTTGGAATGATCGTGCGTTTGGGCATAAGCGTTTGAGCCCAGAACTACTGCCAGTACGGCTATTAAAATAATTTTTACAGTTTTCATGATTTTAAAATTTAATGTTATTGAATAATAAAAATTATCCGGATACAAATTTTAAGTACCTAGACGAAAATTTTCAATAGAAAGTTTTCTACTGAAAATAATATTCAATAAAATCAAATCAGGAAAACACAAATTTTGGGCAAGCTTACAGCGCTCACCAGAAAATTGCCTGGTGGACTGACATCTGTGCCGCTAAGATTTATAGCAGTGAATGAGTGAATCGTGGTGCTTGCAGGCACAATAAAAACCTGCAGGATATATTGTGCAAACGTATTAAATTCGGTAAACGATGGAAAAAAATTGTGATCGACCTCAAAAACCGAAACTTCATTGTTGCAGCAGGCGGAGTCCATGTGACTGCTCGGCACTGTGCATTCATCAACAGATCCTTCCATACCACATGAAGCTATAACTCCCAATATTGAAACTTTCGAATCAGCAAGCTCACCTCCGCAATAGTGCATGGAAATGGTGAGCTGCATCCACGAAAGCAGGATGAGCAAAGCAAATGATATGGATAAAAGTTTTTTCATTTAGCTATTCAAACAGAATAAATGGAAAAAAAATGTTTCCCAAAGGTAAAGTAATTTTAATTGGTTGAACCATTTTGCCGGATTGATTTAGAAAGATTAACAAAATAATTCGCTGTTCATCCTCTCGGGGCGTAATAAATAATACAAACTCCTGACAATGCGATCAACGCTCCAATAATGTCAAATTTATCCGGAATGTAATTGTCCATTTTATAAGCCCAAAGCAATGACATGACGATAAAAAACCCTCCGTAAGTGGCATAGACCCTGGCGAAATTTGAAGTTTGTAAGGTCGCCACAACACCATAAAAGGCCAGAATTAAACCACCCAGCACTCCGTACCATAAAGGTTTATCTTCTTTTATCCAGAGCCAAACAAGATAGCCACCGCCTATTTCGCAAAATCCGGCAAGAATAAATATTGATATTGATTTTAAAACTTCCAAGTAACAGTAAATCAATTCAACGGACTACCAACCGGAATTTCGCAACGGTGAAATGGCTGCCCGTGCGGAGGGTTCAATTTAGGTGGCGTTGCATTTGCATTTGCTACAGTTGGAGTATTTGCCTGTGAATTGTTCAGGCGCGCTGCATTTTCCAAAGTTGGTGCAGCTCCTGTTCTGATAGCTGTTGCAGTAGGTTTGGCAGGTGCTGCAGCGTTCAGCGGACTACCAACCGCAATATCACAACGGTGAAATGGTTGTCCGTGTGGGGGATTCAGTTCAGGTGGCGTTGCCGATGCATTTACTACTGTTGGTTCTTTTGATGTGGCTGTTGCAGGAACCGATGAAATTGTTGCAGAAGTATCTGATTTTAAAATTGTTTGTGGCACTTGGTTTTGTTGTTGAACTTGTACGGGTTTTGACTCTTTTTTCGCTGGCGTGCAGGAAATCATTATAATCATGCCAACTGCTGCAATTAACACAAAGTATTTATTCATTTTAAATTGATTTTGTAAGTTTCTCATAGTAATTTAATTTCTGATTTAGATATGCTGTTTGTTTTATTTTTTTTTCTCTGATATACATACAACGCCTAAACCATCTGATTGTTTTTTTTTCTCACTAAAACGTCGCCATCGGCATTATACCAGCAAGGAATTGGATTATTGCATAATTCAATTTTATTATCTGCCCAAACAGCATTTAGCTTATAATTTACAAATACCGATTCAGCTCGGACATGGTTTTATTCATGTCCCGTTCTAATTCAAGCAATTTATTGACGCTTTCGTAGTAAAGCGAAAATTCAAAAATGTAGTCAATTAACGAAATATCACCTTTATCCAGCGCTTTTTTTATTAATCCTGAACTATCAAAAGAGAGCAACGCTGACCGGTATTCATTCACATTCTTCTGCAAAGCAATCGTTTTTGCATGTAAGGCTTTGAGTTGATTGTAAAACTGGATTTTGTTATCGGCAGTGATACTTTCAATTGCCTGCGAGTTTGCTTCGGCGTATTTCACCCTGTTCTTGTTCTCCCACAATGGAATGGTCAAACCAACTGTTACTCCCTGAAATTGCTGCCCAACTAACGACTCGCTCATGTACCCGGTTTGTAATTTCGGCAAACTCATTGCCCTGTTTAGTCCGGTTTGCTTTTGGCTGATTTCAATCTCTTTTTTCAACCAACTGAACGTCGGATTTTTTTGTTCCGCCAACACATACCATTGCTCAAAATCCAAAGGAACTCCCGTAATTTGAAATACGCTCCCGGTGAAATCAACAGCTTGCCCACCATTTAAACTGGTAAGTTCAGATAAAAGGGCATTTCGCCCTATCCCGTTTGCCTCCAACGCCTTACTGACATTCAGCAGGTTCAATTGCGCCTTGTTGTATTCCAGAATATTGGTTTCGCCCTTTTCAAATTTTATCTGGTACAATTTGGCGATGCTTTGGGCGTATTCAACTCTTTTTGTCAATTCCCCCTGTAAGGCGTTAGCGTAAATCAAATCAAAACAAAACAAGCTCGTTTTCAACTGGATAGCCATCAATTGTTTTTGATATTCCAATTCCGTTTGTTCGTTTTTTAAATCTGAAATTTGATTTTTAAAACCGTAGGCCGTCGGGAAATCGAACGTTTGGGAAATGCTGAAATCGGTGCGGTTCCCGATTACTGAAGGACTGCCCCACAAATAGTTAACCCTTACTTCAGGATTCTGCAGATAGATTCCGGTTTTATTCCTGATTTTTTCAGCATCCACGCTTTTTCGCAGCGCCGCAAGTGTGGTGTTGTTTTTTTCAACCTCGGTTAAAACCTGATCAACGGTATTCTGGGCGAAAAGATGATAACTGAATGCCGATATGCTGATTATTAAAATGATGCGTTTCATATCTTTTCTGATTTAATGATTCCACGACTATTTAAAATGCTGTAAACTATTGGCACAATGTATATATTCAGCAGGGTTGAAGTCAGTAACCCGCCCAATATCACTTTTGCCATTGGGCTTTGGACCTCGTTGCCTGCCAAATCGCCTTTAAATGCCAGCGGAATCAGGGCAAGCGCCGAGGTGAGCGCGGTCATTAATATGGCATTCAACCGGTCAGAAGAGCCTTTGGTTACCGTTTCCCAGAGCGAAACACCCTGGTTTTGCAGTTTCTGGTAATTTGAAATGAGCAATATCCCGTTTCGGGTGGCAATACCAAAAAGTGTGATAAAACCAATGATGGCCGGAATACTTAGAACGCCCGATGTAACCCAGATGGAGAACACGCCACCAATCAATGCCAGCGGCAGATTGATCAAAATGATCCCCGCAAGCTTGAAGTTCCGAAACTCCTGAAACAACAAAAGGAAAATGACAATAATGGCAAGAATAGACGTTAGCATAAGCGTTTGCGATGCCTTTGCCTCGCTTTCGAACTGTCCGCCATATTCAATCCGGTACCCTTCGGGCAAATCAATATTCTCATTAATATTCTTCTGAATGTCCTGAACAACGCTCCGTAAATCGCGTTCGGCAACATTTGCCGAGATTACAATTTTTCGCTGCGCATTTTCCCTGCTGATGGAACTTGGGCCTGACACAGAAACGATATCAGCAACCTGCTCCAATGGGACTTTTTTGCCATCGTGTGTATCAATTAATGCCGAACGGATGCCTTCAACCGATTCGGTGTAGTCTTTGTTCAGGCGCAAAACCAAATCAAAACTGCGCTGTCCTTCATAAATATCTGCGAGTTTTTCGCCGCCAAACGAAATATCAACAAATTCATTGAATTGTGCGGTTGTAATTCCGTATTGCGCCAGCATATCGCGGTTTGCACGAATCTGGATTTGAGGAATTTCAACCTGTTGATCAACATTCACGTCAACCAAACCTTTAACATCTGCAATCGAACTTTTAATTTGATTGCCGATGGAAAACATCTTGTTTAAATCTGTCCCGAAAAGTTTGATGGCAATGTTTGCCCGCGTACCCGAAAGCATGTGGTCGATCCTGTGACCGAGAGGCTGTCCGACCGTATAGGCAATGCCCGGAATCCGGGCTAAGGTAGTTCTCACATCGGCCATAAATTCCTGCTGACTGCGATTTTTAAGCAAAAAATTCACATCAATTTCGGCGCTGTTGGTCGTTTGGGAGTGTTCGTCCAATTCGCCGCGGCCGGTTCTGCGTGCAGTACCCAATATTTCAGGAATTGACAGAAGTTCACTCTCAACGAGATTTCCCAAACGGTTGCCCTCTTCGAGCGAAGTGCCCGGTTTTATTACCACCGACAGTGTTAATGCACCTTCGTTAAACTCGGGAAGGAAGCTTCGCCCAAATGTTGAAAATGCAAAAAGTGCAATCACAAACATTCCCAGTGTTGAAAAAATTATCGGTTTTTTGTGCCGTAAACTCCAGGTAAGCGATTGCTCGTAGTAATGGGTCAGTTTGCGTACCAGCCATTTTTCCTTCTCATTTTTTGCCAGGTATTTTTCGTTTGACAGCAGCATTTTCGACAACAAAGGCGTTAAAGTCATGGCCACTATCAACGACATAAATGAGGACACTATAAATGCAATTCCGAGAGGTTGCAGCATTCGTCCTTCCATTCCGGAAAGAAAAAAAAGTGGCAGGAAAGCAACCATGATAATGAGGCTTGCATTGAGAATGGACGCCCTGATTTCTTTTGAAGCTTCGAATACGACAGTAAACGGGGATTGCCGCTCTTTTTCGGGTTTTTGCCTATTCTGCCGAAGCCTTTTATACACGTTTTCAACGTCAATAATTGCATCGTCGACCAATGAGCCAATTGCAATGGCCATACCTCCCAAACTCATGGTGTTGATAGTCATTCCAAGCATTTTCAGCACTAAAATAGCGCCCAGTAACGATATCGGAATAGCCAGCAGCGAGATGAACGTTGTGCGGAAACTGCCCAGAAATATAAACAAAACGATGATGACGAAAATCCCGCCTTCCATTAAGGCATTTTGCACATTGTTGACCGATGTTTCGATAAAACCGGCCTGACGAAAAATTTTGGTATCCAACTTTACGTCAACCGGCAAGGTTTTTTGCAATACAGCCAGATTTTCTTCTATTCGTTGTGTAACCGTTAAAGTATTCGCATTTGGCTGTTTGGAAATAGAAATAATGATAGCAGGTTTCGCATTTTCAGAAGCGTAACCCATTTTTGGGGCGCTTCCAATCGCTACTTCAGCCACATCATTAATCCTGACCGGTTTACCGTTATTCGATTTAATGTATGAATTGCCGAGAACGTCAATATCCGAAGTACGGGCTATTCCTCGAACAACATATTCGTTGCCGTATTGCCGGATAACGCCGCCGGTTGAATTCTGGCTGATGCCTTTGCAGGCTTCAGCCAATTCTGTCATCGACACCTGGTAGTATTTCATTTTCTGCGGGTTGGCCAACACCTGATATTGCTTGTAGTCGCCGCCAATAATGGTAACCTGCGAAACGCCACCTGTTGCAAGAATGAGCGGTTTCACGTTCCATTCGGCCATTGTCCGCAAGTCCATCATGCTGGTGCTGTCGGCCTGCATCCCGATAAAGAAAATCTCGCCCATTACGCTCGACTGTGGAGCCAGAGCGGGTTGCCCAACACCCAACGGCATTCGGGAAGAAACGCTGATAAGTTTTTCACTTACAATTTGCCGGGCTTTGAAAATGTTGGTCCCCCAGTCAAATTCGATCCAAACGAACGAAAAACCCTGCATAGAAGCAGAACGTACGCGGCGAACATCGGTTGCGCCGTTTACCGATGTTTCAATTGGAAATGTAACCAACCTTTCGACTTCTTCCGAAGCCATTCCGTGCGCATCGGTCATTACAACAACCGTAGGGGCAGTCAGATCTGGAAATACATCCACATCCATATTCGTGGCAGTTCTCGTTCCGACAACCACCAACACCAATGAACAGAGCAAAACGAAGTATTTGTTGTTCAGTGAAAATTTTATAATTGAATCTAGCACTTGATGAGTTTTAAATTGTGACTTTTGAATGCTTTTAATTCAGCATTAAACATTCAACATTTGCTTAGTGAACGTGACCTGAATGGGCATCCAATGTGCCGGTTGCCTGAGCCAGTTTGATAAAAATAGCTCCGTTGCTTACGATACGCTCGTTTTCGGCTATTCCTTTCAGGATTTCAGTTTTCACACCATCAGTCGCACCAATTTTTACCTCCCGCTTTTCAAAAAGTTCAGGCGTAATTTGAGCATAAACAAAGTAAGTGCCTTGTTCTTCCAGCAATGCGGCATTCGGGACAGTCATTGCCCGTGAATTGGTCAAGGTTTTCAGAAAGACTTCAACGAATCCGCCGGTTACAAAACCCCCTTTATTGTTGATTTGTAAATTGACCGGAATCAGGTAGTTGTCGTCGTTTGTATTACGGCCAAACGATACTATTTTTCCATTAAGTTGTTCGAGCGTGTAAGTGTGGCTATCGTGCAAGGTGCGGATGTTTGCTGATTGAATTGTGCCCAACATGGGGGCATATTTCTGTTGAACTTCGGCACGCAACAGGAGCGATTTGTTTTGAAAAATACTTACAACAGGCTGTCCTGCTTCTACATACTGTCCGTTTTGCACAAATATCTGTTTAATAAACCCACTCATAGGGCTTGATATCCGTTGCCCTGCCGAACTGAAGTTTTTGTTGAGGTTGTCAAAAATAACTTTTGTGTTATCGTACAGATTTTTAGCATTCAACAAATCTTTTTCTGAAACAATTTTGTCTTTTGCAAGTTCCTTTGATCGTTCGTAATCCAATCTGGCCTTTTCAAAGTTGTTTTGAGCTTCTGCAAAACGCACGGTGGAATTATTATCGGCCAAACTGCTACCGGAGATTGAAAATAAAACCTGGCCGTTTGAAACGCTTTTCCCTTCCAGTACATTATTTGTAGAAAGTACAACCATTCCACTTGCATTTGCTGAAACGATAACCTCATCACCCTGCGCAGATTGCACACGGGCGGTAGTTTTTATAACCTGTCCAAAGGATTCTGTTTGTGGAAGTTCAGTCGCAAAATCAATTTTCCATGATTGTTCTTTGGTGAAAACAGTTGTATTTGCACTCTCGATTGATCGTGACTCGGCTTCATGGATAGCGGTATGCTCATCGGTATAAACAATAATATTTTCGGCAACTATATTGTGCTTACCGTTTTGGTCTTCAATCTCGAAGATGATTTTACCAGTTCCTGAAGCTACAGGTTGCAAATTGAACCGGTATATGCCCGGTCGTTCAGGTGCTTCTATCGTCTGTCTTATGCCCTTTGTGCCAATGATCAGGTTGGCCGTTACTTTTCCCAAGGTTAGTGCTTTGAAGTTGTTAAGATGGGAGAAATGTGCCAATATTGACGATTGTTTGCCAACGACAAAAGGATCTGCTTCGGCAAATAACTCAAAATTATCGCTGTAAACAGTAAGTTGAATTTTTATGTCATCATGCGCATGTTCTTCCTCCTGATTTGCATTTTTATTGCCTTGCATGCATGCGCTAATTGTGAATGTGGCAAGAAGCAAAAATATAGTTATCTTATTCATTATAAGTTTTTTATTCATTATTTTTAATTTAAAATAGCATGAGAGGGGCAGGGTAGCACAGCTCGGCTTTTACCGGATGCTATGTAAATCCCCCCTAAAAACTGTTTTTTTCTTAATGGGAATGCGAATGACCGCTATCATGGCCGTGTATATGCTGTTTTGTCTTCGCTATACTATCGGCTTTCGCTATACTGTCGGTTTTTGCTTTACTGATAGAAATGGTGTCGATTATCAAATCAAATGTTTCCTGATTTGATGGAGTAGTATGGATTGTGCCGTCTTCGTGCGCAGTTCCATCTTCATGGGTATGTGTGCCTTTGTTTTTGTTTTGGTTATTGCCACTGCACGATACGATCAATAGCGCTGCGGCTATA
>JANONW010000165.1:0-2043 GCA_031421065.1 Prolixibacteraceae bacterium
AAGATACGCCTGCCCATCGACTGCACGCCACGCGTACTGCATCCACTACCCCACGAGATCCGGTCAAACCCCAGGAAGACTCGCACTTGGTCACCTACCGGCCCAGATGGGAGCTTTGGCGTCTAAACTAACAGTATTGGGTTAGGCCTCAGCCGCGACGAGCACGTATGTCTTTGGGACCAGTAGCGCAAGTTGGCGTTCAAGTTCGGGTACTAACGGAAGCAGATTGGGCAACTCGTTTGATACTGCATCCAGTACCACTACGGCGACGGGCAAGGTCTTCAGGTTTTGCTGGAAGGGTAGGTTCTTGTCAACGGTGATGAAGGCATCGAACTCGGTGGCCGCAAGTGCGAGCAACTTTCCATTCTTGACGCCGGACCAGCCCATTTCGACCGCGGTCCGCACCGCGTGGCTTGGAAGCGCACGGCGGAGTTTGGCGGGGACCGACTCGTCAAGCAGCAGGCGCATCGGCGAAGAGTCTCTCGCGTGCGGCTTCCAAGACTGCCACTGCCTTCTCCCGTGGGATGGAAGGGAAGTCTTCGAGGAAGTCCTCAATCGAGGATGTTCCTTCCAAGTAGTCAAAAAGGTTCTGTACGGGAACCCGAGTGCCTGTGAAACAGAGAGCACCGCTCATGATCTCGGGATCGCGGCTGACAAGTGATGCGTCCATGGGGGCCTCCAACAGCGCCAGTCTACTCGCGTGGACGACGCAGGGTCGTCTTCTGAGGCCTAACGTTCGAGTTAAGCCGGCACCGGCGGCGTGACGCGCGGGCCCGGCTGTCGAAAATGTACCGCGTACCGCCGGCCGGGCCCGCGTGACACGCCGTTGGGGCTCGGCTTGAACGAGGGGTTAGGCGTCACTCGCGCGGCTGGGAAACTGTTGCCTTCATAGCCGCATGAAGGCCTGTAGAAATGCTGCAGCTTCCGCCGAGATGCCGCCGACTTTATTTGTCGCTTGCCGATAGAACTTGAAGTTCAGTTCTGTCTCTGGGCGTCCGTCATTCCACTCTCCAAAAGCCCTAAGTTCGCTCCGGCCTAGCTTGCGCTTGGCCTGTGCGGTGCGTTTGACGGTGATGCTTACCCTCGGCGTTTGCCGCTCAACGCCGACGCTTCTCGGTGTCGGTTCAGCTGAAGTTACTGTTCCGCTTGCAATCAAGCCTGGACCGCCCTCGGTCTCGCTGGCAAAGATGTAGATTTGATCGCCCTTACGGATTTGTTTGCCGCCGTACATCGTCTTCTGCCTCTCGAACGTCCATGACTTTGCGTCCAAGTTGGCGACTTCTGTCTTGATCACGTACATGGTGCGGGCACTGAGATGGGATGGTGCAAAGGGGTCTTTGTGACGCCTAACGTTCGAGCTAAGCTGGCACCAACGGTGGGACGCGCGGGCCAGGTTGGCGAAAATGTACAGCGTACCGCCTACCTGGCCCGCGTGGCCCGCCGTTGGGGCTCAGCTTGAGCGAGGGGTTAGGCCGCACCGGCTGTAGTAAGCGCTCGGGCCATGACTACGCTGACGTAGTTTGTATGCGGCCGCCAGTCGCACTCGCCGACGACAGCGTAGCCCCACGCTTCGTACAGTTGGATCAACGAGGTCGCCGGCTTCGCCGTGTCGAGCGCAACGGTGTTGGCTCCCAGTTTCAGAGCAATGTCGAGCGTGTAGTCGTGGAGCCGCCGACCCAGGCCATGCCCCTTGTACTCTGGTGCAATGCAGAACTGGGACAGCGAGTAAACGCTCGGCTCGCGGTACAGCGGCACTTTGGAGCCGGGCTGCGGAGGACGCAACGTCAGTGTTCCGACGTACTGCCCGTCCGTAACCATGACGAGGCCGAGTCCGGCGTTCAGTCTCTTTTCGGTGTCCGATGACGGCTGGTGGGTGCCCCAGTATCGAAGCCCCTGCTTCAGATGAGGAGCGTACGCTCGGTGGATTAGGTCTGTCAGAGCGGCGAGATCGTCACTCGATTGATATCGGCGGATTTCAGGTTGCACGTCTATGCTCTCGGTTGTGCGGCCTAACGTTCGAGTTGAGGCGGGACCGACGGCAAG
>JANONW010000166.1:0-28434 GCA_031421065.1 Prolixibacteraceae bacterium
CAGCCGCAGAGGTTTCAATGGAACCTCTACTGTTGCATTAGCCGGTTTCACCATTGTTCCCTCTAATGTTGTTTCAGGATTAGGTCATACTGCCCCAAGCGATAAACTGAATATTGCCGGCATTGGGATAGGCGGGATGGGGAGAGTAGATATGGAAGATGTTGCAAAGACAGAGAATATTGTTGCGCTTTGTGATGTAGACTGGAACGAATCTGTTGAAAATGTATTTAAAACATATCCCGGAGCCAAACGCTATAAAGACTTCCGTATTATGCTTGATAATCAGAAGGATATAGATGCGGTTGTAGTCGCAACTCCTGACCATAGTCATGCCATAATAAGTATGGAAGCAATAAGACGGGGAAAACATGTTTATACAGAAAAACCTCTTACTCATACGGTATATGAGGCAAGGATGCTGACAGATGCTGCCAGGAAGTATAAGGTTGCAACGCAGATGGGCAACCAGGGTCAGGCGGAAGATTTGTCGCGACGACTGCGGGAAATGATATGGGATGGAGTTATCGGCCCAATACATGAAGTCCACGTATGGACTGACCGTCCTAACAGGGGCCTTTCCGATACCTACTGGCCACAGGGAGTCAGGCGTCCGGAAGATATTCCTCCTGCTCCTGCCAGCCTTGATTGGGATCTTTTTACCGGGCCTGCTCCTATGCGTCCATACCATCCGTCTTATCATCCATTTAGGTGGCGGGGTTGGTTAGACTTTGGCACCGGGGCACTGGGTGATATAGGCTGTCATTCATTCGATTCGGTCTTTCGGGCATTAAAGCTCAAGTATCCAACCAGTATTCAGGCAGTATCAACTCTTGTCAATGATGAAACTTATCCGCTTGGGTCAATAGTAACCTATGATTTCCCCTCACGTGAAGAAATGCCACCTTTAAGGCTCACTTGGTACGATGGGGGTTTACGCCCTCCCCGTCTTCCGGACATGGAGAGTGGTGTTCAATTGGGCGCAGGAGGTGTGTTGTATATGGGCAGTAAAGGTAAGATACTAGGGAATCAAATACTTCCGGAATCTTTACACGAATCATATAAAAGACCGGAACCATACCTCCCTTCATCCCCTGGTCACAGGATGGAATGGATACTTGCCTGTAAAGGTGGTGATCCAGCAGGATCCAACTATGACTGGGCAGGCCCGCTAACAGAAACAGTTCTGTTGGGAAATATAGCTCTCCGGCCAGAACTAAGAGAAAAACTTAGTTTTCAGAGCCTTATTTTTGATTCTGTAAAACTCACTTTCCCAAATATGCCTGAAGCAGATAAATTTCTACATTATGAATATAGGGAAGGGTGGAGCTTGTAAAAACAATAGAACAGTTTCAAATAAAGTTTTTATTTTAAGTACATTAAAGTCTACCATTGGATTAATTCCACTCATAATACTAAAATGAAAAATCGATTGCTTTTCTTGTGTGTTTTATTTTATAGCGCTCTTTCACTTGAGGTTTTTGCTCAACAGAAAAACCCCGTTGATTATGTGAACACCCTGATGGGAACCGATTCGGAGTTTAAACTTTCCAGCGGGAATACCTATCCGGCCATTGCGTTGCCCTGGGGGATGAATTTCTGGACCCCTCAAACTGCAAAGATGGGCGACGGTTGGGTATATGGTTACGATGCCAATAAAATCCAGGGGTTTAAACAAACCCATCAACCCAGTCCGTGGATCAATGATTACGGACAGTTTTCTCTTTTCCCGTTAACCGGTGAATTAAAAATTACAGGAGAAGAACGGGCAAGTTGGTTCTCACATAAAGCTGAAACAGCCAAACCGCATTATTACAAAGTTTACCTCGCCGATTACGACGTAACAACCGAAATTACGCCAACTGAACGTGCAGCCATGTTCCGTTTTACATTTCCTGAAAACGAAAAGTCGCATGTACTGGTCGATGCATTTGACCGTGGTTCGTATGTAAAACTCATTCCTTCAGAAAATAAAATAATTGGCTATACCACCCGGAACAGTGGCGGTGTTCCTGAAAATTTCAAAAATTATTTTGTGGTGGTTTTCGACAAGCCTTTTGTCAAAAGCGAAGTCTGGAGTACGGACAAAGTGGTTCCGGGCAAATCGGAATTGCAGGACAATCACGTGGGCGCTGCCATTCAGTTTAAAACAAAAAAAGGCGAACAAATCCATGCACGGGTGGCCTCATCTTTTATCAGTTACGAGCAGGCCGAACGTAATCTGAAAGAATTGGGCAGTGATTCGTTTGACGAAGTTAAAACCAAAGGGGCTGACATCTGGAATAAAGAATTGTCACGCATTGCTGTTGGTGGTGGAACTGATGACCAAATTAAAACATTCTACTCCTGTTTGTACCGGGTATTGCTTTTCCCACGTAAGTTCTACGAGTATGATGAAAAAGGGGAAGTGGTGCATTACAGCCCATACAATGGCAAAGTACTTCCCGGTTACATGTTCACCGACAATGGTTTTTGGGACACTTTCCGTGCTGTATTTCCATTTTTTAATTTAATGTACCCATCGTTGAATGAGAAAATCCAGGAAGGATTGGTAAATACCTACAAAGAGAGTGGCTTTTTGCCTGAATGGGCAAGTCCGGGCCACCGTGATTGTATGATCGGTTCTAACTCAGCCACATTGATTGCCGATGCGTATTTAAAAGGAGGCCGTGGCTATGACATCGAAACCTTATTTCAGGCAGCGCTGAAAAATACTGAACACGAAGGACCGCTGCATTCTGTTGGCCGCTATGGCGTTGACTATTACAATAAGTTGGGCTATATTCCGTACAATGTGGGCATCAACGAAAATGTGGCCCGTACACTGGAGTATGCGTTTGCCGATTTTTGTATATACCAGTTGGGGAAAGCTCTCGGAAAGCCTGAAAAAGAGTTGGAGATTTTTGCCAAACGTTCACGGAATTATAAGAATGTGTTCGACAAGGAATCCAATTTGATGCGTGGCAAAAACGAAGACGGTACCTTCCAATCGCCTTTTAGTCCGTTTAAATGGGGCGATGCTTTTACCGAGGGGAACAGCTGGCATTATACCTGGTCTGTTTTGCACGATGTTGATGGTTTGATTGGCCTGATGGGTGGCAAAAAAGAATTCGTGACCATGCTGGATTCTGTATTTATTGTTCCCCCGGTATTTGATGAGTCATATTACGGACAGGTCATCCACGAAATACGCGAAATGCAGATCATGAACATGGGAAATTATGCGCATGGCAACCAGCCCATTCAGCACATGATTTATTTGTACAACTATGCCGGACAGCCCTGGAAAACCCAATATTGGGTTCGCGAAGTAATGGACAGAATGTACACGCCACAGGCTGATGGTTATTGTGGCGATGAAGACAACGGGCAAACTTCGGCCTGGTATGTTTTCAGTGCAATGGGATTTTATCCCGTAACACCGGCAGTAGATCAATATGTGATTGGAGCGCCGCTGTTTAAGAAAATTACGGTGAGCCTTGAAAATGGCAAAAAAATTGAAATCAATGCACCCAAAAACAGTGTTGAAAACCGCTATGTCCAGTCTGTAAAATTCAATGGAAAAGCATACAGCAAGAACTATTTCAAATACCCGGAGCTGATGAAAGGGGCAAAGATCAATTTTGAGATGGGCGCAGAGCCAAATTTGAACCGCGGGACAAAAGAATCGGATTTCCCCTATTCCTTTTCAAAAGAAAAATAGAATAAAGTTGAAACTAAAACTGACTATGTATAGCGTAAAGCGTTCAAATAACTGAAAATAAAATGAATATAATAAATTCAGGCATCTGCTTCGCCGAAGAAACAAAAAGGATCAAACTGCTAAAATTCAGCTTGATCCTTTTTATTATTATCTGAAATTGATCCTGCAATTTTTAATATTCGAATAACCCGGCATCAATAAACTGACCACCAGCTGTTTGATGGCAATGTATGGCAATGGTGTTTTTACCGCGATGCAGAACGTCTTTTACCTTTTTGTCAAGCAAAATTGGTTCGTAACTGCCAGAGAAACCTTTTATCGATCCACAAAATTCTCCGTTGATGTATATTTCAGCATCTTCATCGTGACGGATGGTAATACCCAGCTTCTTTCCTGAAACTTTTTTAATGTCAAATTCCTGACGAATCCAGATATCTGAAGTTTTCCATGTTGTGCGGGCAATGCTGATGTCTCCTGAACCAAAACCAGCCTGACCTGACAACCAGCTATTGTCTGCAAATGCTGGTTGAATCCAGTTTTCAGCGGGTTTTTCAGTGGTATATTTCCATACAATACCTTCCTTAAGTGAAGTTTGAAGTAAAGGTTTGCTTTTCAATGTATTGATTTTCAACGGAGCCCAGGACCCTTTAACATTGGTGCCTTTACCGACCCACTTCTCCCATATTTCCTGATCTGAAAGCATTTTAATGAAAAAGCCACCAACTACAGAGCGGGCCTGAAAGCCGACTTTGTTCGCATTGTCGGTATCGTACCAGTCGGAAAGCGCCACCCGTTGAGGTGTGGATTCCGCAAAATGATAAATGGGGTTGAAGAGGGCTTCGAAATCTTCGCGGCTGTCGGCCATTGTTGCCGTCCATGTTATCCAGTCGTTTTTTGTGTAACGTTTGCGGCTGTCGAGTGGTAGCCCGAATTTTCCCTGTTGTTTTTTGTAGAAAGCGATTTCCCGCTGAACCATATCGTTGGGGAACAAATCAAGTCCAAGAATCCGGTCCCAAACCAGGTTGTATTTTTGGCTCCAGGTTCCGGGCTTGTCATAAGCAAGCTTAGTATGATCGCCTTCAGTAGCCTGTTCAACCCAATCCTTTACCATCTCTTCTGCCTTTTTGCGGACTTCACTGGCCTCGCGTTTTCTGCCTGTCATTTCACAAAGCATGGCATAACTGCCAAGGGCAACAATTGCCTTGGCCGAAAGATTGATGTTGTGGGCAAGGTGTCCGGCAAAGTCATCGGTACAAAGTTGGTTTTCAGGGTCAAAACCTTTTGAGAGTAAATAGTTTGACCATTTTTCGATAACCGGCCAGTTGGCCTGGGCATACGATGCATTTCCTTCCATTTTGGCCAGAACCGCTGTCATAATGATCATATTTCCGGTTTCTTCCACAGGCATCTGATTTTCTTCCGACTCTTCCCCACCACCATAAGACTGACCTGTTGCATGTGGATAAGTACCCAGATCGTGCGGTGCAAAAGGGAATTTCCATCTTGCTGATGCTGCATAGGCAAAAATAGGTTGAAGCGAAGCTTTGGTCAAAGCCGGGCTGAACAAAAAGAAGAATGGCGATGCAGGATAGTTAACATCAACAGTAGCCATACAACCGTTACTGAAATTTTCTTTCGAGAAAACAAGTGGCATACCTTTCGAGTCGGCAACCAATTTATGTGCTGCAAGAGTTTGTCGATATACCAATGCATTCATTATGGCATATTTTTTTCCACCAACTGTCTCCAGATCTTTCAGCAAATCAGCATCAAAAGCAGCACATTCAGTTTGTAAGGTGGAATATTCTTTGGCGGCCAGCGAAAGTAATCCGTTCATGCTCATTCCGTTTCGTTTCCACCATGCCTGAAGGTCGGCATCGAAATAACGAACGCTGTACAGATCATCATAACCGAGCATTGCCCAGCAGGTTGATTCCGATGCGTTTACTTTTCCAACATTCCAGGCAACGGCCATTGAAACCCGCTCATCAGTTACTTTTTGGGGTGGGTTTATGTTTGAAACTGAAGCCAAATCACCTGATGAAATAAAACTTTTCATCAAGTTATCGCGTCCTCCAACTTTTGTCTGCGGTTTCTGGTCCTCAACTACCGACAGATAAGCATAGCCCCAGTCGATCCGAAGGTCATCTCCCTTGTTCTGAAGAACCGGTTGGTCGGTGGTCCCAATGCGCAAAGTTTGTAACCCTGCTATGGCAGGACTGTCCCATTGCAGGCTTTGGTCCGGCGTATTAACGGCAATTTCGCCACCACAATCAAAGTACAACTGTACATCGTGGCTTTTGCCATCAACCGATTTGATTTTCCAGGTTAGGTAAGTTACCGGGCGCGATAAAACATCAAGATTTGAACTCAACGCCGGAGTTGTAAAAACCAACTGAATATTGACTGATTCATTTTGAAAACCATAAATTGTTTGGGTTGGATTAACCATAACCCCAGTTTGTTTGACCGTTCCAAGTGATTCGGGTTGACTGCCCATCAGGCGAAATGCTTTACCATCAATTCGAACGATGCTATGCATGGGCTGTTTTTTACCGGTCCAGTGCTCGGTTTCCGTGTCATACAAGTTGTCGGCCGATGACCAGATACTGAAATACGGATCGTGGGCAACCAGTGGAACGCTTGGTGGCCGAAACTGCTGTGAAAAGCAAGTTCCTGCAACAAGAAAAAATAAAGTAATTAATGCAAAACTTCTCATAATTAAAAAATTACATGATTAAATAGGTGTATTTGGTATTCATGCGAATCAAGGGTTGAAAAAAATTGTTTTTAATGCTGAAGGCATGATACTATTATAGCAAGATGTACAGAAAGGGAAAAAAATGCCGAAGGTATGACAGGATTATACCACCCTGCTTGCCCCAGGCGGGCACTTCGTGTTTAAAGTAAGCTTTCTTCATCTTTTTCTATAATAATGCCAACCATTCTGGTTTAAAATAAATCTACCCTTGATTCGAATTAGTTTCTAATCAACTACAGGGAAAGCTGAAATTCTTAAACGTGCAGCGCCCATCGGAACAAGCGTGATATCTTCAACGGGCTTGTTGGTTTTTGCAGGATACAAGGGCAAAACATCCACCAAACCATGGCTGTCAATTCCCCACGATGGGATTTGCCGTCCTTTTGCCAAAATCTCAATGGGCGTATTTTCCAGAGAAAACGGATAATTATCTGCCGGCCATTCTTTACGAACAACAGTGAATGAACTTTGCGGGTTATTTTTATCTAATACAAGGCCATAATTCCAGGCCGATTTGGGCAAAATTTCATAAGCCGGCCATTTTTCAGGATCGGCGCCTTGCTGCCATTTGGAATCCCAGATCGCGGTGGCGGTGCTGCTCAGTTTTGTATATTCTTCCTCTATTCTCAGCGAAAAAGTCAGAGGACCGTAATCGACCGACACACTGTTTTGATTGACCTGCCAGGTGCGGATTCCAATTTCCATGGGCAAATACAGGGTAAACTGATCGCCATCAGACCATTCGCGCTCAACACGGATGTATGAACCGGCAACCGGGCCAACATTTACTGACTTATTGTTGATTTTTACCGATGCGTTTTTACACCATCCCGGAACACGGAAATAGAAAGGAAAAGTGACATTTTTTTCTGAATTAAGGGTGAAGCGGATTGTTTCTTCAAACGGGTAGTTGGTTTCCTGTGTCAGCCTGATTTCAGTACCGTCGCCCACTTTGGCAGTAGTTACGCACGAATTATACATGATTGCGGCTAAACCGTTGTCATTGCTGGCCATCACCAGATTCTGAAGATAATATGGCAGGGCATGGCCATGATTGTGCTGGCAGCAACGGCTGCTGAAAGGGTTCATGGTCAGGAAAGGCCCTTCGTTGGCAATGCCTGGCGCATGGTTTTTATCATCGGCAGTAACCCCATTTGGGCAGGTGATGTACCGAAGGGCTTTCATATCCGAAGTGAAAGCCGCAGTGAAACTGTTAAAGAGGACATCCTCGCAATTGTCGGCCCACAATGGGTCGCCGGTGATGCGGGTTAGAATACCATCGGAGGTCATCTGCTCGGCAAAACCACAGGTTTCCGTTCCCTGACGCGGGTCGATATAACCCATACGGGCATTTTCATCGGAGCCAAACATTCCGCCCGGAACCTGTCCGAAAGTGCGCCGGATCAGGCCATAGTTGTTGTAGGTAGCATGTAAATGGGCCGAATCGCCTGATTGCATAAAATACGTTGCAGGTTCGCGGAAACATTGTGCGATGTTCACATTGTGCCAGTTGGGAAGACTTGTTTGCCGCATCCAGTTTGCGGTGTTCCGATGGATTTTTTCACTGAGCTGCAACAACCATTCCTCACCGGTGATATTGTACAACCAGTAAACGCTGTAGAGGTTATCGCCCCCGCGGCTTTTCTCCCAGTAGCTTGTCAGGAATTCATTTTCAGGAACACTCATTTCGAACCGGAAATAATTTTCCATAAAATCGATTGCCCGCTCGTCTTTACTGTATTCGTAATAATGCTGGAGCGTAAAAAGTACTAACATGTTCGGCCAGTAATCCAATTGTTTGGTTTCTCCTGAACGGTATTCAGGACCAAACCAACCAGTTTCTTTCTGACTTTTTATAATGGCCTCAATCCAGACCATCGTCTCTTTTTTCATTTCCGGATCATCAAAAATAAAAGCCATGTCGGCGTATCCGCGTAACCAGTATGGAACTTCTTCCCAACCGTGTTCGCCACCCTCCGATAACCACGCATTATTGTTTTTGTCGAGCCAGGCACTGATTTCGCCCAAATGACCACAAAGGCCATCCTTTTGTAATTCAAGAAGTTTAAGCCCCCAACCTTGTGGCTTTATGCTTCCAAGCGGCAATTTAATAAAGTGGGCCGGTTGGAGCGGAAACCTGTTGCTATTATAAAATCCACTTTGCTGATAAAGCGCAGGGCGTGAAACAATAGTTGCATCACAGCCATTTTTTTCGGTTTTGCACCCTGTGAGACTCAGTAATACACAGGATAACACACAAATAAATATGCCAGATAGTCTCATGGTAATGAATATTTTAGTTGTAAAAAAGCCACCCCGACATTCAGTAACATCAGGATGGCTAAAGATTAGTTGGTAATACCTGATGTTACAAATTAACTTTCACAACCGGAGAGAATATCATGTCTTCAACACCCTGGATTTTCAATCCGATGCGGGCGAAAACATAATTCTGAGTGGGAGTGATAGCAGGCACAGTGGCTTTTAGGGTAACCGTAGTTCCGGGAGCAACTGATGCTCCGGCCAATTGGGCAGAAACAACATTCGAACGGAAATCGACAAACTGAGTCTTGTTCACATATAGGTTAACACGCTCAATGTTTCTAGCATTGGTTCCGGTGATTATCTTTTCAACTTTGAATGTACCGGTAACTTCTCTGCCAGCCACGGTAAACTGTGGCGTGCGGATCATGTAGTAAGGCTCAACTTCGATGTCCAGAACTTTGTTTCCACCTAATTTTACCAGAATGGTATCCGATCCGGTTTCAGTATTTAGTTTGCTACGGAAAGGTCCCTGGTTTGAAGGGATGATCAGTTTATACGTAGCATTAAAAAGCATGGAAGAATAAGAGCCATCCTGATCAACTGATACGTTGATCTGGGCTTTCGTTTGCCATCCCGGTTCCCACAACTGAAAAGTAACATCGTTGTAGCTAACATTAATCGCTTCGCCGTTGTAAACCAGCTTTCCTTCAAGTTTGGAACCAGGTCCGTCATAATTGTCATGCCCGCACGATGCAAGGAATGTACTTATGACACCTAATATTATAATTAATCGTAATTTCATATCTATTGAAATTTAATGAATTTGAAAATCTGTTTTGTTCGGTTATTCCTGATTCGGGTTCCGGACGATTAACGGGTTATTGTTCCTGATCGTGCTGTTGATCTCCGAATAATAATTTCCTAAGCGGAAACGGTGAGCGTTGGTAACCTGGCCCGGAATAATTTTTTTGAACACATATTTACCATCGTTTGTACCGCCCGGATTGTAGAATTTGTAAGGCCACAATCCGAATACCCGTGTGCTTACTTCGTTGGCTTTCCCCGGATTGGCAGTTAATTCGGTCGATTGACCGTTCCAGATGATGTGTGCCAGTCTCCAACGTTTCATGTCCCAAAGCTGATGACCTTCAAAGGCAAGCTCTACTTTACGTTCGTTGACAATGCGGTCAAAGGTGATGTCGGCCTCTTTAAGCGGAACAACCAGGCCTGCACGTTCGCGAACTTTGTTCATATAGGTAGCAGCTTTGGTTTTGTTGCCCAATTCGAAAGCAGCTTCGGCAGCATTCAGATAGACTTCGCCCAAACGGTAACGGATCCACCACACTTCGCTATTCACTCCGCGTTGGCCCGAACCAACAGCGAGGTCCATGTATTTGCGGACATAAAAACCAGACTGGGCGCTGAATTCGAGGTTGTCAATCGGTCCATCCCATCCAACAACATATTCAGGGGCAGTTTTGCCGGGAAGGGTTTTACGGGCACCAAAATTGTCGCCTTTAATTACAGTTCCGTCAGCCAAAAGAAAACCTGTCCAAATGTCGAGTTGTTTTCCTTTGTAAACAGAACCCGGGACCATCACAGTACCTTCCAGACGTGCGTCACGATTGGCGAACATGTCTTTTGGGCTGCTGAAGTAGATATAGTCGCCATTATCCTGATTGGTCTTGTAGGTGTCGTAGGTATTGTCCAATTTTTCAAATGATTGAACAAGGTTTAATGAAGGGTTTAACCTTCCGCCTTCCAGATCTTCGGCCTGCGACCAGGGTTGGTTAACCAGTGTCCAGCCTTGTACCTTGCCACTTCGCAGTTTGAAATCTCTTACGAAAATAGCTTCCGGGTTGTTCCCTTTGTCGATGAAAAGATTGGAAAAGTTTTCCGACAGATTTTCTTTTTTCTTGTAAAGCGAATAGTCGCCGCTGTTAATCAGTTCTTCGGCAGCAGTAAGCGCTTTCTGATAATATCCGGCAGCAAGGGAAGCTGATATTCCAACTTCTCCACCCGGAAGAGTCACTGTTGGGGTTGTTGCCCCATATTTGGCAATTGATGCGGCATACAGGCAAACCCTTGATTTCATGGCCAAAATCAAACCCTGACTTGCACGCGATTTTACGCTTGAATTTTTAGGCAGATCACCTTTAATTTCATCCAGTTCTTTGATGATGAAATCGTAAACTGCAGCTTCCTTGGAACGTGGTTTACGCAAGTATGAAGCATCGCCACTGAAATCATAGGTCATTGTTTCGGTGATAAGCGGAACGCCGCCCATACGTTTTACAAGCTCGAAATAAATATTGGCACGGATAAAACGGCCTTCGGCCAGGAAGCGTGCCCTGTCGGCAGGGTCAAGCTTATCGGCAGTGCCACATTTTTCAATAAACATATTTACCTCACGGATGAGGCCGTAATCCCAGTTTGACCATTCACCATAGCCATATTCCTGGTTTTTGTGACGCCAGTAGTCACCATTATTTGATGCAAAACCTTCGTCGAAGCTGGCGAAATGCGACCATCCTGTGATGGTCTGGTACTCAGGAACACGGTCGTATAAATCGACAACTACAGAAAGAACCAGGCTTTTATCAGCCCAGATCTGGTTGTCGAGGAGGATATCGGTAGGCTCTTTATCCAGAAATGCCTCATCATTACAGCCCCAGCCTAGGGAGATGAGCATGATTGACAGAATAATATATTTTTTCATTGTATAAAAGTTTTTTAGTTAGAAACTAAGGTTAACACCAAGATTCACTAATCTGTTCTGAGGATATTGCAGACCATTTTCGTCCATAACCTCAGGTTCAACACCTAGTTTTTTCAGCTTGTCAAGTGAAAACAAGTTATATGTATTCACATAAAAACGGGCCTTTTGAATTTTCGCTTTTTCAGTCAGCGCTTTTGGTAAAGTGTAACCCACTTCCATAGTTCTCAGTCGTATATATGACATATTGGTCAGCCAGAAGGTTGACTGTCTGTTGTAGTTGTTATGGCCGCCATCGTTGAACCGGAGTGCCGGGTACTTACCTGCAACCCATGCGCTGTTCAGATCCAACGGATCAGCACGGCGCCACCTGTCATCGTAGAATACCTTCAGCAAATTACCGGTATTCTGGTATGGGTTTCTCATTTCCCATGCCCGATTGTATGAATACATTGAACCTCCGGAGAAGTCGGCGTTAAAATCGAAGCCCTTGTAAGCCATGCTAAAGTTAATACCGAAGTTTAGGATTGGGTTGCGGTCTCTTGGGAAACCTATGGGGCGTTGGTCAAAATCGCTGATGACACCATCGCCGTTCACATCTTTGTACATCAAATCGCCTGGGAGCATGGTTCTGTTTCCCTGTCCGTCGTTGTTGACAGTGTAGTTATTGATCTCTTCAATAGACTGGAACTGACCCACTGTTTCATACCCCCAGAAAATTCCGTTATAACGGTTTTCACCTGAATTACGGTAATTGTCCCATGAGTTGCTGAACCTTGGTTTGTATGAGTCCAGATTCCGGTTACGGGCGTAAGAAATATTTCCTCCGACTGAATAGGTCATCCGTCCAACATTGCCATTGTAATTGATGGAGGTTTCAGCACCCATTACAGCGTCACTGTTCAGGTTTTCTCTTGGGAGTAAATACCCGATTTCGCTCGGAACCAGAACATCGTATTTATGTGCAGGTAATCCTGTACGTTTACGGTAGAAGTAATCGGCGCTACCGGTTAGTTTTCCATTGAGCAAAGAATAATCAGCGCCGATGTCGGTAATTTTACTGGTAAACCATGAAATGGATGTAATCGGAACTCCACGGTTTCTTGAACCTGTTACAACAGTTCCGTCAATAATGACAGTTGATGATGCGTAGTTGTATCCGCTAATGTAGTCGAACGAACCAATACCAACGTTATCATCTCCAAGTTCGCCATAGGAACCGCGAAGTTTCAGGTCGAAGCTGCTATTTCCCAAAAATGATTTTGCAAATTTTTCTTCGGTGATCCTCCAGCCCGCAGACATAGATGGGAAGAATCCCCAACGTTTATTGGAAACAAATTTCCAGGCTGCATCTTGACGTCCTGAAACTTCCAGGTAATATTTATTGGCATAGCTATAGTTGAAACGTCCAATGTAACCAATACGTGCTTCTTCCCAATCCCGATCACGGTAAGTAGTCATGTCAGCAAACTGAAGGATTGGAAGTGCATTGGTTTTTGGCACCGAGTGTGCCCAAACATCCAATTCGCGTCGGTTAATACGTTCAGATACAAAGGTACCGGCAATATTGTGTTTCCCGATTTCTTTTTGGTAATTAAGCTGACCCTGCAATACCTCCTCAAAAATTTTACGGGTACCACGTTCCCGCCATGGGTTCAGGTTCGCAAAAGTCACTTTATAGCTGTCTGTTTCAGGAAAATAGCTGTAAGCATCGTAAGTATATTCGTGCCCGTTCATCAAACGGTCGGCAATGTAATACGAATAAGTTCCTTTGGCTGTTAAACCTTTGATCGGGGTGTTGTATTCGCCAATAAAGTTGGTCTGTAAAACCCTCCAGTCTTCGCGCCAGTAACCTGATTTGGCCTTGGTGAGCAAGCCCCAGTTTTCTGCCATGTGACCAATGTTGTTGATATAGGCCGGATTGTCGTTAGCGAAAGGACGTTCGGTAGGACGGTTTCGGAACAAGGCGAAACGTGGCGCCCAATAATCGTCACCACCGGGAACACCCGGGTTATCGCGTGTTTCAACACGTCCGCTGATCTGGACGCCCACTTTCAGGCGGTCGGTAATTTTCGTATCGATGTTCGACTGAATATTGGTACGGCCGAAAGTAAATTCGCGGCCCAACATCGAGTTTTGGTCCACACGGGTTACCGAAAGGTAATAATTGATTTTATCTGATCCCCCGGTTGTATTCACGTTGATGGAGGTTTGCGGCGAATTTGGCTGGATAATAAAATCGTACCAGTTGAAACTGCGGTAAGCGGGGTCAGTGCCTGCTTTCCATTTTTCAAGTTCAGCAGCAGTGATGTCAGTTCTTCCGAACTGGTTCATCTCAGCATCCGCTTTTCCGCTCATCCATTCATATGCGCCAACAGTTTTCGGGAAACGCGACCAGTTTTGCCATCCTGTATATGCGTCCACATTGATTGTATTTTTTGAGTTCAGTTTACCACGTTTGGTGGTAACAACCACTACCCCATTTGCAGCACGAACACCGTAAATTGCTGCCGAAGCATCTTTCAGTACGGTAATACTCGCGATATCGTTTGGCGAAATGTTATTAAATTGTCCGGCATCTTTTTGGATTCCGTCAATTACATACAATGGAGTACCCATGTTGCGGATCTGGATGGTTGCCGAAGAACCCGGACGGCCATCGGGCATTCGGAAAGAAACCCCAGCTAATTTACCGGCTAATGCAGCACTGACAGTGCTTGAGCGCACACGTTCCAAATCATCTGAAGTTACGCCTGAGATAGCGCCGGTCAGCGATTCTTTTTTCTGTACGCCATATCCAATCGCAATAACTTCGTCAATCCGGATGGTACTTTCTTCCATGGTAACATCAACCACCGATAGATTGCCGATGGTGATTTCTTTGGTTTCCAATCCGATAAATGAAAAGACCAGTACTTTTGAATTCTCATTTACGGGCAGCGAAAATGTACCGTCAGAATTAGAGATGGTACCACCAGTTGTGCCTTTGAAATAAACAGTTACCCCAGGCAACGGAAGTCCGGTGCTATCGAGCACTTTACCCCTAACTGTTTTGCCCTGAATGGTCTGCAACGGACTCTGATTTTCGCCTACAGTCAGTACGATTAAATCATTTGTCAATACCTTGTAACTGATCGCAGAATTCACAAACATTTGGTCCAGAATTGCTTCCACACTTACGTCTTTCACATTCAGGTCAACTTTTTCGTCGATTAGCTTAAAATCTTCGTTAAAGAAAAACCGGAACCTGCTTTGATCTTCGATCAGGTTCATCACTTCGCGTACCGTTTTTCCCTTAAATTCCATACTGAATTTGGTACTTTGCGAATAAACAGTGGCACTGAGCTGCATGGTTAGCGCCAAAATTAAGACTGTAGTAATCTTCATGATACGTAAAAAATTTTTCAGCTTTCCCCTTCCCGGGAAAATCAATCCAATTTGATTTTTTTTCATACATTTGAAATGTTAGATGTTTGACTTCCAATGCCAGTATTCTTTTGCGGGAACTGACATTGTTTTTTGTTTAACGCTATTGACTGACAGGGTTTAGGTTCGGCAAAAACCTACGCCCTGTTTTTTTCATTTTTTATTGTTGTTTTAAAAGTTTTTCAAATTCAGGCACACGTTTGTCATTTCTCTCGATTATTACTGTTTTTCCTTCAATGGCATAATCTATTGGCGAAGAGATTCTTATTACATCCATAACCTGCTGAAGGGTTTCATCTTCAAGGATACCTGAAAACCTGAACCTCTTGATATCATCCGATTTAAATTCAAACTTGATGTTGTATTTCCTGCCTAATAACTCCATCAGATCGTCCAAACGTTCCCTTTCAATAATCAGGCGTTCTTCCTTCCATGAGATGATTGACCTTGGATCGATACGCGGGGTTATAATCAGGCGGCTCTCAGGGATATAATTTAATCCTTCTTTCTTTGCTTCTATTTTTTTGATTACTTCAATTGTAAGTGATTCCTTTTTTTTATAAAATGTGGCTTTTTGATTGGGGGTCAGATATACGCCAGCAATCATATTTTCGGTTGCATGAAGCAAGGTCACTTTACCTTCAACCATTGTTGTTTCAATGGTGGCATCATCTTTATAGGCTTTTACATTGAATTCGGTTCCAATTGCTTTTACCTCAAATCCGTATGCATCAACAATAAATGGGAGTTTTGTGTTTTTGGCAACTTTGAAATAGCCTTCGCCTTCCAGGTAAAGCAAGCGGTCGTTTTGATTAAACGTGGTCGAATACCTGATTTTACTTCCGGCATTTAACCAAACGCGCGAATTGTCGGGCAAAACGATTTCGGAGGTTGAGCCAAGTGGCGCTGTTACTTCACAAAACGATATGGTTGCTTTTGATTCGTTCCTGAGAAGGAAATAAGACAAGGTTCCGCCTAATAAAAAGGCAACAACAACTATGGCTGCAATACGTACCAAATTGAACCTCAAATTGGCCATCGGCCTGGTCGGTTTTTGTTCCGAAATAACTTTCTGAATGGATTTGAACAAGCGGTCGTAATCAGTATCCACACCTGAGCCTTGTGCCCTAAAGTCAGGAATTTCATCAAGCATGGCATTTTTTATACTTTCAGAGATTTTGTCATCCAAAAACATTTTTTCCAACCAGCGAAGTTCTTCCTGGCTGCAACTACCTGCCTGAAATTTGTCAAGCAGGCCTTTAAATTCACTATTTTTAAATTCGTTATTTTTCATTTCAAGAGTAATACAAGATTGGATAATAGAATACTCATACGTTTTTTGATTTTTTTTCAGGATATTACAACTACTGTTGTATTAACTTAATGTTGCCACATTATTGGATTAGCGAAAAAACGATCAGGAGGATAGTAAGGGGATAGTCATCGTTCAGGTGCAATTTGACAAATTTGGCTGCGCGGTAAATCTGATTTTCGACAGTCCGGATCGATATATTCAGATTATCTGCAATTTCAACATTCGAAAAACCTTTCCAGCAGCTCATGATAAATATATTGCGCTGTTGTTCAGGAAGTTTTGATAATAACTGTTCCAGTTTTGTGTTTAGCTCCTGGAATTGAATAGACGATTCGGGGGTTTCGCCGGTAATCTGGTCAAACTTCAGCGCATGTTGTTCGTATTTTTTCTTGACAACACGGTGCTTCAACTCGTTGAATACTTTATTAACAGTGATTCGGTACAAATAACTTGTAAAGGATTTTTGTTCATCAACTTCTTCCCTTTTTTCCCAAACCTTGAGAAAAACATCCTGAACAATTTCTTCTGCTTCAAATGAATCTTTCAGGTAAGAAAATGCAAAACGGTACAGAGATTTACTATGAGATTCATAGATCTTTCGGAAAGCGTCCATATCACCCTTCCTAAATCTTGCGATTAACCTTTCGTCGATATGTTCATCAATTTTTGTCAAAAAAGTATCCGTTTTGATTGTTCACATGTTAAACATACATCTATATTTGAAACAGTTTCAAATATAGATGTAATAATTCAATTTCGAGGAGAAGGATTAAACAACATTAGAATGGCTCTATGACGTTTAGTATGGGATATGCGTGAAAACACATAACCCGGGATATTTTTCAGTCCTAAAAAAACTAAATTTAAAGAAATCGAATGAGCAATTTGCCCGGTTTAGGTGTACTATGAAGTAAACATGTAAATTTCATATTATTCCGAACTTTAATTTTACTAACATTAAAACAACTACAAAGATGAAAAAACCAGTATCCTTATTTTTATTGAGCTTATGTATTTTACAAACCTTCGCCCAGTGGAAACCGGCCGGAGATAAAATCAAAACTCAGTGGGCCGAAAAAATTGATGTCAACAATGTATTGCCCGAATATCCGCGCCCAATCATGGAACGTGCGGATTGGATGAACCTGAACGGTTTGTGGGATTATTCGATCCTGAAAGCCGGATTAGCTGAACCTTCAAAGTTCGATGGTCAGATTTTGGTTCCGTTTCCTGTTGAATCGAGCCTTTCTGGAGTAATGAAAACCGTTGGCGAGGATAATGAAGTTTGGTATAAACGTACGTTTGAAGTTCCGGCAAAATGGAAGGGCAAAAATGTATTGCTTCACTTTGGCGCTGTTGACTGGAAAGCCGAAGTTTGGGTAAACGGCATTAAAATCGGATCCCACACTGGTGGATACACACCATTTTCGTTCGACATTACTCCATTTCTGGCTAAAACAACAATCCAGAAACTGGTTGTAAAAGTTTGGGACGGAACTGACACTGGTTTTCAGCCAAGAGGAAAACAGGTGGGCAAACCCAGCGGAATCTGGTACACACCGGTTACCGGAATCTGGCAAACCGTTTGGTTGGAGCCTGTTGCCGCTAAACGGATTGAGAATATCCAGACCGTTCCGAACATCGATAAAGGACAGCTTTCAGTTAAGGTCGAAACCAAGGCTACTGCTTTTGGCGATGTGATTGAAGTGAAAGTTTTTGACGGAAAAAATGAGGTAGCTTCTGTAAAAGCATCTTCAACCGAAAAACTTGAGATTTCAGTTCCTGAAGCCAAACTTTGGAGTCCTGAATCACCTTTTCTATATACCATGAAAGTAAATCTCATCAGCAATGGGGTGGTGGTTGATCAGGTAAACAGCTATTTTGCCATGCGTAAAATTTCGACCAAACGCGATGCAAATGGCATCGTACGTCTGGAGTTGAACAACAAAGCGTATTTCCAGTTTGGACCGCTCGATCAGGGCTGGTGGCCCGATGGTTTATATACTGCTCCAAGCGACGAAGCATTGAAATACGACATTCAGAAAACCAAAGATTTTGGGTTTAACATGATCCGCAAACATGTGAAAGTTGAGCCTGCCCGTTGGTACACCCATTGCGACCAAATCGGAATTCTGGTTTGGCAGGACATGCCCAACGGCGATCGTTCACCGCAATGGCAAAGCCACAATTACTTCAACGGTAACGAGTTTAAGCGGAGCACCGAGTCGGAAGCCAACTACCGTAAGGAGTGGAAAGAAATCATGGATTACCTGTATTCAAATCCTTCAATAGTTTGCTGGGTTCCGTTTAACGAAGCATGGGGCCAGTTCAAAACTGCCGAAATTGTTGAATGGACGAAAACTTATGATCCAAGTCGATTAGTAAATCCTGCCAGTGGGGGAAACCATTATCCGGTGGGCGATATGCTCGATTTGCACAATTATCCCGATCCGAAAATGTATTTGTATGACGGACAACGGCCAACTGTTTTAGGCGAATATGGTGGAATAGGCCTGGCTCTCGAAGGGCATCTTTGGGCCAGTGACAAAAACTGGGGCTATGTTCAGTTTAAAAACTCGAAAGAAGTAACCGACGAGTATGTGAAATATGGCGAAGCTTTGCTGAAAATGATCAAATCGGGCTTTTCTGCCGGAGTTTATACCCAAACCACCGATGTGGAAGGCGAAATAAACGGGCTTATGACATACGACCGCAAGGTGATCAAATTGGATGAACAACGCCTCCGCGAAATCAACCAGAAAATCTGTAAATCGTTGAATGATTAATTGATATGAACGGAATTGCAAAATACCTGCTTATTGCAGTGCTTTTTTCATGCTCCAATATAAAAGAAACACCAGCTCAGTCAAAGACTGGTGTTTCTTTTATAAATCCGGTCCTGAACCGCGACTTTGCCGATCCAACAATCATTAAAGGTGCTGATGGTTTCTATTATGCCTACGGAACCAATTCGAAAGTGGATGGAAAGCTCTTTATTGACAAGGTTACTTATTCCAATGGCTGGCCGGTTATTGGGGATGGAACACCATCTTTTAGTCCGCAGAAATTACCGGTAGGAAAATAATTGAATGAAAGATTGTTGAATTATTTAATAACTTTTCTGCCCGCAGGGAATTGAAAAAAGGCCGTTATGCAATTATGCACAACGGCCTTTTCAATATCATTCAATCCATAAAATATTCTTTGCAAATATCTTCGAGACTGTTTAAATTTTATCCTTTGACCTGTTTTTGCGCCCTGGCCATCATGCTGCGTTAAAGTTTCCTTAAATAGCGGTGCTATTCGCGTCAACTTTGCCTTGCCTGATGACTCAATCCATCAAAAACATCCATCAAAAACAAATCTTAAACAGCCTCTTATTCAATTACGCTGAATTTATAGATGGAAGAGGTTTGGTAAACTTCTCCCAGGTTCAGGATAATTGACGGGAAATTCGTATTGTTGGGTGAATCAGGAAAATGCTGGGTTTCCAAAGCAAACGATTCCCTGAAGTTGTAAGTTTTCCCGCTTTTGCCGGTATCAGCACCGTCCATAAAATTTCCGCCATAGAATTGCAAAGCTGGTTCCTGGGTAAAAACTTCCATTTTACGTCCGCTTACGGGTTCAACAACAGTTGCTGCGAGCGACATTTCACCAGCTACTGGTTTGTTCAGTGCAAAGTTATGGTCGTAACCTAAACCATTTTTCAACTGAACGTTTTCTGCCTGCTGAGCCAGATCAGTGCCAATGGCTTTTCCGGCCCTGAAATCGAAAGGGGTTCCTCCAACAGGTTCGTTTGCAACTAATGGGATCAGGGTTGAATCAACAGCTGTGTATGCATCGGCATTGATGATCAGCACGTGGTCGTTGATGGTCCCGTTTCCTTCGCCAGCCAGGTTGAAAAAGGCGTGGTTGGTGAGGTTAACCGGAGTACTTTTGTCGGTGGTGGCTTTGTAGCTCATCACCACTTCGTTTTTCGAATTCAGCAAATACTGAACTTCAACATTCAGATTACCGGGATAACCCATTTCTCCATCTTTCGACAGATAAGTCAGAACGATAGATGAATCTGTTGCTGCTTTTACATCCCAGATTACATTGTGAAATCCACCGGGACCGCCATGCAAGTGATTGACTCCATTATTCAGCGGAAGCGTATATTCCTGTCCGTCGAGGGTGAATTTTCCTTTGGCAATACGGTTCCCAACACGACCAATCAATGCTCCGTGGAAAACTTCTTTGGCAGTCAAATAACCTTCGATGCCTGAAAAACCAAGAACTACATCGCCCATATTTCCAGTTTTATCAGGAACGCAAAGGCCAACAATACGACCACCATAATTGGTAATGGCCGCCTGAATGTTTCCGTTCTTCAGGAAATACAGATTGGTTGTTTTTCCATTGATGGATTTCTGGAAATCTTCAGCTTTCAGTGTGAAGCAATTTTCCTGTTTGGGAGTTTGTGGCGTACAACTGAACATTGACATTGCCACAGCTATGATCATGATTGATTTGAATGATTTCATTGTGCTGTTTTTATTTACTGTGTCAAATTAATTTAACCAACAGAAAACTGTGACTGCCTAGGGAGTTTTTCCTGTCAAACTTTTAATCAAATCAACTTCTTCCTGTTTGTAAGGAGTTCCGTCGGTATTGAAAATTTCATGAAACCAAAGTTTAGGTTCCGATCCATCTGCGATAGGTTCGTCCCAGGCATACTTGGTATTTGACTTTCCGTCAACAAGTCCCCAGTTAATGGCACCAATATTTTGCTCTTTCAGGATGGGCATAATATTGGTAAACAGACTGTTGTTACGGCGGGCCATGTATTCGGTGCAAACCATTGGGCGATTGTATTTTTTCAAGGTATCAATGGCAGCCTGATGTTTTTCAGGGCCTTCGTAATTGTGGTAAGTAATAATATCCGAATTTTCCACCTGAAATTTATTCAAATCAGACAGAGCCAAGCTCCAAACTCCGACAGATAATGGTTGCGATGGACGAACTTCCCAGCTCCATTCAAACACTTTTTTCAGTAACGGAAGCGATTTGTTTCCATAACCTGAGTTTCCCGGTTCGTTGTACAAATCCCAAATGGCAATGCGTTTGTCATCTTTAAAAGTAGTAAGAACATCTTTCACATACAATTCCAGATCATTGATCAGGGTTGAATCCTGAAACAGCAAATCGCCCGGATCGCGCACCCAGCCTGAATTGTGAACGCCTGGTTTCGGGTCAGGCTGTTTCCCGGCAGCATAAGTTGGGTTCCAGCAGTCGTCAAAGAATACGAAAACTGTTTTGATTCCATGTTTCCCGGCAATGTCCAGGTAAGTGCCCATCCGGCTTTTAAAGCCTTCCCGATCAACTTGCCAGGCTACGTGGTGCAGATACACGCGCATCACGTTCATCCCGATTCCTTCAGCCCAGCCCAACTCGCGGTTGATTGTTGCAGTGTCAAACGATTCGGCCTGCCATGTTTCCAATTGGTTGATGGCCGTACTTGGGTTAAAATTACTTCCGCGGAGCCATCCGTTTTCGGTGCCCCATTGTTGTGCCTGTGCATCGTTCCAACGGGCTGTAACAACCTGCTTTTCTTTCGGTTTCTCCTGACAGGCTGCCATCAGGAACAAACCGGCAATCGCTAGTAAAAAGATGTTTTTCTTCATGATTTTAATTTATTTGGGTTTAATTATTCTTGTTTCCCTACCTGATTATAATTCTCCTGAAGGTAGATTAATTTGTTTACCTGCTGGTATTGCCTCGCCGAAATTTGGTGTTCCATCAATATTCCATATAAAGGGCTGCATGCGCACATCGCGTTCCCAGCCCGGCGTGGTGCTCTTTTTCGAGTGGTAAATAATCCAATCTTCGGTATTGTCGGGCGATTTCACGAACGAGCAGTGCCCAACTCCAAATACCTCCGAATTTCCCTGAAAAACCGGTCCTGTTTTCTTCCAATTGTTCGGGTCGAGCAGATTTCCGTCGGGATTTATGAGTTGTAGCATTCCCTGCCTGTATTCGACCAACCACGATTCGCGGCACGAATAAATGACAAATACTTTTTCTCCGTTTTTCAGGATTTCGGCGCCTTCGTTCAGATTGAGCGGACCACCGGTTTCCCAGCTTTCAACCGGTGACGAAAGTTTAACGCGTTTGCCTTTCATCGTGTATGGATTTTCCATTTCAGAAATATACAAATGTTGCGGAGTAGCGTCCGTTGTTTCCTGTTTTATCCAGCCCGACCAAATTGAATACAGTTTGCCTTTGTGTTCCAGGATGGTCATGTCAATCGCCCAAACATTGCTTGAAGGATCGGCAGGATTATCACCAGTGTACAAAACTCCCATATCTTCATAATCGCTGAATACATCTTCAGTTTTCGATCGCAACAAACCGGTGCGTTGGTGAATAAAGGGAGGTCCTGCCTCACCTGCTGCATAATAGACGTACCAACGGTTGTTGATGAAATGAATTTCGGGAGCCCAAACACATGCGCGGTTCCATCCGGCTGCAGGAGCCGTCCAGATATTTTTCATTACACCCTTTTCTGTCATTTTTCCTGATTTCGAAATAACAATTGAATTATTGATCGACAAACAGTAAATGTAATCTTTGCCGTGTTTTATCATCCATGGATCGGCACCATCCCAGACCGGATTGGTAAAAGTAGGTTTCACTTTGATGTCCTGATTGGGTCTTTTTTCGCTGCATCGTCCAAATGAAACGAATGTAAGCATCGCAAAAAATAAAATTCTATATTTCATTGTCATAAAAAGTAGTGCAAATAGTGATTTATGAGTTAATACATTAAACTACCTAAAAATACTCATTTACTATTGTCATTTAATCATTCGATCTTTGAGTCCACTCCGAAAAGTCTAAAAGCACGTCATTGCGAGGCACGAAGCAATCTCATATCATTGGTAATCTGTTTGTTGAGATTGCTTCCCCTTTCGTTCCTCAGGATCGCAATGACGAAAAACCTCTTTTCGGAGCAGACTCATCTTTTTTATGCTCTTTTTCGGTTTCAATTCCAGTATGGTGCGATTGGTAGCAGGCTACGGAGCCGATCTGTTCAATCCTTCGATTTTTCAATTCCAGTATGGTGCTATTGGTAGAAATAAAACGACAATGACACAAGCAAAAACGTATGCAGTTTCAATTCCAGTATGGTGCGATTGGTAGTTAAACCAACGGAACGGATTGAGTTATATCTTTCCGAGTTTCAATTCCAGTATGGTGCGATTGGTAGTGTAAGAAAAACTATTGCGTTTAATCCAATGACTAGTGTTGTGTTAATTTGAAATTGACGGATAAAGTCTTTTAAGTTTGATTCGTGCCTGGTCATTTGTGAACTGCCAATTAATTTTTGAATTTTTATTATTTCTGTGATTTTGCCACGCCTCCACCTCTGTTATTGCTTCTTCCTTCGTGGCAATGTATCTATTTAGGCATTGTCCATTGAGTACATGTAATTCGATTTCTGCCATGTTTAGCCAACTCCCATGTTTAGGAGTAAATACAAATTCAAACCTATCTCTCAATCGTTTAGCCTCTTCTGGTACAAATATCTCATAGAAAGCTGACACATCATGTGTTTTGAAATTATCCATTACCAATTTTATCTTTTTTGCTGTTGGGTACATCTCATCGGCTATCCGTTTAACAAACTTAGCCCAGTCCTTTTTAGTTTTGAATTCTGTAACTTCAACAAGTCTCTTTCCCTTTAAAGGTTCATTTGCCATAAAGATATTAATCATTCCATGTCTTATATATTCATAATCCAGTCTGGCTTCCTGTCCTGGTTTCATCGGCGTTGATGCAACCTCTTCGATCAGCTGCTTGGGTGATTCATCCATGCAAACAACCGGATAATCTTCATCATACGGCAGCTTGTATATATCCAAAACATGTTCCATATTGGCAACAAATTCACTGCTTTGTTCGGGAGGAATAACCCAACCTTTTACTTTCCAAGGCTTAAGTTCGTTTTTTTTAAAACCTCGCCAACAGACACATGAGAAATATAGTCAATATAATTCAATTCTACCATCTTATCAGCCAACATTCGCAGAGACCATTTGGCAAATCCTGTGGGTGGTTCACTACAGCAGAGTGACACTAATTTTGCTTCAATATCTCCATCTACCTTTTTGATGTAATTTTGGATTGAAGGTCGTCTCTCCATTACGCTCTCAAATCCCTCTTCAATGAACTTCTTCTTTAACCGATCTATTGTTCTTTCTCCTACTTTTAGAATCTTACAGATTTCTGAATTCTTGATCTCTTTATTGTCTGAAAACTCACCTTTGTCACAATTTAATAAGATATATGCTGCACGAAAGGCTTGTGAGGTGTGCCTCCCTCTGTTGATAACATTATTGAGCTCTTCAACCTCTAATTGATTTAGTTTAATTGTGTAGTGTACCATATGCTTTTTTTAATGCAAAGGTACAAAACAAAACCGTCATATCCAAATTAACTTAACAACTAGGTCTAATCCGTTAAACTGGTCGCCCACATACACCTGCTGGTTGTTGAACAGCCCGATAATGAATTTCTCGGCAACTTCGGCCAAATGAAAGGAGACCGACAAGGTAAGCTGATCGGTATGAATTTCGAACAAGGCTTTTTCTTTCCAAAGAGTTGGTTTGCCAAAGTTCAACGGCGAGTAATTGAAAAGCTTAAACCGTTTGTTTCCAATGGTGTAGCCTTCGGTGTGGAGAAAGTTGGAAAATTCAGGATTGGCCTTACCGATTACTTTATAAATCCAGGCACTCAGGTAATACTGGTAATCTATTGGAAGCATACGTTGTCTTCCGGTGCGGTTAAGGGTAATTTTAAATCTCATACTGATACCACTTTATTGTTTGGATAACTATTCGAAAGGAATAGTTAGGCGAAGAATTCGATGAATTTTAGTTTAAGTTTACATTTGATCGTGAAAAATCTAAATTTAGGGTATTTATCCATAAAAGAAACGGTTTTGTTCACTTATTTTCAATAATATTCTGATATGCATAAATTGCATATTTGTTTTGCTATGATTTTAAAGAAAAAAACACGTTATCAGGAACTGGAAAGTATGCTGAAAAAGGAAATCCAGCACGGGAATTTGCAGGTAGGCGATTATTTACCATCTGAAAATGAATTGTGTACCAACTTTTCAATCACCAGAACGACGGTGAGGAAAGCTTTGGATAATCTGCTGAAAGAGGCTTACATCGAAAAACTGCAAGGTAAAGGAAACCGTGTGAAAGAACACCGCAACTCGCTGGGATTGGTAATACCCGATTGGAAACAGTTATCATTTGTAAATTTGACTCATAATCTATAACTAAACTCTTCATCATGAAACAATTGATTATTATTGCCTTAATGATGATTAATATCAAAAATTCAATCGGTTTATGCAAAACACAATAAAAGTTATCGTGACGAAAAAGCATTGGCCGATGATTTTTGGAAAGTGCTGAAAGGAAAATTTTAAGAACCAGTCCCTACGCATCCCCTGTATAATAAAATAATAGCGAAATATTTTTATAAATTTGTTTCATGGAAATCATAGAACCATCTATATAAATTAAGTCATCCGATGAAGTCGTAATTAGCTGATTACCTGATTGTAAATATTTAAATTCTTATCAAAAATATTCATCGGATGACTTTTCGTAGCAGACTCAATTATATGGATTTCAAGGAAAAATTAGAACTTATCTAGTTAACCAAAAGGTATTCAGTTAATTAAAAATTTGTACGAATGAAAACAATCATCGAACTTTTTGAAACCAGTGTTGCAAAATATCCAAATAACATTTACCTCTGGGAAAAACAAAACGGTAATTATGAAGGGACTACCTACTTTCAGACCCATGATTTGGTTCTTCGTTTTGGGGCAGGACTGGTAGCCCTTGGTGTTCAAAAAGGTGATCGGATTGGTTTGGTTTCAGAAGGTCGGAATGCCTGGATTATATCCGAGTTGGGAATTTTATATGCCGGAGGAATTAATGTTCCGTTATCGGTGAAACTCGATTCCACCAACGAACTAAAATTCAGGCTAGCGCATTCAGGATGTAAAATGATTGTGGTTTCAAAAGGTCATGCGTCAAAAATTGAAGAAATCAGAAATGAACTTCCGAAACTCGAAAAAGTGATTTACATGGATGGAAAAGAAGATCCAGGTTCAAATGATATTTCGTACAATGAAGTCCTAACATTGGGCGATGCATATTTAAAAACAAATCGTTCTGATTTTGAATCCATTTACAACAACATCCTGCCCGATGATATTGCAAACATTTCATATACATCGGGCACAACAGCCGATCCGAAAGGAATTATGCTCTCACATCTGAATTATGCCGCCAATGTAATTCAGGCCAATACCCTTATGAAGATTACTGAAGACTGGAAAACACTTGCTTTGCTTCCATGGGACCATGCTTTTGCGCATACTGCCTGTTTGTATTGCCTGATGTACAACGGCGCAAGTATTGCAGCGCTTGAAATTGGTAAAACGCCCAATGAAACGCTGAAAAATATTCCGAAGAATATCAGGGAAATTCAACCCAACATCATGATGAGCGTTCCTGCCCTTGCGAAAAACTTCAGAAAAGGCATTGAGGCAAACATCAGGCAAAAGGGACCTGTTGTTGAAGAACTATTTAAACATGCCCTGAAAATTGCATACAAATACAATGGATCGGGTTGGGATCGTGGAAAAGGCGCCCGGGCAGCATACAAACCATTGTTGAAATTATACGACAAGATCCTGTTCTCTAAAATACGGGAAGGTTTTGGCGGGAAACTCGGGCTATTTATCGGAGGCGGCGCCTTGCTCGATATTGAATTACAACGGTTCTTCTTTGCCATTGGGATGCCGATGTGCCAGGGTTACGGTTTATCGGAAGCTTCGCCCGTTATTTCGTCGAATGCGCTTCATGCCATCAAATTCGGTTCTTCTGGCCGGTTAGTCAAATACATGGAACTTAAGATTTGCAACATGGATGGCTACGAACTTCCGCAGGGAGAAAAAGGCGAGATTGTGGTAAAAGGCGACAACGTGATGAAAGGCTACTGGAACAACCCTAAGGCCACAGCCGAAACCATTAAAGACGGATGGCTATTCACCGGTGATATGGGTTATATGGATTCTGATGGATTTCTTTATGTGCTCGGACGGTTTAAAAGTCTGCTGATTGGAAGCGATGGCGAAAAATTCAGTCCCGAAGGAATTGAAGAAGCGCTGGTTGACCAATCGCCCTACTTTGATCAGTGTATGTTGTACAATAATCAGAATACATATACTTCAGGAATGATTGTGCCCAACATGGCGGCCATTAACCGTGAGTTAGAGAAACGCGGAATGAAACCGGGAACTGACCAAGCGCTGACAGAAGCATTGAAGATTATACAAAATGAAGTAGATGCATATAAAGCAGGTGGTAAATTTGAAAACTCATTTCCTGAACGCTGGTTACCAACTACCATTGTCGTTTTGCCTGAAGCTTTTACAGAGAAAAATCACTTGCTCAACTCGACAATGAAAATGGTCAGAGGAAAAATTACCGAGTATTTTAAAGCACAACTTCAATTTTTATATACTCCTGAAGCAAAAAATATTCAGAATAAAATGAATTTGGAAGCTTTGAGAAAATGGGAAACAACACAACAATGAAACGTATAATATCTTTAATAGTACTGGCTATTTTATTCAGCATCAATTCTTTTGCACAGAAGATGGCAGGATATGGCGCGGAACTTTCAGTACTGAGCTTTAAGCCAAATGTGCGTATCTGGACTTCCAAAACAACAGGGTTTGAACTTTTTGCAGGACTGTCCTCTGAATTGAACAATTTCAAACCCAACGATGTCGAAGCCGGCTTCAAGTTTCTTCGAACTATCATCTATAACCGTACTGACCGCACCTACTTTGGTGTTGTTGGCAAATGGAAATGGATCAATGTTTATGGTGATATCGATAAAACCAGCTTGCCAGTTGCCGGCCTGCTAATCGGCAAGGAATGGTATAGCAAACGCATCAACCGTAAAGGATTTGCCGTTGAATTGGGATATCGATACGGGGTAAAAGAATATGAAGTTGTTGCTCCACCTGAGATAATTCCGGGAAGAAATACATTCGAAGAATTCCCGTTGATCCTGAATTTAAGGTACTCGTTTTACAAAAAAAGATAGACGTTCGGCCAGTGTATTATCCAGTAAAACCAATTGTTGCGCGGCCAGTTTAGCCA
>JANONW010000167.1:0-16639 GCA_031421065.1 Prolixibacteraceae bacterium
GGGTCAGATCACCGACCTGATTGAAGAGGCTGAATTGGCCGACAGGATTAACAAAGCCATACAAAAACTTCCGGAGAAATGCCGCGAAATTTTTGTGCTTTGCCGTTTCGAAGAACTTAAATATACTGAAATAGCCGCCCGGCTTAACATTTCGGTAAAAACGGTGGAGATGCAGGTTAGTATCGCACTAAAAAAACTGCGCAAAGAATTGTCTGATTATCAGATGATACAACTTCTGACATTTATATTTCCAAAAAACATCATTACTGACCGATCCAAATTTCACAAAACTCTCGGTATATCTGATTTTGTTTAACCTCTACGAGGTAAACTAAATCAGGGGGAATATCTTTCTACAATACTTAATCTCCTACGGAGAAACTTCCGCGTAGCGGATAAAGTATTGTAGTAGTAAAGGAGCAAAGATTCATTTGTATTCCGCGTAGCGGATAAACTTTGATTTAAATCGGTTAATAGTAAAAAAACATCCTTCTCCTTACAGGGTATTTTAACAGCAAATCGTCAAAGGGGTAAATAAACAAAATTCCCAACAGACGAATGCAAAATGAAATCAATCATATAGATTTATTAATCGCCAAATCACTGAGCGGTGAAGTTACTCCAACTGAAAAAGACGAACTAAACCATTGGATCAGTGTATCGCCCGCGAACAAACGACTTTTTGAAGAAAATCAACGGATCTGGGAAAAGGAGTTCTTCCTATTTTCCTGTTTCTGAAATTCTTGCCGACCGCGAAAAAATCAAAGATCAAATTATTCAGCAGCTTTCGAAACCTGCAAAAAAAGTAAGTTTAACTTCCTGGATTTACCGCGTGGCCGCTATTTTGGCATTGCCCATTATGCTGGGTATTGGCTGGTATTTGGGTTCAAATGGAAACACCAGTGAAAACGCCATGTGCGAAGTTACTGCACCCAAAGGACAGATTTCTAAATGTGTACTTGCTGACGGAACCCAGGTTTGGTTGAATGCCGGAACAACCATCAAGTATGATCCGAGCTTAAAAGGTAATTTTCGTGAAGTACAACTCGATGGAGAAGCCTATTTCAGGGTATCCAAAAACAAGCACAAACCATTTATAGTAAGCACCAAATATGCCCAGATTAAAGTATTAGGCACTGTTTTTAATCTGAAAGCTTATTCCGGAGAAGGTAAGGTGGAAACCACTTTGGAAGAAGGAAGTGTGGAATTCAGCCTGAACGGGAGTTCTTCCAAACCTGTTGAATTGAAACCCGGAGAACAGGTAGTTTACAACATTTCGGAAAAGCAGATTACGCTCAGGAAAGTTGAACCCTATTTGCATACAGCATGGAAAGACGGCAAATTTGTATTTAAGGATGCCGATTTGCAAACGATTATTCAGGAACTGGATAAATTGTATGATGTTCGGATTCATTTGGAAAACGATTCACTACTTAAATTACGGTTTAGGGGAATGTTTGAATATGAGCAAAATATTTTCAGTGCACTAGAAACACTTGAGCGGACAACAAACATGAAGTACCGGATGAAAGGACGGGATATCTGGTTGCAGTAGAGTTCCATCCGCCAGCTGGCGGACAAGTTCAAAGTTCTAGGTTGCGCTATCCTTTGCCCCCGATTTTCATCGGGGCAGGCTGTTCGCCTTTAGGCAACGGGGGAAAGTTTTGAAATAGAAGAGACACTAACTAAATATTAACCTACAAAATTAGAAGCTTATGAGAAAATAATTGCTTTGCCCTTTATTTCCGCGGTTCCGGACTATCGGGAAACACAACAGGAACAGCTGCGAACTGTCCCTGTTGAAAAAACGCAGAAACTGCGAAAAAACGAAAATCATTTTTTTAATTAAACAACCAAATTTATGAAAATTTATTGGCAATCGAATGAAGGTACTTCACCTTCGTTCAAAAAAATCTGGTTAATTATGAAACTTAACTTTTTCTTGATTCTCCTAACGGCTCTGCAGGTTTCGGCCGGTGTGTCGGCACAGAATACCCGTTTGGACCTGAAAATGCAGAATGTCACAATCTCACAGGTATTTGATGAAATTGAACGGCAATCGGAAGTGTATTTTTTCTACAACAAAAATCAGATCGACGAAACCAGAACGATCAGCGTTGACTTCCGGAACAAAACCATTGACGATATACTGAAAAGTATGTTGCCGGAGCTGTCGCTTACTTATGAATTTGCAGGTAAAAACATTATTGTAAAAGCGGCAGTGCAGCAGAATAGTGGGATTCAGCAACAGAAAACGGTTACAGGAAAAGTGACCGATTCATCTGGAGGTTCACTTCCGGGAGTTTCTATTGTGGTAAAAGGTACAACTACCGGAACTATTACGGATGCTGATGGAAATTATAATTTGTCAAATGTTCCGGCTGATGGAACGCTCGTTTTTTCTTTCGTAGGAATGAAAAAAATTGAAGTGGCAGTTTCCGGCAAAAGCACTGTGGATGCGGTTCTGGAAGAGGAAACTATAGGCATTGAAGAAGTTGTTGCCATTGGTTACGGCTCGGTAAAAAAGAGCGACTTGACCGGTGCTGTTGGCTCCGTTCAGGGTGAAACCATTGCCGAACGGCAAACCACTCAATTGTCGCAGGCCCTTCAGGGAGCGGTTTCAGGCGTAATGGTTACCCGCAACAACAATGCACCCGGGGCAACCTCAACTATCCGTATTCGTGGGATAACTACTATTGGTGACAACAATCCGCTGGTAATTGTCGATGGTGTTCCTGTAGATAATATTAACGACATCAACCCGAACGATGTAGAAAGTATCTCGGTACTGAAAGATGCCGCATCTGCTTCCATTTATGGATCACGGGCCGCTGCAGGAGTTATTTTGATCACGACCAAAAGGGCAAAAAGCGGAGAAGTTGCATTAAATTATAACGTAGAGTATGGATTTGAAAAGCCTACAGGACTGCCAGAATATGTTGATGTAAAGCGTTATATGCAAATGGCTAACGAATTGCGATGGAACGACAACAACAACAATGCAAACGAATATCCGCTCTATCCCAAAGATATGATCGACAATTATACCGCATTAAATGCCGAGAATCCCAATAAATATCCGAATACAGATTGGGTTGGGTTAATCCTTAAAGATAATGCCCCGCGCCAAAGCCATGTTTTGAGTCTATCTGCCGGAACTAAAGCCATTCGGACCAAAGTATCTCTGGCTTACGATAAAACAGATGCTTTGTATGATGGACGTACTTATGAACGCTTGACTGCCCGCTTTAATAACGATGTGACCATTACCAAATATTTATCGGCGAGCATTGATTTTAATTTCAAGCGTTCAATCTCACTCCAGCCAAGTATCGACCCTATTTATTGGGTCCGAATTTCAGCTCCTGTTTATGCCGCTACCTGGGCCGATGGACGTATTGCGGAAGGAAAAACCGGGGCCAATATTTATGCGCAACTTAAAGAAGGTGGTAATAACGACAACTATTACAATCAGGTAGGTGGGAAAATGTCGCTCGATTTTACGCCATTTGAAGGATTTAAATTATCTGCAGTTTTATCTCCAAGTCTGGGCTTCGACAAGGGTAAAAACTTCCAGAGGAAAGTAGCTTATTACTCGGCTGACGATCCCAGCGTTTATGTTGGAACAACCCAATGGGGCAGTGCAACTAACCTTACGGAATCAAGAAACGACTATTCACGCGTTACCTCTCAGTTAATTGCCAATTATTTAAAAAGTTTTGGGGCACACAACCTGAACCTGATGGCCGGTTACGAAAATTATTATGCCTTTAATGAAAACATGGGCGCATCGTGCGATAAATATGAATTAACATCTTTCCCGTATCTGAACCTTGGGCCGCTCGAATTCCGCGACAACAGCGGAAATGCCTGGGAAAATGCTTACCGTTCGTATTTCGGACGTGTCATGTATAATTATCAGAATAAATATTTTTTACAGGGGAACATTCGTTACGACGGTTCTTCACGGCTTCACGAAGATTACCGCTGGGGTTCTTTTCCTTCTTTTTCTGCCGGCTGGATACTTTCAGAAGAATCTTTCATGAAAAACATTCCTACCTTGTCATTCCTGAAACTTCGCGGTTCATGGGGAAGGCTGGGCAACGAACGGATTGGAAACTATCCGTATCAGGCTACAATCGCGTTTGCCAATGCACTGTTTTTCCAGGGAAGCAATGTTGTTGCGGCTCAAACTGCAGCTCAAACCAAATACGCAATTCAGGATATTTCATGGGAAACCACCGAATCAATCGACTTGGGTATTGATGCTAATTTCTTTGATAACCGACTGAGGTTTACTGGCGACTATTATCAGAAAACCACCAAAGACATGTTGCTGGCTTTGGAAATACCTGATTACATAGGTTTTGACAACCCTGACCAGAACACAGGAAAAATGGATACCAAAGGATGGGAAACCGAGATCGGTTGGAGTGACAATATTGGCGAACTGGGCTATTCTGTTTCAGCCAATATTTCTGATTTCAAATCGATTATGGGCGATTTGGGCGGCACCGAATTTTTGGGTGTTCAGATTAAGAAAAAAGGAAGCGAATTCAACGAATGGTATGGTTACGTGTCTGACGGACTGTTCCAGACTGCTGAAGATTTGGCCGCTTCCCCCAAATTAAACACTGCCGTTAAAGTGGGCGATGTGAAATACAAAGACATCAGCGGTCTGGACGGAGTACCCGATGGTAAAATTTCTCCTGAATATGACCGCAAATTATTAGGCGGTTCTTTACCTCGCTACATGTATGGCACCAATCTTAAACTGGATTACAAAAACTTCGACTTCTCGATGGTATTGCAGGGTATTGGCAAAGTAACCACCCGTTTGGAAGGCTTAATGATACAGCCTTTAATGGAAAACTGGGGATCGGTTCCAAAAATACTCGATGGCACAAGCTGGAGTAAATACAATACTGACGAGCAAAATCTGGCTGCGAAATATCCAAGGCTAACGCAAAACAATCGTAATAGCAACTATACCATGTCTGATTATTGGTTGTTTAGCGGTGCTTATCTTCGGTTGAAGAATATTACGCTTGGGTACAATTTGCCAACTGTTTGGGCTCAAAAGATGAGTCTTCAGAAAGTCAGGGTATATGCCAGTGCTTCTGATGTCCTTACCTTCAACAAATATCCGAAAGGCTGGGATCCTGAAGTTTCTTCAACCGGATACCCTATTACTGCTTCTTATGTTTTTGGTTTATCAGTCACATTTTAAAACTACAGTATCATGAAAAATAAAATATTACAACTGCTGTTTCTTTCAGGATTTATCTTCTTTTCATCATGTACTGATTTAAATTTAAATCCGCTGTCGGAAGGTTCGAGCGAGAACTGGTATTCCAACGAAAGCGAAGTTACCATGGCCCTGAATGATTTGTACAGGGAGGTTTTTTGGCCAAGAGATGCCGATGACTGGAGTGATGATTGGACTCAGAGGGATCAAACAACTGCCATTACCAATGGTACACTCAATGGCGAGGATGGAACAATTAACTCCTGGTGGACTAATACTTATAAATGTATTGCACGAGCCAATACTATTTTGATCAACCTCGAAAAATCGAAGGACAAATTTCCTCAGGCTACCATCGATAAATTTGCAGGAGAGGCACGTTTTGTAAGGGCTGCCCAATATGCGAGGCTTATTTCGCATTACGGCGATGTAGTATATTTTACAGGTATTCTGAATCTGGAAGAGTCGTTTACTCTGTCGAAAACCGATCAGAAAGCCATCCTCAAATCGATCTATGAAGATTATGATTTTGCCGCATCAAAACTGCCAACATCTTATGGTAGCACCCAAAACCTGCGTCCAACCAAAGGTGCCGCTTTGGCTATGAAAGCGCGTATCGCATTGTTTTATAAGGATTTTGCGATTGCCCGTGATGCAGCCAAGGCTTGTATTGATTTGAATACCTATGAATTGTTTGCTGATTATTCAACGCTGTTTGTATCAAAGACTAAAAATCCAAAAGAATTGGTTTTTGGTCTTCCAAGATCAACGGTTCTGAATGTTACCATAGGCGACACCAAAAACTTTATTTCCCGGTTGGCTGGTGGCTGGGGTGCAGCAGCTGCTCCATCATGGGAATTGTTCTGTTCCTATTTATGTACTGATGGACTGCCCATTGACGAATCGCCACTTTTCAATCCGCGTCTGCCATTTAAAAATCGTGACCCGCGTTGTACTGCAACCATAGTTGAGTTTGGAACTCCGTGGTTAGGGTTTATGTACCAGCCACATCCGGATTCATTGAATGTAATGAATTTTAAGACCGGTTTAAAGGTAAGGAATAACGATACCCGCTCAAATGCAGCATTTGCTTCATTCAATGCGTTGATGTGGAAAAAGGGCATCGACGAAGATTGGACAGATGATTACAAAGCTGAAAACGAAATCTTTCTAATGCGTTATGCAGATGTGTTGCTGATATATGCTGAAGCAAAAATTGAATTGAATGAAATTGACCAGGCGATGTTGGATGCAACAATCAATAAAGTCCGCGCCCGTGCCTACAAGTTAGCCGTTACCGATAAAGCAAAATATCCGGCAGTTGATGGAACCGATCAAACCAAACTTCGCAAAGCATTAAGAATTGAACGGCGCATGGAGTTTGCAATGGAAAATCGTCGCTATGAGGATATTATTCGCTGGAAGTTGGCTGAGAAAGTGTTGAACCGGAATATCTACGGAATGTTGGATGTAGCTGACCTGCGCCTTAAAGTGATTAAACCAGGACTGTGGTTTTTCCCTCAAACGCCTGAAATTGATGACGATGGTACTGCTGTTTTTGAACCAATGTATAACGCAGGCTTAATTAAACGTTTAGCTGTCCGCAATTATACCACAAAACAATACGTTTGGCCAATTCCGACCAAGGAAATTCTTATCAATCCGAATCTGAAGCAGAACGATGGTTATTAATTCTTTAAAAACAGATTGGGTGGGTTTTCACCCGATCTGTTAGTTTTACTTCAACCCTAAATATATAACTGGCAATTTGTTTTTTGTTGGAGCTACCTCTATTTATTTTGCTGATCTCAAAACTAAACCATGTACTATTCCAAATCCAATTGCATATTTCTAATGCTGGTTCCATTCTCTGCTTTTGCACTAAAAAGCGAAAAAAGCAGAGTAAAGCAGCCCAATATCATTTTCATCTATTCTGATGATCAGCGTTATGATGCTTTGGGAGCCAATGGTAATTCGGTCATTATAACTCCTGAATTGGATAAACTGGCTCGTCAGGGAGTTCGTTTCACTAATGCCAATGTAGTTTTTGCGCTTTGCAGTCCGAGCCGGGCCGCATTACTCACCGGGCGGTACGGCAGTGCCAACGGGGTTTTGGATCTTGGCAGCGACCTTAATCCGACTGAAAAAACTGTTGCCCAATATCTTCATGACGAAGGCTATCTGACCGGAATGTCAGGAAAATGGCACATTGGGCGTAAGCCTTCGGAGGCCGGATTTGATTTTTCGGTTTGGTTTGAAGGAAACGGAACTTATTATGGCCGTACCATTTACTATGAAGGGAAAACTGTGAAACCTGTAATGCATTGTGACCAGTATTGTGTTGACCGGTCGATCGATTTCTTAAAAGAGGCAGCCAAAGGAGAAAAGCCTTTCTTTCTGTTCCACAATACGCAATTACCACATATGAATGGTAAACTGATTTGGGATGCCACGCAGGAAACCAAAGAAGAATATAATACTGCTGATATGCCAGTCGCAAAAAATCGACTCGATAATTTGCAGGATAAGCCCGAATACCTGAAAACAGTGCGGAACCTGACACAAGCCAAAGAATATGGTTATCCTGACTCAGTGGCGATACAAAACCATACCCGCGATTATTATTCTGTGATCACCGAGATGGACGATTTTCTTGGTCCGCTTTTTCAAACCATTGACGAACTTGGCCTTCGTGAAAATACATACATCTTTTTTATGAGCGATAATGGTTGGATGTTGGGTGACCATGGATTTACCAGCAAGGTTCTGCCCTACCGACCGGCTACATGTGTTCCGCTTTTTGTTCTTGTCCCGGATATGAAACCTACAGTTGACGATCATCTGGTGCTGAATATAGACATGGCTCCAACGATTCTTGAACTTGCAGGGATCAGAGGCAGCAATGAAATTCATGGGAAAAGCATCGTTCCATTATTAAAAGGCAAAGTGAAAGCCTGGCGCAACGCTTTTGTTTACGAAGGTTTGGGAACTTATGGAGGTGCAAAACCAAATCTGACAGCTATCTCAAATGACTATCGGCTAATTGTTACTTACAAAGATGAAAAACTTAATAAGATCAATTCTCGTGAATTGTACAATCAGCAAACAGATCCGGGAGAAATGATAAATTTGATTCAGAATCCGAAATATAAGGATGTGACGTTGCAACTGCAAAATGATATTGAAGCGCATAAAAGAAATGTACTTAAAATGGATTTGTAAAATCAATACGAACAGAAAAGCCAATTGGAAAGGATATCGATACTCGCCGAAGGAGACCAACCAATTTAAATAGTGGCGGAGTTATCTCATTAAATCTAAACATATTTTAAAAAAAAATAAATCTGTAAATATGAAAAAATTAGTATTGTTCACTTTGCTGTTCCTGGCGGGAATGTATGGCATTAAGGCCCAATCCATATTTGTTGAAGCCGAAAGTTTTGCTGAAAAAGGCGGTTGGGTAGTCGATCCTCAGTTTGTTGAACAGATGGGGTCGCCTTATCTGTTGGCTCATGGAATGGGCGTTCCTGTCAAGGATGCTCAAACCAGTATAGCTGTTAAAATGGCTGGCAGCTATCATGTCTGGGTTCGGACTAAAAACTGGGCTCCCGGAAACTGGGATGCTCCCGGAAGATTTCTCGTTTCGGTTGACGGGAAGCGGTTAGAGAGAGAATTAGGAAAAAACCCGGGATGGAACTGGGAATATGCCGGAAGTATCAATCTGACAAAGGGAGACAAGAAGCTTTCACTTAACGACTTAACTGGTTTTGAAGGCAGGTGCGATGCGGTTTATCTGACCATGTCGGAACGTGAGAAACTGCCCACAGATATGGAAGCACTGAAAAGCTGGCGTTCCAAACAATCCGGAGTAACTGATGTACCTAAAAAAGTAGTGAAATACGATTTGGTCGTCGTAGGAGGTGGAATTGCCGGATGTGCAGCTTCCATTGCAGCAGCCGAACAGGGCTTGAAAGTTGCTCTCGTGCACGACAGGCCTGTTCTGGGAGGAAATGCCAGTGGTGAAATACGGGTTCATACGCTTGGAATTTACGGAAAGTTCGAGCGTATTCTGAAGATGCTTGATACCGAACATTATCCCAATGGTTCGGCAGAAGCACTTAAAGATGACCTGAAGCGCACGGCCAACGTGGAAAAGTATAAGAATATAGATATTTTTTACAATTTCAGGGCTTATGCAGCCGAAGCCGAAAACCAAAAAATCACTTCGGTTGATGCCCGGCACACTTCAACGGGTGAAATGCTGCGATTTGAAGCACCCCTGTTTGTGGATTGTACCGGCGATGGCTGGATTGGCTATTGGGCCGGTGCCGAATATAACTACGGAAGGGAAGCCTCTTCGAAATACAACGAAAACTGGGATGCACATGGCTTATTGTGGAGTCCGGAAACTCCTGATAATTTTGTGATGGGATCTTCGGTTTTGTGGGGCTCTGAAAATGCAGGTAAGCCTGTCGTTTTTCCGAAAGTGCCCTGGGCAATGGATGTGGCTGGAACTTATGCTGATAAAAAAGGCGAATGGCAATGGGAGTTTTCACGGAACGATTTAAGTCAGATCGAAGATGCCGAGACCATACGCGATCACATGTTCAGGGCCATCTACGGATCATTTTACAACTTCAAAAATCCGACAATCCAGAAACCTAATACCGATCAGGGTCAATATGAAACAATCGATAATTCCAAACAGCAACAGAGAGCCGATAGTCTTCAGTTAAAATGGGTATCTTATCTTTTAGGAAAGCGTGAATCACGCCGTTTGGTGGGAGATTATATTTATACTTTTAACGACGCACGCAACAGCAAAGAGTTTGAAGATGCCGTGGTCTTCGAAAAACGCGAAGTGGATGTTCATTATCAGGTAAATCTGCTCGACCCGGATAAACCAGATTTCCTGTCGGAAGCTATGTTTTATAAAACCAAGCAGTATAGCATTCCTTACCGGAGTTTTTATTCGAAGAACATCAGCAATCTTTTTATGGCAGGCCGTAACTTTAGCTGCTCACATATTGGTCTCGGTGGACCACGTGTGATGCGGACTACCGGTCAGATGGGTGCCGCTATAGGTTTGGCTGCTTCCATTTGCAAAAAATACAATGTCAATCCACGCGATGTTTATACCTCGCACCTGAAAGAATACCTCTCACTGATCGAATCTCAAAAATAGAACCGATGCGTTTACTGGAATTGTGCCTCTTAATTTGGATTTGTGCAGTGGGTATGGTTCATCCGGTTGTACTTTCACAAGATCGCCGAGATACCTGTCGTAAGGCATTTAGTTATAAATCAGACGACTTTACGGTAGCCAATACAATCAAGATTTGCAGCAATTTCGAACAATTACCGGTAGGCTACGAAGCAAACATAAACATGCCGGTTTGCGACGATAAACTGTGTGCCAATGTTGTTCTGAAATTTTACTGGGATCTGGCCGGAAATTACACGGGTTTTGACACCATCACCGGCAAACCCCTTACCAAATTTGATCACAAAAAATTTAGGACGGACGATTACCTAAAACTGGACAAGATTTTAAAAAACAGGAATAGTATGCTCCGGATTCTGGAAAAAGAAGATTTAGTGGATAAAACAGTTAAAGTAAAAGCCACTACAGTGGATGCAGTGACTGGGGCGACCCCACAAACAATCAAGAATGCAGTGGTCGAAGGGGCTGTTTATTCCTCATTTACCCTCTGGCATTTTGTTAACGGGGCAATCAAAGACAGCATCGCTGCTTTTACACTTAGCATTTATTCAGAGCCTGTTGCACAACAAATGCTTACTTCTGATAATTATGAGACACAGTTGTTTGCATTGAGAAAATGGTCAGAAACGGATTATGAACTTCATTCCGACCTGCTTTTTCAGGTAATCAGGCAAAGTGTCCCATTAATAAAGGCATACGTAATCAGCAAATCACCCTTGCCATTTGGTAAGATTGAAAAGAACAGACAGTTAGTTGGGCTTTTTCCTATGCTTGACGGCTATAGTAAAAGTATTTTCATAAATCGGATAACGACAGAGAAAAATCTGGCAACAGTCTTTCTTCCGTTAATGCTAACCATGATAGAGGATTTCGATAAGAAGCAGCTGGAGCAAATTGCTGTTGCTTATCAGAAATTCGAAATTCCCGGATATAAGGAGCAGAAAAAAAAGATGCAGAAAAATGATCTTCCGGAGTAATCCGTGATCATACTAATATCAGGAAGAAGACGACACAAAAATGGATTAAACTGAATTTTCAGAATAAAATTTAACTAAACCATAAAAATCAATAAGATGAGCAAATTAGTGATGTTATTTCTCCTGATAAGTCTGATGATTTCAGGATGTGAGACCGAAAAGAAAATGGCTGATACTCCGAGATCATTCAGCGGAATTTACCCGCACCTGGCCTATTACAACAACGAAGGCGAGTGTGGCACCGGAGCTGTTGTTCCGTGGGGCGACCGGCTTTGGGTTATTACCTATGGACCACATCTTCCGCTTGGTTCGTCGGATAAACTTTACGAAATCACTCCTGATATGCAACAAATTGTGCGCAGTGAAAGCATTGGCGGAACTCCTGCCAACCGGATGATCCATAAGGAAAGTAATCAACTTTTTATTGGCCCGTATGCGATTGATGCTTCAGGAACTGTTCGTACAATTCCCTATATTGCCATGCAGGGCCGCCACACCGGAAATGCCCGCCATTTAACTGATCCTGTCCAAAAAATTTACTATGGAACTATGGAAGAAGGCTTTTACGAAGTGGATGTAAAAACTCTTCAACCAACTCAACTATACAAAGATGGCAATAATGCCAAGGGGAACAAAGTTGAACACAACGATTCATGGGTGAATCCGGAAAATGCTACATTGCCAGGTGCTCATGGCAAAGGATTGTATTCCGGTCAGGGGGTGATGGTGTATTCCAACAACGGGGAAGCCAACCAACTGGCATTGAAAAAATTTGATATTGAAGCAGGTGCTTTGGCCGAATGGAATGGCAAAGACTGGAAAGTAGTTCACCGCAACCAGTTTGTTGAAGTGACCGGGCCGGGCGGAATTTATGGCAACTCTAATCCTGAAACCGATCCGATTTGGGCAACCGGTTGGGATCATAAATCTGTTCTTTTGGGTGTCCGGAATCCTGAAACAGGTTGGGGCTTTTATCGTTTGCCAAAAGCCAGTCACACTTACGACGGCGCGCATGGCTGGAACACTGAGTGGCCGCGCATCCGTGATATTGGCACTGCTGAAAAACCTGACTACCTGATGACGATGCACGGCCTGTTCTGGCGATTCCCCGGGACATTTACTGCCGCCAGCTCAGCCGGTATTCGGCCACGTTCGGCTTACTTGAAAGTGATTGGCGACTTCACCCGCTGGAATAATCAATTGGTTTTTGGTTGCGACGATTCGGCCCAGAAAGAATTCCTCAACAAGCGAAAAGTTAAAGGCGCTATCGAAGGGCCCGGCCAATCAAATTCCAACCTGTGGTTCACTTCTCCTGAAAAACCCGATCAACTGGGGCCGAATACAGCCGAAGGCGCAGTCTGGATTTCAGAAGAAATTAAAGCCGGTACAGTTTCAGAACCTTTCCTGTTTGCAGGTTGGGACAACCGCTCTGCCTGGATTAAAAACGAAGGAAAGCAAACTGTTTCATTTACTTTTGAAGTGGACGAAAACGGAAATAATAGCTGGAAGACCTTGAAATCGGTTTCAGTTCAAGCTGGAGAATCGGCCAATGTACCTTTCATTGTAGCTGAAAAAGGCGAATGGATTCGCGTAAAAACTGATCAGGCAACCAAAGCCACTGTTCATTTTTCATACGCTCAAAAAGATAACCGCAGCAATACTTCCGATGCCATATTTGCAGGTTTGTCGAATGTTTCAGAAACCGAAACCAATGCCGGATTACTCTGGGGATTGGGCCACAATCGCCGCAAATTAGGCGTTTTGGCCGGAACAGCTTCGGATAATAGCTTTACAGAAAATGGCTATTACGAACTAGATTCGTTGATGAACCTGGTGAAAAAAGAGGATGCTGAAACAGCTTCATTTATCCGCGAAAAATTTGCCATTCCTCAACAGGTAATCAATATTGATGAGGCTTCGGTATTGGTTACTGACGATTCAGGCCGCCGCTGGAGACTTCCAAAAGGCAATCCGAAATATGCCGATTTGACAAACAATTCAGTTTTGCGTATTTGCCGTGAAGTAGCCACCGAGCGCGATTTGCTGAACTGTTCAGGAACATTTTACGAACTTCCTGCTGAGAATGCGGATGGTTTTGCCAAAATCCGTCCGGTAGCTTCGCACAATTTCCGTATTCACGATTACGCTTCTTACCGTGGAATGCTTATCATGACTGGAATTGATCAGAAAACTGCCAATGGCAATCCGCATGTAATTGTTTCTGAAGATGGCAACGCTGCGATTTGGGCCGGTGTCATTGACGATTTATGGCAAGCAGGTAAACCGGTTGGTGAAGGCGGTCCATGGAAAAACTCAGCAGTAAAAGCAAGTGTTGCGTCTGACCCTTACCTGATTGGATTTTACGATCAACGGAGTTTGTCGCTTTCGCATGATTCGAAAGAAGCCGTTACCTTTAAAATCGAAGTTGAACCGATTGGTCACGGCCCGTGGATGACTTATCAGGAAGTGACGGTTAAATCAGGCGAAACGTTTGAATACATGTTTCCGGAGACTTTCCAGTCAAGATGGATCCGGTTTGTAGCAGATAAAGACTGCAAGGCAACAGCATGGCTGAAATATGAATAAAATCAGGCAAATAGAAAGTTGTAGTATGATAGAATACAAATTTGTTTGATAGTATCAAACAAATTTGTATTTTTGTTGCAAACAAATTATATTGATATGATTCTTGAAAGTGCAATAGCGCATGTCGTAGAGCAACAAAAGATTCGTATCTCTCTGAGAGATACGGGGCTGAAGCGTGAACTTGTACCCGCTGTGAAAAGTTTGTCTTCACATGCATTAATTATTTCAGGCATCAGGCGTTGTGGGAAAAGCACACTTTTAATGCAAATGATGAAAGTAATGGACAATGAGCCTGTGCTGTTTCTTAATTTTGAATCTCCGCAACTGTATGAATTTTCGCTTTTGGATTTCTCCCGTTTAGATAATATAATTGCGCAGAAAGGCGCAAGTACTTTGTTTTTCGATGAGTTGCAATTGGTCGAAGGTTGGGAAATGTATGTTCGTCAAAAGCTGGACGAAGGGTTTAAGGTGATTATCACCGGATCAAATGCCTCTTTGCTAAGTAAAGAATTAGGGACCAGACTTACCGGACGGCATATAACACAAGAACTTTTCCCGTTTTCATATAGTGAATTCCTCACTTTCAGAGCCTTAACTCCTTCGTCGGAAAGCTTAAAAAACTATATGCAAACTGGTGGTTTTCCTGAATTTGTAAAAAATGGCGATGAAGAACAATTGGCTGCGCTTTTTGACGATGTACTCATCCGTGATATTGTAACACGCTACGGAATAAAGGATATAAAAAGTCTTCATCGGTTGGCATCCTATCTTATTTCCAATATTGGTAATCGTATAACAGCAACCAAACTCAAGCAGCCACTTTCGATAGGCGCAACAAGTACAGTTTTGAGCTGGTTTTCTCATTTGGAACTTTCGTATTTGGTAAGTTTTCTGCCGATGTTCAGACATTCCGCTAAGGCGCAACTGATCAATCCCCGAAAAGTTTACGCTATTGATTTGGGCTTGGTAAACGTCATTTCAACTGCAATGACCGAAGATTTGGGACGAAAACTTGAAAATCTGATATTTTTACATTTAAGAAGAAAATACACTGAGCTTTACTATTTTGACGAGAAAGGTGAATGTGATTTTGTCGCCATGAAAAACGGTAGTGTTGTTGAATTGGTACAAGTGTGTTACGAACTTACGCCAGATAATCTGAAACGTGAAAAGAATGGGTTACTTCAGGCGATGCGTTTTTTTAACCTGCACAAAGCGACTATAGTGACTTTTTCCAATACCGATTTTATTAAAGAAGATGCTTATGAAATAGAAGTAATCCCGGCTTATAAATATTTGTTATAACATGATTTCTAAATCTAAACCAACTCAATATGAATAAATTATTTTTTTTGATTTTGTTGTTCTCTCTCGGTATTGGCGTTCATGCTCAGAGAAAAACGATTCTGATCGAAGCCGAAAGCTTTGCCAACAAAGGTGGCTGGGCGGTTGATCAGCAGTTTATGGACCAAATGGGCTCGCCTTTCCTGATTGCTCACGGAATGGGCATCCCTGTGAAAGATGCCTCTACAACAGTTCAGTTTTCTGAACCTGGCAAATACCGGATGTTTGTCCGTACCCGCAACTGGGCTGCCCGTTGGAACAATAAAGATGCTCCCGGAAAATTTCAGGTTTTAATTAATGGCAAAACAGTTGCTCCCGTTTTCGGAACCGAAGCGATGGACTGGAGCTGGCAGGACGGTGGGATCATCGACGTAAAAAAGAAAAGCAGTACCCTTTCGCTCAAAGATTTAACCGGCTTTAATGGCCGTTGCGATGCCATTTTGTTCACTTCCGACCTAAGTTTTATGCCGCCTTCGGATGTTCAGAAGATGGCTGAATTAAGGGCAGAACTAAATCCTTCAACCGTTCAGGTGAATGATGCCGGGCAATTTGATTTTGTAGTAATTGGTGGAGGGATGGCAGGAACCTGCGCGGCTATTTCGGCTGCACGGCTTGGCCTGAAAGTGGCGCTGGTACAGGATCGTCCTGTCCTGGGCGGAAACAACAGTTCGGAAGTTCGGGTTCATTTGGGTGGCCGTATCAATCTCGAGCCCTATCCGAATTTGGGCAATCTGGTAAACGAGATTGGCCCGTCAAAAGAAGGAAATGCACGCCCATACGAGAATTACGAAGACGATAAGAAAATGGCAGCCGTCAGGAATGAAAAGAACATCCATCTTTTCCTGAACAACCATGCCAATATAGTGAATATGAAGGATGGCCGCATTGAAAGTATCCAGGCAACCAACACCGAAACCGGACAGAAGTTATTGTTTTCGGCGCCTCTTTTTGCCGACTGCACCGGCGATGCAACCATTGGAGTGCTTGCCGGAGCCAAATATATGACCGGTCGTGAAAGTTCGAAGGAATTTGGCAAATCGACTGCTCCTGAAGTTGCTGATGACCTGACCATGGGCTGCGCCTGAGTGAGGTTGTTAACCTAAGAATTAAAGATATTGACAGCGAAAGGATGAAAGTATTTGTGCAACAAGCGAAAGGACGAAAAGACAGATATACTTCATTATCAAAGAAAGTGTTGCCGGTTTTGCGGCAGTATTTTATGGAATACAAGCCCAAAGAATGGCTTTTTGAAGGCGTAAA
>JANONW010000168.1:0-1724 GCA_031421065.1 Prolixibacteraceae bacterium
GAGAGCGTGAACTCGCTGTCAGCCGGCACACGCACCCTGCTCGAGTCCTACGCCGCCGGCGTCAACGCCTGGCTGAAGAACGACGACCAGCAATACGGCCTCGAACTCACCGTCATCAAGCAAATAGCGGCCCAGCGAGACCGACAGGGTCGCACCCGCTTGCAGCTGGTTGCGGATGCTCTTGTAGGTGACGTTTTGACCTTCGCGTGCGCGCCGGGCCTTGACGTAGGCGAGCAGACCGTGGTCGTCGAGCCAATCGCTCATGCCGTCCAGCGCGTTGCTCGTGTTGGTGCCGGTTTCAGCGTCGGTGTCCATGTACTCGCCCATGGCCAGCAGGTTGAACACCTCGTGCCAGGGCATGCTGGTTTGCCAGGTCAAGGCCTGTGGCCAGCCGCGCGCGGCGTAGTAGTACATCCAGTTCAACATCGAAGCCGGCACGCAATAGTTCGCGCCGTTTTGCGGCAGGCCTTCCCATTTCTGGTCAATGTCGGGCACGCCGCTGATGGAATAGTTGAAGGCCATGGGGTCGTCTCCTTGAGTAAATTGAGCGTTCGGTTTAAATGTTAGGAATCGATGCGCACCAGCGTGGCTGTTGGCAAGCCCGGTGTGCCGCTGTAGGCCACGGCACCGAGGTAGCGCGTGCCGGGTGTCAAGCCGCTGGTGCTCAGCGTGATCGCGCCGCTTTGGCCGATGCTGGCGGCCGCTGGCGCAGTCACCACCATGTTGGCCGCCGCAGCGTTGCCGAGTAGCCAGCTGTGCAGCTTGAAGGGGCTGCTGCCGACGACACCCCAGCCTTGCACCACCACGGTGTAGACGCCTGGTGCCGGGTCGACCAGGTTCACCGTTTCGGTGGCGGTGGCCGTCAGGCTCTCACCTACCTTCGTGCCGATGTGGAAGACGCACAGGTCCAAGTCGCTGCCGGGTTTGACGTCGGCGTCGAAGAGGGCAAAGCGCGCGTGCGTGGTGCCCGCCGGCACTGTCACCGTGGTCAGCACGGCGTTGGGGGTGTTCAGGCTGCATGCGCCGTCGCTGGGGTCGTCGGTCACGGTGCCGTTGGTCACGGCCGAAGGCACCAGGCCGCGGCCCACGGCGGTGAAGGCGCCGCTGTAGCCGAACTTCACGGCGTAGCTGGCCGTGACCTCGGCCGGCGCGGCCAGCGCGATCGGCCGCAGCACGACCGGAATGCGCGCCGTGCGTTGGCCGTCGCTCCAACTGAGCTGGCCGCCGTCGAATTCGTTGAACGACGCCGAGGTGCGCGTGAAGGTGATGGCCACTTCCTTGGTCTGGCCGGCAGCCAGGCTCAGTGCGCTCGGGTTGACCACGGCGCTGAAGCCGCTCAGGCCGCTGAGCGTGGCGTGGAAGGTGGCCGGGTTGCCGCTGACGTTGGTCAGGCGGCGCTTGACGGTCTGGATGCCGGCCATGTCGCCGATGGCGATGGAGGCCAGGTTCAGGTCACTGGGGTCGATGCGCAGCGTGGCGCAGTCCGGCGCGTTGCGATTGCCGACGCCGCACAAGAAGCCCAGCCAGTCGTCGATGCCAGAGTCGAACACCACGCCGGGGTTGATGGCCAGGTTGGGCCGCACATGGCCGGCGCCCTGGCGGAAGATGCGCCCGGCTTCGGTGGTGACGTCCAGAACATCCGACGCGCTGGTCATCAGCGCTGACTTGATGGCCATCGGTGACCAGCTTGGATGCAGCTGTTTGAACAACGCGGCGATGCCGGC
>JANONW010000169.1:0-1741 GCA_031421065.1 Prolixibacteraceae bacterium
GTCGGGATCTTGGGTTGAAGCAGCGTGTGCCGATGCGGCACGCTTGACTTCGGCGGCAGACATGTCCATTTCGAACCTTTGTGATTTTCTCTGACGAAAAACCATCGGTGTTCCTCCTCGCGCCCTTGTGAGGCGGATGTGGAACCTGCGCAGTCAAGTGATGGCGCCCGGGTCGGGCAGCCCAACAGACCAGAAAAACGTGTTGTGCGACGCCGCATTATGGCATCCGCCACGGCCCCTGGCCCCGCGCAACGCCAGCACCGGTGCGGCCTGCAAGGCCGATGACATAATCCGCCGCGCTCCCACGCCGGGGGCCCTGTGCTCCCGTCGCCCTTGGCCACCGACAAAGAACTCTCCGATTTCCTCAAGAGCGTCGAAAAGCGCGCCTTCACGCGCACCGCGTACACGGTGCGCAACGACGACGCTGCGCTGGACATCGTGCAGGACGCCATGATTCGGCTGGCCGAGAAGTACATCGAGCGTCCGCCAGCTGAGTTGCCGCTCATTTTTCAGCGCATCCTGTCGAATGCCACGATGGACTGGTTCCGGCGCCAGAAGGTCCGCAACGCCCTGTTCGTCAACCTGTCGGACTTCGAGGGCGCTGATGACGATGGCGGCGACTTCGACCTGCTGGAATTGCTCGACACCTCGGGCAACCGCACCAGCACCGAAAACGCCGCCGACTCGGTCAGCCGAATGCAGGTGCTGAAGGCGATCGATGCCCAGGTGGCGCAACTGCCGGCGCGTCAACGGGAAGCATTCTTGCTTCGTTACTGGGAGGAACTGGATGTTGCAGAGACCGCGTCGGTCATGGGGTGCTCGGAAGGCAGTGTGAAAACGCACTGTTCCCGGGCGGTACACGCACTGGCCAAGGCTCTGCGCACCAAGGGAGTCACGCTATGAACCAAACAACCACACTGCACATCCCCCTGTCGACGCGCGCAGGGCTCGAAGAGCGCTTCGCGGCCCGGCTGGCCTCGGCCTTGACCGAATACCAAGCCAGCGCGATGCCGGCGGACATCGATGCGCGCCTGCGCTTCGCGCACGACCGTGCCGTCGCTGCGGCGCGCCTGGCACAAGCCCAACACGCCTCCACGCCTGCCGTGCTGGGCAGCTCGGGCGGCGCCGCGGTGCTCGGCGTTGCCGGCGGCCCCAGCGATGCGCCATGGTGGCTGCGCCTGGGCTCGCTGATTCCTTTTGCCGTTCTTCTCGGCGGCTTGTTGCTCATCGACAACCACTACATGCGCACGCAGATCGACGCCGTGGTGGAGGTCGATGCCGCGATCCTGGCCGACGCCCTGCCGCCCGAGGCGTACCGCGACCAGGGCTTCGTCGAGTACCTGAAGTCGGCGCGTCCGTGAACCTTCAGCGCGTCTTGCTCGCCCTGGCTGGATGGTTGACCGTTGGCCTGCTGGTGGCTGGCGGCGCGGTGGCGCAGGGGCTGGCCGCCACCGGGCCGCTGGTTTGGGACGACATGCCGGCGCCGCATCGCAACGTGCTGGCGCCGTTGCGCGGCGACTGGTCGTCGATCAGCCCGGCGCAACAGCAGAAGTGGGCCGAGATCGCGCGCCGCTTTCCGGCGTTGCCGCCCGAGGAACGCAGCCGCGTGCAGCAACGGCTGACGGAGTGGTCGCGTCTGTCGCCCCAAGAGCGCGGTTCCGCACGTTTCAATTTCCAGGAAGCGCGCCAGTTGAGCCCGCAGGAACGGCAGCAGCAGTGGGACGCCTACCGTGCGCTGCCC
>JANONW010000170.1:0-7320 GCA_031421065.1 Prolixibacteraceae bacterium
TCTAATACCGGGATTAAATCTCTTTCATCCGGCAAAAATTCTTTAAGGACCGCAATTAGTTTTTTTCGGGACAGGCTTTAAATTCTGATTTAGTCCTCTCTATATCAATTATTAACTGGTCGCGTTTTAATTGTAGGTCATTACGTGCGTTGTTCTTACGTAAGCTGCCGTCCCCATTTGTTTTTATTTGTTTACGTCCAAGCCCCCGTTCCGTTCGATCCAACTCCTTTTTTAGCGGTTGTAGCTGGTATCGCAATTTATAATACATCCTTCTGCAACTCTGATGGTTCCATATCACAAGCCGGCGCAAACTGATGCCTTTGCCATGTATGTTTTTATATGTCCCTTTCTATTACCGCCAAATTCGGTTGGCCCAACCTTGTTTGACCTCATTTATTCAATTCTTGTAATTGTTTTGAGAGGTTCGAATCGTTTTAAGGTACGTATTAATTTTTGAGAGACTTTCAAATTCAAATCATTTTTTTCGAAAGGTAACTCTATTTTGAGGATGTCAAGTTTTGCAAATTCAAAGGGCAGGTTGTCGATGGAGGTCAATACGGTCTTTATATAATCTTGATTTTTAAGGTTTTCGATGAGTGCTATTTCTTCAGGCAGGTAATCAATATCCTTGCTTACACTGGGTCGCCCGTGTAAACGCCGGAACAGATGTTTGAGCTTACGATAAAATAGCGATCCGCATAATGTTGCGCAATTGGTCGAAGTAAACTATTTTGCTTGTAATATCGCACCTTAGGCCGGTCAAAGGGGAATCCGTACCCTTCACACTTGTTCTCGTGCGATTTCAAATTCAGCAAATATCCGTAAAGGGTTCCAAGGAGAAATTCTTTTGAGGTAAGTTTGTCTTGCCCGGCGACTTGATAAAATAATTTTTCCGCCAATTGTTTTCCGCCTGCCACTTTTCCCAATGCCTGTGTTTGATACCGGATTACGGCTACAAAAACCAGATCCAGCGCACTAATTATTCTTCGTCCCATATCGTGAACGCTACATAGCGGGGCGCCAAAAAGTTTTTTTACCTTCTCGAAGGATGTTTGCAAACTGGTTGAGTTTTCACTCTGTATCCTTTTGGCTATACAAAACAAAACCGCTGATGCCATCCAGACAGGTTGACAAATGCGGCGCATGTCCTTCGCACGTGGAATCAACGTGTAAAATGTATCTTTGATAGTTTCCCGTGCACCTATCTGGCCATACGCCACTGTATACACGACCCTTGATTTTACTTTTTCCACGATCAGTCCGGTGCCACACTCTACACAAGTGTTCATATCGCTACAAAAGTTCAGCACCGGTATCTTGCCAGGTTACAGGAGGTTTCTTTAACAAAATTAAATTTGGTAATGCACTCAATTATAGTAGGATGACCGAATTTGGCGGTAATAGGCAAATAGTTAATAATAATGTGGCAAGCTCCATTGATAGTTGACAGTTATAAACTACAAAAATAAATATATTTATAAATGTGTAGTTTATATCAAACGTATTTGTATATTTGCAGACTTATGTAGTATACAAATTCAATCGAAATTATGCAAGAAGATATTATTATTCGCAAAAAATACCAGGATCAACTGCTTCCCTTTCATGGGAAACCACTCATAAAGGTTTTAACAGGGCAGCGTCGTGTTGGTAAAAGTTATATCCTGAAGCAAACAATTCAACATATTGAGCAAGAGGATAAGTCAGCCAATATTCTTTATATAAACAAGGAAAATCTTGTGTTTGATTCGATAAAGACTGCTTCCGACTTAAATGATTATGTTCAGAAGAACACCATGCCAGGAGTTAAGAATTACGTTTTTATTGATGAAATACAGGAGATTGAGCAGTTTGAAAAAGCGATGAGGAGTTTGTTGTTAAATCCTATATACGACTTATATTGTACGGGCAGTAATGCCAATATGTTATCGGGCGAGCTTTCCACCTATTTAAGTGGTAGATATATTGAAATTCCTGTTTACAGTCTTTCTTACACTGAGTTTCTTAGCTTTCACAAATTAGACAATACCAATGCTTCACTCAACCAATATCTTAAATATGGCGGACTTCCTTTTTTGAAACATCTGGAGTTGGAGGATGAGATTGTGTATGATTATTTAAAAGGGGTTTATAACACGGTTATATATCGTGATGTCATCATGCGAAATGAAGTACGTAATACAGCCTTCTTGGAGAATCTGGTCGTGTTTTTGGCAGATAATATCGGACAGCTTTTTTCAGCAAAAAAGATCAGTGATTATTTAAAATCTCAACAAACCAACATTGCTACCTCTCAAATAATAGGATACCTGAATCATTTATCCAACGCATATTTGATACATAAAATGAAGAGAATGGATATTATTGGTAAAAAAATATTTGAAATCGGTGAAAAATATTATTTTGAAGATTTAGGTCTGCGTAATGCTATTTTTGAATATAAACAGGCTGATATTGCCAAAATAATAGAAAATGCAGTTTGTAATCATTTGCTGTATAACGATTATGAACTGAAAATAGGCCAAGTGGGGCAAAATGAAATTGATTTTGTAGGAACCCGAAAAGGCGAAATTATATATGTTCAAGTATGTTATATGCTTCATGAACAAGCAACAATAGACCGTGAATTTGGAAATTTAGAGAAGATTAAAGACAACTATCCCAAAATGGTAGTTTCGATGGATGAATTTGCCGGAAATACGCGTAATGGTATTCAACATATTTATCTACGGGATTTTCTTTCTATGAATTTATAATGATGACCGATATAATCCATAAAGTTTGGATGAGGGGTTTTAACTTTTGATGCAACGACTTAAACTATGTTACAGGTGATGTTTCAGCAATGAATTTTCACGCCAAACAAAAAAAGGCCATCCATCAGTTGACGAATGGCCTTTGATTAATGTAGTTTGTAGCTATTTATTTTGCGTAGCTGATTGCACGCATCTCGCGGATCACGGTAATTTTTATTTGTCCCGGATAGGTCATTTCGTCCTGTATGCGTTTTGCAATATCGAATGACAATTGTTCTGAATCTTTGTCGCTGATTTTATCGCTTCCTACAATCACCCTCAATTCGCGGCCAGCCTGAATGGCATAAGTTTTCAGCACTCCCGGATATGAAAGGGCAAGTTCTTCAAGTGTTTTCAATCGTTTGATATAGGATTCGACCACTTCGCGGCGGGCGCCAGGACGTGCACCTGAAATAGCGTCACAAACCTGAACAATCGGAGAAAGCAAACTGGTCATTTCCACTTCATCGTGGTGAGCACCAATGGCATTGCAAATATCAGGTTTCTCTTTGAAGCGTTCTGCCAGTTTCATACCCAATACTGCGTGTGGTAATTCCGGTTCATCGTCGGGCACTTTCCCAATATCATGAAGCAACCCGGCACGTTTGGCAGCCTTGGCATTCAAACCTAATTCAGTGGCCATAATGGCGCATAAATTCGCCACTTCGCGTGAGTGTTGCAACAAATTCTGTCCATAAGACGAACGGTATTTCATTTTACCGATCATGCGGATTAATTCAGGATGTAAACCGTGAACACCTAAATCGATGGTGGTACGTTTCCCTGTTTCAATAATTTCTTCTTCAACCTGTTTGCGTACTTTTTCAACAACTTCTTCGATGCGTGCCGGATGAATACGGCCATCGGTTACCAGTTGATGCAGTGCCAGACGGGCAATCTCACGACGTACCGGATCAAATCCTGAAAGTACAATGGCTTCAGGAGTATCGTCAACAATAATTTCAACACCTGTGGCAGCTTCGAGCGCACGGATATTACGGCCTTCGCGACCAATGATGCGGCCTTTTATCTCATCACTTTCGATATGAAAAATAGTTACTGAATTTTCAATTGCGGTTTCGGTTGCAACACGCTGGATGGTTTTAACCACCACTTTCTTGGCTTCTTTGTTGGCCGAAAGTTTGGCTTCTTCCATAATCTCGTTAATGTATGACATGGCCTCTGTTTTGGCTTCGTTCTTCAACGATTCGACCAATTGTGCCTTTGCCTCATTTGCAGACAAACCTGACAACACTTCAAGTTTTTCAACTTGCTGTTTGTGAAGGTTTTCAACTTCATTTTCCTTCTTTTCAAGCAGGTCAAGCTGAATGGTCAGATTTTCGCGGATAACTTCCACTTCGTGCCTTGAAGTTTCAAATTCCTTAATGTTACGGGTAAGTTCTTCCCTACGTTGGTTGATTCCTGTTTCACGCTGTTGCAATTTTGATTCGAAACTGTTGACCTTGATATTTTTCTCCGTAATGTATTCTTCATGATCAGATTTCAACTGCAGGAATTTCTCCTTGGCCTGTAGAATTTTGTCTTTTTTAATTACTTCACCTTCAGCTTCCGCTTCAGTCACAATTTTCTTTTTTTTGCTGTGAAGAGCCTTGTCCCACATAAAATAGGAAAGTACCCCTCCACCTAAAAAGCCCGATATGGCATATATAATCTCCATTTGTTATTAAATTAAACTTGTTTACACTAAATAAATAAACCCGCATTTTTAACCTAAAATCCTGAAATTGAAAGAGAACTCCGGAATTTAGATATAAAATGCGGGTTTTGTATATATGATAAAATTTTATTCCTTCAACGACAGATAATCACTTAATTCTTCATTCAGTTTTTTCAACTCGTCAAACAATGGCGAACGGTCAACTTTTTCTTCAAGATCAATTGTTTTTAACACAAACTGAAAAGCAGTCATTGCTAAAAAATCCTGAGTACTGCTACTTGAATACTTTTGACGGTACTGTAGAATTATATCATTTATTATTTTGGCAGCTTTCCGGTATTTTTCCTCATCGTCCCTGTCCACCTTCAGCGGATATTCACGTCCGTCAATTTTGATCTTTATAGAAAGCTTGTCTGTCATTTATTTTTGTATTACTTGTTTAAAAGAGCAATACATTTATCAATTTCCCGCACTAATTTTTGAATCCTGTTTTTTGCATCCTTGTTATCATCGTCAGATGCAACCAACATTTTAGCCAATTTCACATTTTCATATTTCTGTTCAAGCAAACTATTTTCCTGACGAAGATGATTGATAGTTTCTTCAAGACTTTCAATTTTTCCATGCAACTGATCCTTTTCCTGTTTAAGATTTTCGTGTTTAGCAATCATCTGCTTCACTTTAAGCTTAAACTCTAACAGTAGGTTTTTCTCCAGATCAGTCATTTCATTTTACTTTCATCGACAAAATTAACATTTTTGACCAATACATGAAATTTGCGGCCGATTATTTCGTTTTTACCGAAACTTGCCATCTGACGGATGGAATGGATAAGTTTTATATTTTCGCAGACCAAATAAATTTAGGATGAAAAGAATTTTTAAAATTATAATATTTCTGTTTACCGGATTATCATCCATCGCCCAACCTCTGGAAAAAATAGATCCAAATTACTATGGGGCGCCAATGAAAATTCCATTTTTCCTCTCCGGAAATTTCGCTGAATTGCGGACCAATCATTTCCATGGCGGTATCGACATAAAAACACAGGGACGGACCGGGTTGCCTGTTTATGCTGCTGCCGAAGGAAATATAGAGCGGATCGTGGTTTCTCCTTCAGGATACGGAAATGCATTGTATATCGGGCATCCGAACGGCACAACTACCCTTTATGGCCACCTCCAGAGTTTTGCACCTCAAATTGAAAATTACATACGGAAAATCCAGTACGAAAAAGAGACTTTTGCCATCGACCATTCTGTTCCTGCCGATACTTTGAAAGTAAAAAAGGGGGAACAGATAGCAAAAAGCGGAAATACCGGCAGCTCCGGGGGGCCACATCTGCATTTCGAAATCAGAAAGGTTAAAGATCAAACAATGATGCTGAACCCCTTGCAGTTTAACATGCCGGTAAAAGACAAAACCAAACCCGTCATTCAGGCATTGATGGTTTATCCTGTTTCGGACGATGCAGGCGTTTCAGGAAAACAACTACCGCAACGATTCGAAACGATTCTGAATGGAAATGCCTATCAGTTAAAAGTCAATCAGCCAGTTCCGGTTTGGGGCAAAATCGGATTTGGCGTGCAGGCCATCGACTTACTCGACGGAAGCCTTAACCATTGTGGTATTTACAGTTTGAAACTGAGTATTGACGACGAATTGGTTTATTCATTCACCATGGATCATTTTGCGATCGAAGAGTCGAAATACATCAATTCGCACATCGATTACGAACAGGCCATCCGTTCAAAACGCCGGCTATACCGCACATGGATTGGACCGGGAAACAAACTGAATATTTACGACAAAAACGAAAAAGGCGGGATATTTAAAGCTACCGATGGGAAACTTCATGAGGTCAAATATGAAATAACGGACACCTACGGAAATGCCACTTCTCTTTCTTTTAAAATACAATCGCGGGAAGCAACTTTTACAAAGCCCGAACCAAAAGGGGAACAATTTAAATTCAACCGGAACAACCTTATCCGAAACGATGACATCGAATTCACTGTCCCTGAAGGGGCTTTGTACAATGATGTGGAATTTTTATACGAAAAGAAACCGGCCAATCAAAAATTTTATTCACCTGTTTATAAATTGCACAATGCTTATGTCCCGCTGCATTTTGCCTGCCCGCTGAGGATAAAAGCAGTGAACCTTCCGGAGAAACTGCAATCGAAAGTGATGCTTGCCCAGGTTGACCCGGCAACCGGACAAATTTTCTCTGCTACCGGAAAATTTGTTGATGGTTGGGTGGAAGGAAACATCCGCGTACTGGGAAATTATGCGTTGGCTGTTGACACGGTTGCCCCCAAAATTGTTCCGCTAAGTATTGCCAATAAAAAAACACTAACTGAAACCAATAGGATCAGGTTCACAATTACCGACAATCTTTCAGGAATTGAAACCATCCGCGGAACCATCAACTGCCAATGGGTGCTGTTTGAGTACGATCTTAAAAACAAATTAATCAGTTATACGTTTGATAAAAGTAGGATTCAGCTCGGTAAAAATCATGAATTGAACTTAACTGTCACCGACTTTAAAGACAACACAAGTACTTATAAAGCAAACTTCTACAAATGACAAAAAGTTATCTAAGCATAGGCTGTATGTCGGGCACATCAATTGATGGACTTGATTTGGTGGCCAGCAGGTTTACTTTCGATACGAAGTGGAGTTTTGAAGTTCTGAAGGTCAATACCATTTCGTATTCTCACAAATGGGTTAACAAACTCATTACTGCTTCGGGACTAAATGCGCTTGATTTTGCCTTTCTGCATAACGAATACGGAAAGTTTATCGGGAAACAAATCGTCGATTTTTGTGCCGACCTTCCTG
>JANONW010000171.1:0-43472 GCA_031421065.1 Prolixibacteraceae bacterium
TCAGTTTCATTGAGTATCTTAGTTAATTCCCAAGCTGCTACATTAAATCTTTGAGCAGGTAGTGAGTGAAGTTTAATTGTTAATGTATTGTTTTTGTAATCTGGGTTCAGATCAGCATTGCTTGATATTATCTGTTTGACCACCATCCGTTTTCATCCTCTGCTTTAGCTAAAAATGGAGCCATCCATGTAGCCACGGAAGATTCAGCCCTGTAACAAATCATTCGGATAACATTCATCAGCAATTTGCTTTCTGTTTTAAGTTTGTTGTACCGTACTTGCTCTGGCATTTGGCAGAGCTTTATTCTTGGCTTCACCTGGGCTCTTTGCGTAACAAGTTTATTTTCATCTTCACCCAGCTTGTCGATCATGGTTTTATACTCCATTTGCTTGATTGTAATGGCAGGCAGTTCGTCTAATGAATCATCAATGGCTTTTTGCACAAGAGGAAAGAACCGGGCTTGAAGCCGTTGGATTTTTTCACGTATTTTTTTTATCTGATGTGTTAGCTTCCGATATTCAGGATTTACTACTTCTTTGTCCAAATCGATTGCTTCGGTACCGAAGCTGGTCATTTTGTCAAAATCATAATCCTCAATAAGGTATCGGAAGAAGTTCTCCTGGCACCATCTTCCAAACATGCGTCCGGCAACAAGATTGGTTTCTAATGTGGGATGTGTGGTTATAATAGCGGTCTGATGGCCGTCTTTGCCCAGTCGCCTGATTTCCCGGAACAGATAGCCACCAAGTTCAGTTTCTGCTTCGCACAGATGCATGTTAACAGGTTGCTATAATAAAAGAAGGAGATATTACTTGTTTGGAAGAAACAAAAAAAAAGTCGAAGGCAAAGCCAAGAAAGAATCAATTTGATTTTGCAATTTCGCCTTATCTGATTGCAATATCTGGAGTAGATTTGTGTAAAATACCAGGGATAAGTGACGTGACAGCATTGGAATTTATATCAGAAGTGGGTGTAGATATGAGTAAATGGAATAGCGCTAAACACTTTGCAGCTTGGCTCAATCTGACTCCAAACACAAAAATCTCCGGAGGAAAAATCATCAGTAGTAAAATGATGAAGAAAAACAATAAGGCAGGACAATATTTAAGACAAGCAGCCTCCTGTTTATCAACCAACAAAACTCCAATTGGCGATTATTATCGCAGAATGCGAGCGAGGTTAGGTGGACGGGGAGCAGCTTTAACTACTGCACATAAACTATCGAGAGTAATTTACACTATGTTGCTAAAAAAAACAGAATACAATCCGGGATTGCTAATTGAAAATCAGGAGAAACTCAAAGAAGAAAAAATTAAAAACCTGGAAAAACAATTAGCCAAATTAAAGCAAGCCGCATGAGGCTGGTGGAAAGTGCAGTTGATAATCAAAGCGTTGAAAAGAGTTATATAGGAGAACACAAGCTAATTAAAATAAGTGATGAAGAAATGAACAAGTTGAAAATAACAAGGCATGAATTTCATGGTGAATGGAATTACACTATAAAGCCAGAAACGTAAAGTTTAATTTATCTCAATTCCTTAGGTGGCGTAAGCTACCCAGTTGGGCAATAATACTCGATTCATGAAAGACACCGCAATTTCACTGAGATATTTGGAATTTGACAATGACTTGTTATCTTTGGAGATAACTTTTCGCATATGACTAGACAAATAATATTTCACGGAGACTACTTCATCGACTTTTATAAAAAACTGGACATAAAGGTTAAACAGAAAATTCAGTATGTACTTGAATTAATAAAGCAGGTTGACAGAGTCTCGGAAAAGTTTTTATCTCCTATGACAGGATATGATGGACTTTATGAAATACGAATCGAATACCAATCAAATATTTACCGAGTGTTCTGTTGTTTTGACGAAGGAAAACTGATTGTTCTATTTAATGGTTTTCAAAAAAAGACACAAAAAACACCAATGAATGAGATTGAAAAGGCAATGAGGATAAAGAAAGAGTATTTTGAATCTAAAAAATAAAAACATGACTGAATATAAAGGAATAAAAACATTTGATGAACTCATAGAAAAAGAGCACGGCAAAATTGGGACTGATAGCCGAAATGAATATGAAGAAGGTGCTCAAATGTTCATCGTAAGCGAGATGCTTAAGAAAGCAAGAAAAGCTGCAAATATGACTCAAGAACAACTTGCGATAAAAGCAGGAACTAAGAAAAGCTATATTTCAAAAATTGAAAACGCTAAAGTCAATATTCAATTATCGACACTGATTCGGATTTTCGAGAAGGGTCTAAATAAAAAAGTCGGATTGACATTCTTGTAACCAATTACGCACCACAATCGAGTAGACGGCTCCGCCAGTAATTAGCTGACGGAGTGCGCCTCTCACACTGCAATTGTGTACGGTTCTCGAATGCCGCGGTTTTCCGAGTACTCGGGATGGAGCAACTTTCTAGTAATACGTTAGGGATGACAAATCCGCCCAGGAAAAATTGAAGATGCAGATTAATTGGGGTAATTAAAAAGGTGGCCTGTTGCAGACCACCTCTTAACATTAAATAATACGACTCTGAAATCAGGCAAGGTCGAAGCGGCCAAGGTTCATCACCTTGTTCCAAGCTCCCACAAAGTCCTTTACGAACTTCTCTTGTGAATCCTCACATCCATAGACTTCAGCGATGGCTCTGAGTTCTGAGTTCGAACCGAAGATGAGATCTGCACGGGTACCCGTCCACTTGAGTTCGCCTGTCGCACGATCACGACCTTCAAAAACATCTTGGGAATCCGAAGATGCCTTCCAGGTTGTGCCCAAATCGAGTAGGTTGATGAAAAAGTCATTGGTGAGTGCCTCTGGACGCTTGGTAAATACTCCGTGCTTAGAGTTGTCGAAGTTCGCATAAAGGACACGCATGCCACCTACGAGAGCAGTCATTTCAGGTGCAGTCAGTGTCATCAGTTGCGCTTTGTCAACCAGCATTTCCTCTGCTGTTACAGCGTGTTTAGGCTTGAAATAGTTGCGGAACCCGTCTGCAGCCGGCTCCAGGACAGCAAATGATTCTATATCGGTTTGTTCTTGTGAGGCATCGCCTCTTCCCGGTGTAAAAGGAACCTTCACATCATGACCGGCATTCTTCGCTGCTTTTTCAATACCTGCACATCCGCCCAGAACAATCAAGTCGGCTAGCGAAACCTGTTTACCGTTAGACTGAGCACTGTTGAACGCTGTTTGAATGCCCTCAAGAGTCTCCAGCACTTTAGCCAGTTGATCCGGATGGTTGACCTCCCAATCCTTTTGAGGCGCAAAACGAATGCGTGCACCGTTCGCACCACCGCGCTTATCGGAGCCACGGAATGTTGATGCTGAAGCCCAGGCTGTTGATACCAGTTGAGACACAGTTAATCCTGAATCAAGTATTTTAGATTTCAGCGCTGCGATGTCCTTATCGTCAATTAGTTTATGTTTAACGGCTGGGATAGGGTCTTGCCAGATCAGCTCTTCCTTAGGCACCTCTGGACCGAGATAGCGTGCAATCGGACCCATATCGCGATGCGTTAGCTTAAACCATGCACGGGCGAATACGTATGCAAACTCATCTGGATTTTCATGAAAGCGTCTTGAAACCTTCTCGTAAGCAGTATCAAATCGCAAGGCGAGGTCGGTCGTCAACATGATAGGCGCATGACGCTTGGAGGGGTCGTGCGCATCCGGCACACTACCTTCGCCCATGCCATGTTTCGGCTTCCATTGATGCGCACCGGCCGGGCTCTTGGTCAGCTCCCATTCGTAGCCGAACAGGTTCCAAAAAAAATTGTTGCTCCACTTCGTTGGCGTGGTAGTCCAGGCTCCCTCAAGGCCGCTCGTAATCGTGTTGACTCCATTGCCGCTACCGAATGTGTTTTTCCACCCGAGGCCTTGCTCCTCAATACCCGCAGCTGCAGGTTCTGGCCCCACATACTTGCCTGGATCGGCAGCACCATGGGTTTTACCGAAGGTGTGTCCACCAGCAATAAGCGCAACAGTTTCTTCGTCATTCATAGCCATGCGGCCAAAGGTCTCGCGAATGTCACGAGCTGCTGCGAGCGGATCAGGTATTCCATTAGGGCCTTCCGGGTTCACATAGATTAGGCCCATCTGAACGGCAGCAAGAGGATTCTCCAGGTCTCGGTCTCCAGTATAGCGTTTGTCTCCCAACCACTCACCTTCAGAACCCCAATAGATGTCTTCCTCAGGCTCCCAAACATCCTCGCGTCCACCAGCGAAACCGAATGTCTTGAAGCCCATCGACTCGAGGGCACAGTTACCAGCGAGGATCATCAGGTCAGCCCATGAAATTTTCTTACCATATTTCTTTTTGATTGGCCATAGTAGCAAACGAGCCTTGTCGAGGTTCGCATTGTCAGGCCAGCTATTGAGTGGCGCAAATCGCTGGGTACCGGAGCCCGCGCCACCACGGCCATCCGCTATGCGGTAAGTACCTGCGCTGTGCCACGCCATCCGGATGAAGAACGGCCCATAGTGGCCGTAGTCGGCCGGCCACCAGTCCTGGGACGTGGTCATCAGATCGAAGATGTCTTTCTTCACTGCATTCAGATCGAGGGTTTTGAACTCGTCGGCGTAGTTGAACGACTCGCCCATCGGATTGGACAGGGAAGAATTTTGGCGGAGGATGTTCAATTTCAACTGATTTGGCCACCAGTCACGGTTTCTCGCACCACCGCCAGCGCTTTGCTTTAGAGCTCCACCGGTAAACGGACATTTGCTCGATGTGCTCGGAGATGTGTTATTTTCCATTTTGTATAGATTAATAAATTTTTAGTAATTTAGTAATGATGTATTTATGATAAATATCTATTTGTTTATTGGCTCAACTCCGATAAGCCGGCAATTTACAGATAATATATTAAATCTGAAAACCATAGGAGCATCAGGATTTCACTCAGCCAGCATAAAAAATACAAAATCATAAACACGGGAATCGTTGGATTGTTTAATTCTACTTTACTAGATTGAAAAAAGAGTTGTTTTTCTTTGTTTTGTGACTAATAATTAATATCTTAGGGTAATTATTAATCCATTCTGATTGTTTTGGCGATGAAGCCAAAACGAGCAGATAAAAAAAATTTTCCAACATACTGATCCGATGAGCTCCAGTCATCGGATCAGTTTTTTTACCCACCCTGCAAATCTTTCGGATAATTCAGACGCACTGAACATAGAATTTGATTACATTTTGAAAGCTTTGCTCAATAGGGGAAGTTTCTTCGATGAAATAAATGAGAGAAAAAAGGAGTGTAAGCTTGCGATTGTATGTGGATACCGGAGGCTCCTTCACCGACTATAATTGAATTAATAATGATGAAAAGAATACCGCCGATAAGTACTCAACAAGCTATATTCAGAGCAAGATTGAGCAGTTCATCTATCTTTATTCCGCATCAGTAAATATAGATACAAATAAGGAAGTGCTTGGGTCAATACATTTTGAACAACATTCAACTTTTTGACCTTCATAAAATTCTAACGGTTCTAATCCGCCGAGCGGTTTTTTATGTCAGCTGAATTTGCATGGTTAGGTCATAGGTTTGATTTTACATTCTGGTTGTGACTGTGCCATATCCATTATCTCTAGAATCTTAACGTAAATATAGCGCAGGAAGATGCATATTTCCAGAATTTCTAGATTCTTTTGATCTGTTGTAAGAGACGCAGGCGTCGCATGCAACAATTTGCTCGCATACGAATAAATGTAGTCGTGTTCATGCATTATCCCTGCTTTATCTGCCATCCCTCTCCATTGCCACCGACCATTTACAAGTTTTTTTACATTCTCTGGAATCCGTTTTTCATACTCCCGCAACTCAGCGTCAATCTGACTAATGGCAAGTTCGGCCTTTGGCACTACTTTTTTCTCAATCAAATTGGCTTGAAAACTATAACCATTTATTTTTGCGTCATCGAGGTAGATTGAAAAATGTCGACTCGCTTCGGCGTCAACGCGATCCATCGCATTGCGTAAGAGATCTCCAAATTCCATTGCAGAATTTATCTGTTTACTATTATGAAGAACCTGATCTGATTCTTCCTTGTCCCGCTCAGCAAAACTGTTTAGAAGTTCTATTTCGCGCCGTAAATGAGCAAGAGTATCTGCGTAAAATTTACGTTGCGAGTTAATCAATTCTCGATAGTAAATTAGACTGTATCTTGAATCTTTCTGAAAGAGCCGGAGCCAAACACTCAATTCAAACACATATCTTACTACAGCAAGCAACCCCATAGTCTCAATATAATAGAAGTTATTCTCCACAAACTGCCGCAGCCTTACTAAGGCATTTCCAAATGTATTACGACGCCAGTCGTTCGAAGAAAATTTATCGAAAGGCAATTCTCTGCCAGTTTGAGGATCAACTCGAAACAGTTGTGCCAGCTTGTCAAGTGGGTCTCTTAATGCCTTAATCTTCACTATATATTCTTCGGTTTTTGATCGCTCCTGCATTTTTATGACCTAACTTTTATTTTATTACAAGTTGTAGCATAATATCAAGTATTCAGCATATTCTATTGCTGATTTAGAGTATCTATTTGTTTCCAATTCATGACTTAAAATTACAACACAACATCAAGATATTCAATAAAGTTACTGTTCCAAACTAATTCGATAATATGAAACATGCAATTAGAATTATTACAAAGTAAGAACATAGGTGGTTTTTCCCCAGTCTCCATCGAACATAGTGTCGCCTATTGGTTGATGGAGATCGTCTCTCCATCGCATAGTTAAGAACTTCGGATTGTTCTAATTTCTTCATGTTTGATACTTCTGCTTATTCCCTAATGGATATGTTAGGCAGAGCTATTCTGACTCACGATTCATCCACACTATGAATCAACGTCAATCACTTTGACCTTCCAGCCTCCCATCGCTTTGATCTCAAGATAATATCGCCCGCCCTTTGCCCGATAGACTGAACTCCGCCCACCTTTCAACTGGGTTGTAATCAGGTCGATTAACTCTCCGGTGTCATTGTACAATGTGATTGAGAATACACCGATGCCACCAGGAGCATCACTTGGATCGTAGCTCCATTGGATTTTCCACCCCTTCATGACCGAAAACGGACGAGTAGTAAGGTTTCCGGACCCGGAAAACTCGACAATCGTTCCGGAAGGTATATCGGTTTGTGGAGCGATCCTCAGTCTGTCGTCCGGTTGCAGAACCTTAATCATTTGCTTAGTTGCATCAGCCCATTTGGCGAATGCAGTAAGCTTCGTTTCCACATGCTTGGTCTCTGAATCCGGTAATGCGAGTAAGTCAACAATCTCTTGGAGTAATTGTGGCCATTCAGTAAAATTCTTCGTTATCGCGATGGCGGTGCCAATTTCGCTAAGTTTCTCGTCCAAAGTCTTAACAAGTTCCTGCTTCTCTCTTAAGGTTAAAGTATCGGGATTTGCTGCCAGTATGTCACGCATTTGTCGTAATTGCATGGCTCGCTCATCTAAGGCTTGCGCACTAGCAGGATGAGGTATAGTGGAGAAAAATAACAATAGAACGATAAGGATATTTCTATGAATTCCCGCACCTAAGAAGTAAGTATCCATAAATAAATTTTTTCTGCAAAATATATATTTTTCTGCAAATTGCAGCACAATTTGAAATATTCAGCATATTATATTGCTGATTTAGAGTATATATTTGTTTCAACTACGGACATTCAGTTCTATTTCAGAATAAAATATCCCTTCTAATATACAAATTACGACATATTAAATGGAAAATCAAATATAACAAAGAATCCACCTTCTAAGATGGTGGATTCTTTATTTCTCTATCCTTATCCTTACATCCACTGCAACCAACTTATCGCCATTGCCTATTAACGGGTTGATATCCATTTCCTTGATTTCGACGGCAAAACGTAAAAGAGTTGACAGTCGCACCATTATTTCGGCAAACTTACGCTCGCTTGCGCCATTCTTTCCCCGGTAGCCTTTTATTATCTGGTAGGAGCGGAGGCTTTTTATCATCGATGCAGCTTCGCACATTGTGAGCGGGGCCAGGCCTGAAGTTACATCCTTAAGCACTTCCACAAAAATTCCTCCCATTCCGCAAAGAATTACATGTCCAAACCGGTCTTCGTATTTGGCTCCCAGAAACAATTCGATTCCCGTAGCCATTTCGGCCATCAGCACTGCAGTTGTGTCTTTTATTTTTATCATGCGGTGAAATTCACGTTGCACCGTTTCCATGTCTTTCACATTCAACACCACTCCGTCAACTTCAGTTTTGTGTATAGGCCCAACTATTTTCATTACCAATGGAAATCCTAACAGTTGAGCTGTTTCGAGTGCAGCCTCTTCTGTAGTAACTGTAATCTCCCTGACCATTGGGATTCCGGCAGCAGCAAATAAACGGTGAATAGTTTCAGGTGATTGAAATCCATCAGAAGCAGAATCAATAATCCTACGAATCTCAGGAATATCAATGTTGTCCAGAAATATTTTTTCTCCTGAAGGTTTGGCCGTATTGAGTATGGAAGTGAGCGCTTTTCCAAGCAAAACTTCATCAGGAAAATAAACGTTTCCCTGTGCGATAAAATAGGCAACATCGTCTTTTACATTGATAACGGAAGGCAGGATGGGGAAAATTGGTTTTTTGCAGGTTTGCATTTTTTCGTTCAGTACCTGATATACATCCCTGACCGGGTTTAATCCCGGACTGCCAAAAATGACTGCCATTCCATCAATCTCATCAAATTCGTGTTCGCAGGCATCGATGATCGAAGCCAACTGTTCAGCATTACCGGTAGCCAGAAAATCAATGGGATTTTCGACCGATGAGCCTGGGAAAAGTTTGCTTTTCAGTCTTTGTTTGGCTTCCGAATCTTTGATTTGTGGAATATGCAATCCACCGCTTTCAAGCGAATCGGTCAGCATTACGGCCGGGCCACCGGCATGGGTGATGATGGCCAGCCGTTTCCCTTTCATGGGTTTGCAATGAAACACATTGGCCACGGTGGTCAGTTCTTCGCGGCCAAAACACCGTACGATACCGGCTTTTCGGAACAAAGCTTCAACTGCAAGATCAGAATTGGCCATAGCTCCTGTATGTGAGGCGGCTGCGCGGCTTCCGGCCTGGCTGCTTCCTGCTTTGATTGCTGCAATTTTACAGCCTTTGCGGATGAGCGATGAAGCATGTTTCAGTAATTTATCCGGATTCCTAATACTTTCGATGTACAACAATTTTACCCGGGTACTGGTCACGGGATTGAAAACATCATCCATAAATTCAAGGATTTCTTCAACGCCATTTTGTGCCGAATTTCCCACCGAGAAAACACTGGCAAAATGAAGTCCTTTTGGAATTCCCGACTCCATAATAAAAACAGCAGTAGCGCCGGAACTCGAAATAAGGTCACAGCTCATTTGTTCAAGCTTTGGAATTGGGGTGGTAAAAACACTGGTGTGGGCATAAGTTATGATTCCAATACAATTTGGACCGATCAGGCTGCCGTTATTTTCCTCAATTATTTTTACGATTTTATGCTCAAGTATGCGGCCTTCCTCACTTTCCTCACTAAATCCTGCTGAAATGATAATAAAGCCCTTGGCTCCTTTCTGTGTTGCCAGCACTTCAACTGCTTTAACACAGGCTGCTGCCGGTATTGCCAAAACAGCCAAATCAACCTGTGGCAATTCTTCAGGACTTGAAAAAGAACGAATCCCCTGAACTTCTGACTCGTTTGGGTTGACTGCCCAAAGATCGCCTTTAAAGTTATTGTCGATCAGGTTTTTAAGAAGTTTTCCGCCTGGTTTCGATGTATTGTTCGAAGCTCCAATTACTACAATACTCCGAGGGGCAATCAATTCTTTTGTGATCATCGTCAGGATTTTAATTCGTGGGCTAATTTACAAAAAGCAATTTCAGGAGTAACTGATTTTTTACCGCTTTTCCGGTATGTTTTCCAATCGCAAAAAATCAACTAAGTTTACAGGTTCATATTCAAAAAATGTCCAACAATCAGGAACAAAAAATAATAGCTATTTGTGATTTCTCAGAGAGAATGAAAGAGGTCATCGTTCACGGTGCACGAATGGCCGACATTCTGAGAAAGGAACTTTGTTTGACAGCTGTCTGGCAGAATCAAGTTCAGAAAATTAAGCTTCAGGAGAAAATAATCCTCACTGTACAAACCCTGAAATCAAATCTTCCCAACATGCAGATTTCATGGTTAATTCTTCATAAATCGTTGTATAACAATATGCAAAAGCTGGTAGGTGATTACAATGCGGTTCTGGTCGTGTTGCATCAGACCGACATAAGATGGGCTTTAAAAGCGTTTCGGCAGAGCAGTATCGCTTTTCTTTTTGTTAACGGTGATTCTCCTGAATTTTTAAGTTACAAAAATGTGCTGGTTCCGGTCGATTATCGAAAAGCTTCTAAGGAAACCTCGCTTTGGGCATCGTATTTTGGCCGGTTTAACCGATCACAGGTTCAATTGATTTATGCGCATGAGACGAATAAAGAAGATGCTGCCAGATTAATGCGAAACCTGGAATTTTTCAAAAAATTTCTGTCGAGCCTGAATGTCCGCCATTTTGAAACTGCCGGAAAATCTTCCAGTTGGGGAATTTGCAACGAAACCCTTGGCATTGCCAATGAGAGGAAAGGTGATACAATGATTTTTTCAGGGAGCAGCTCCATTTCATTGATAGATTTACTGATCGGACTTCCGGAGAAAAAGCTCGTCCTGAAAGCGGGCAATTTGCCGGTTTTGATGATCAATCCCCTAAAAGACAGTTGTGTGCTTTGTGATTGAATTATTCTTCAATCTCCATTTCGTTTAGTAAATAGCCAGCTCCGGCCAGTTTGTCGGTGATGAAAAGTGCAAAACGGATATCGAGGGCAATGTTGCGGCAACGTTCCGGGCCGAACATCAGATCGCTCATCGTTCCTTCCCAGCAGCGGTCGAAATTCAGACCGATCAGTTTTCCTTCAGCATCGATTACCGGACTTCCGGAATTTCCGCCGGTGGTATGGTTTGAAGCGGTGAAACAAACGTTCACCGTTCCGTCTTTTCCATATCTCCCGTAGTCTTTTTTCTCGTACAGGTTGCGCAGGGCTTGCGGAACATTGTAATCGTAGATTTCAGGATTGTCTTTTTGCATGATACCTTCCAGCGTGGTATAGTAGTCGTAGGTTACTCCGTCCATTGGTTCGTAGCCTTCCACTTTTCCGTAGGCAACACGCAGGGTTTTGTTGGCATCCGCCCAAAGTGGTTTTCCTTCGTTCATCTCCATGATTCCGGCCACATAAGTTTTCATCTTCTCGTCAATCTGTTGCTGGATGGCGTTGAAATACGGTTCCACATTCAATTCATAGTGTCTTTTCAGGCTCCTGAATATTTTAAAAACCGGATCTTTGCTGAACTTTTTTAGTTTTTTTTCTGAAAGGGTTGTGGTTGATGCCATCAGTGTTGACGGATCCGAAAAAACTGATTTACGGTAAACTTTACTAATTAAGTCTTCCGAAGAAGTTTTACTCATCAGGGTTTTAAAATCTTCAGGCAAATACTGTGGTGCAATGTCGTTGAAATACAAATGAAGCAATTCAGCAAATATTTTTTCATCGGTAGCGCGGTTGTAATCCTTAAAATGATCTTCAATTTTCAGTTTTACTGCCTCCTGAATTACTTCCTGATTTGCGGAGGAAATGCCTGACCAGCGGGTTTCGATCACATCGAAAAAAGAGATGATGCTGAAAATATCAGTGCCCCTGCCTACAATTTCAGTATAATAATCGTTGGCCTTGGTGAAGGATCCGAGCTGGCGGTAAAGTTTTTCGAAATTGGGAAGTACTTCACTATAAAGGTTTTTCCGCTCCTGACTTGCATCCACCCAATTCTTAAATTCAATTTCTTCGGCTTGTTTAACAGCAATGGCATTCATTCGTTTCAAGCCTTTTACCTCTCCCTGCCATTTTTTCCATGCATTGGCTGCTGCCTGATATTTTGAAGCATACTGGATACGTATTTTCGGGTCTATTTCCATATCGTTTGCAAGCAGGCTAAGTTTGATGCCGCGTATTTTGATTTTATCAGGATCGCCTTGTTCCATTATTTGCCGAATGGCCTGCGAAGGTAAAAATTGCTGGGTAGTTCCCGGAAATCCAAAGACGAGAGTGAAATCTTCGGGCTGAATTCCTTTGAGAGATATTTTAAAGAACTTTTTTGGTTTGAACGGAACATTATCCGCCGAATATTTGGCTGGCTGATTGTCTTTGCCGGCATAAATGCGGAACATTGAAAAGTCGCCAGTGTGGCGCGGCCACATCCAGTTATCGGTATCGCCACCAAATTTACCGATCGAAGTTTGGGGAGCTCCTACCAACCTAACATCTTCGAAAACCTGATATACGTATAAGAAGTATTGATTTCCGTAGAAAATCGGCTTCACAGAAGCATCGAATTTGCCTTTTTGAGCCGCTTCGTCAGTTATTCTTTTTGTATTTCGGGCAACGATTACTGACAGAGAGTCTTTGGGTTTGCCTTCGGTTCCGGCAAGTACAGATTGAGATACATCTTCCATGCGGTCGAGAAAGCGGACACTCAATCCGGAGTTAGGCAGCTCTTCCTGCCGGTTTTTTGCCCAGAAACCATCGGTCAGATAATCCTGTTCGAGCGAACTGTGTTTCTGTATGGCGTCGAAACCGCAATGGTGGTTGGTAATCAGCAATCCGTCGTTTGAAATCAGGTTGCCTGTACAGCCGGTACCAAAAAGCACCACTGCATCTTTCATACTTTCATTGTTGACACTGTAAATATCTTCCGCAGTAAGTTTGAAGCCCATCTGCTGCATTTCGGCTATGTTGTATTTATCGAGTAAGGTGGGTATCCACATTCCCTCTTTGGCAAATAGTGCCGAAAAGGAAATCAGGACAAGGCCAATGAGAAGTCCGGTTTTTCTGATCATTCTTATTAAATTATTTATGGCGACAAAAGTAATGACCTGTCGCGACCCCGTTTTGGGTATTTGTCATGTAACGGGAAAGATTACAAAAAGCTTTATTGGTTTATATCAGCAGCGTTATTAAATCCGGAAGCTATAACAGTTGTTCCGATGTTGTCTTTATTTACAATGTTAGCATCAAGCAGGATGGACTTTACCAGCACTTTGCCATTGCTTTCGGTGGTAAATTGAGTGTGGATGGTTTTATTATTTGCCAGGTTCCATGCCAGTTCGGCTGTTGCCAGAGCAGTTTCTTTCAGTGGCTTGAGCCTGATCAATCGGAATCACAATCAATACTTTTGCCCCATTATTAATCATTTTCTGTGCCTGTGCAATCTGCTTTTGCTGATCGTTATCAGCCACTTCGAGCAAAACTCCTGCACCCAATCGGGTCAGATTTTCCACCAGATAGCCCTTGTCTTTTATCCATCGTTCAGAATTTTAATTTTTTACACCGCTAAGATACTAATGAATTTTGATTAGCGATTTCAGAAATTTGTCAGAAAACTTTCAGGTGTTCGTAAAGGCTATGAACCGGTAATCCCATGACATTAAAAAAAGAGCCTCCGATCCGGAGAATGCCAATGTGGCCAATCCATTCCTGAATACCATAAGCGCCGGCTTTGTCGTAAGGACGAAAGTTTTCGAGGTAATAATTGATTTCTGCATCGCTCAGTTCCTTGAACCACACATCGGTCGATGCATAAAACGATACTTTTTTTTCAGTCGAAAGCAAACAAACTCCGGTCAAAACCTGATGCTTTTTACCCGATAAGTCTTTTAACATTCTGGATCCATCAGCATAATCCATTGGTTTATTCATAACCTTGCCATCGAGCCAAACAATGGTATCGGCAGTAATTACCAGTTGATTGTTTTTCAGGATCGGACTAAATGCCTCGGCTTTCAGCTCCGCCAGATAGACGGGCACTTCGGTCATTCCCATTCCTTCAGGAAAATTTTCGGGAGTATCCATTGGCTGAACGCTGAACTTTAATCCTAAGTCACTTAGTAATTGTTGGCGGCGCGGCGACTGGGATGCCAGAATGATTTCGTATTGTTCGAGGTTTTGAAGAAGCATAGAGTAGTTTAAAGTTCCAAATTTCAAGTTGCAGGTTTCGAATTTCAAGTCATTTTTAGTCATTGATGGCCATTCGTGGTCATTAATTGTAACCACTTACTACGCCCAGCTAATGACAATGAATGACGTGAAACTTATGATAGCTTCTTAGCACTGTGATTGAACACAACCCGCTAATCCGCTTTTATTCCATGTATTTCCTGTCCGAACCATTTTTGCTGAGAACGCATCACCTGTTCAATTATATCGCGGACGCAACCTTCGCCGCCTTTTTTATCTGAAATGTACAGTGAAATGGCTTTGATTTCAGGAACAGCATCCAACGGGCAAGTTGGGATTCCTATTTTTTTCATGATCTGAAAATCGACCAGATCGTCGCCCATGTATAGGATTTCATCTTGGTGCAGACCAGTTTTTGCAAGGATATCTGCCAGACATTCAGTTTTGTTGAACGAGTTCAGGTAAATATGTTCGACCCCCAATTTTTTGTACCGAAGTTTTACCCGTGGCGTATTTGCACCGGTAACAATGGCAACCTGAAATCCGTTCTGAAGTGCATAACGGATTGCAAATCCATCTTTGATATTGGCAGTACGGACCGGATCTCCGTTTTCGTCAAGTGGCGAAGTGTCCATCGAAAGTACTCCGTCAACGTCAAAAATAAATGCTTTGATATTTTTTAATCGTTCTTTAAAGAAGGTCATGATCATGTTTTTGTTGAAGCTGAAAAATGCTTTCGGTCACAAAACTATATAATTTCTGAAGTTCAGGCTTGCCGTGAAGCATTTTAAATTGGGCACCGGTGATCGCTTTGTCATCTCGTTTCGCAGGGCCGGTCTGTGCATCAAACGGATGCAGGGTTTGAATTTTTTCGGCAGTTTCGCGAATAAGCGGTTTTAAAAGGTCAAAATCCAGCTTTTTATCGTGAAGGATTTCTGCTCCGATGGCATAAAAGTGGTTCACAAAGTTATTGACAAAAACGGCTGCCAGATGCAAGGTTTTTCGTTCATCGGAATTGATCTGGTTAACCGAGCTGGATAGTCTTTCACCCAGTTTTTCCAGTTTCAGAAAGTTGAAAGGATGGTTGGATTCTATACAAATCGGAATATCCGAAAAATCAATCTTCCTGCTTTTCGAGAAAGTTTGCAGTGGATAAAACACACCGTAATTGTTCGAGAATCCTTCCAGAATGCTCATCGGCACACTTCCCGCAGTGTGCACAATCAGCCTTTCTTCCTCCAGATCCAGGTTTTCCAATACTTCCTGAATGGCGGAGTCTTTTACAGCAATAACATACAAATCAGCATCAGGAATGAGTTGAGAAAGGTCGTTGGTGAAACTGGCTTTCACTTTTTCTGCAAGCTCTTTGGCCGATTCAATTTTGCGGCTGTAAACCTGTTTTATCCGGATTCCTTTTTCAAGCACCGACAGGGCTAATTGTGTAGCGAGGTTTCCGGCTCCGATGACTATAATGCTTTCTATCATTGCTTTAATAATTTGCCGGTTTTAAATTTTGTCTGTCAAAAATGGATTTTTCTTATTTCTCATCTTTTACGGTCACCGTAAATTCATTCTGTATTCTCATCATGTTCACCATATAAATCAGAATGTTTCTGGTTTCACTCAATATGCTCAGAACCAGCATGCTGGTTTTAGTTCCAATTTCCTTGCGTTTGATCGTTTTAATCAGGTTTTTGCGTGATTCTTTGATCATTCCGAAGATTATCGCATGCGTAGCATTTATTTTATCCAGTTTTTCCTGACTGTTGTTCTCAATTGAACTCAAAACCAGTTTTGTGAATTTATCAAATGCTTCTGCAATTTGAGTCAATTCTTCTGCTTGGGACGCATTCAGTGGTTTGTGGTTGTTGTCAACATGATTGTACACAGTTTCAACCAGAAAATTGGTGCAATGTGCAAGTTCTTTCTGGTAGTCGAGTATCAAAATGTAACAATGAGTGGCTTCGACAGATTCACTGATTGGTAAAGTCGGAATGGCCTGGTAAAGCTTATTTCGTTTGTTATTGAGTTTTTCCTCCAGTTGGGTAGAAATCTTCAATTGTTTTTTTAATTCTTTGTGCTCTTCATTAATTAGCCGCTTGATTGTTTCACTGAACAAATCGTTTACGGTGTTCAGGGTTTTTACAATTCCGTTGTTGCATTTTTCGAACAGGGTTTTGGTTGAGCGGGTTTCTTCCAATTCTTCGGCGGTTTCAAGCAGGTTGTTTTCGCGTTTTTGATGGACTATGTTCGATCTGTAAAAAGAGTATGCTACAATACCTATCAGTAAAATTACGCCGAAACCCTGAGCCCATCCTAAAAATATTGAGAGCAATAAAGTTACCGAAAAAGCAGCAAGCCCAGTGATGAACCAGCCACCTATTACGGTAAAAACCCCGGTTATGCGATAAACAGCGCTGTCGCGCCCCCATGCACCGTCAACCAACGAGGTACTCATGGCAACCATAAAGGTTACATAAGTAGTTGATAGTGGTAATTTATATGAAGTACCTATAGCAATCAGGCTGGCAGCTACCATCATATTGACAGAAGCTCTTACCATATCGAACATCGGAGGGTTTGTATCTTTTTTTATCCTTTCCTCCACTTCAGTTCTGTCAAACCGTTTTCCTATTTTATCGATAACCCTTTGAGGAATTACATGACTGAAGAATGTTCCGGTACTAACAGCATTGCGGACCAAGACCCTGGAAAAAGCAGAGGAACCAAATCGTTCACTGCCCTCATCCTGACGGCTGAGTTTAAGCTCAGTTTCTGTCACTGACTGGGCTTTTCTTGAGAACCAGAGTACGGTTACCATTACTATTCCGGCACCAAAAAGGAAATAATGCGGAGTGATTATTTCACCCAGTAATCCTCCCATTAAAACGTCTTGACCGCCATTGGCCGAATATATTTTGAACGCTTCGAACCCTGCCAGCGGTACGCCGATAAAATTCACCAGGTCGTTTCCGGCAAAAGCCATAGCAAGAGCGAAAGTACCTGCAAATACAACAATTTTGAGCGGGTTGGTATGAAATAGCCAGGCGAGAAGCTGAAGCGCCAAGGTCCATAATACGAAGCTGCCTGCAATAATTGCCAATGTATTTTCCTTTATAATGCTATAGTTTTCTTTTGACATGAACGAAGCATCTTTCATCCCTTTTATCAAAATGAAATAAGTTATGGCTGAAATGGCCACCCCGCCCCAAAGTGAGCCGTAATATCTGATTGTTTTTTCAGTATTAAAACTGAAAATCAACCTGCTGATCCATTGAATGGCCACACCAAAAATTACGGAGAAAACGATCGATAATAAAATGCTCGAAATGATGGCCAGTGCTTTTGATGAGTTGATAAAATTCCCTATCTGGGCAATTTTTTCAATGCCATCGACCATTATGGTTGCCCCATTCCCAACTTTTAAGAATGCCATTCCAACCCCAGCCCCCAATAACCCAAAAATAAGTGAAACCGTGGTTGAGGTGGGCAATCCAAAGGTGTTGAAAAAATCAAGTAAAAGGATATCAGTAAACATGACGGCCAGAAAAATGAGGATAATTTCGGAAAACAGGAAATACTGCGGGAGAATTAATCCTTTCCGGGCAACTTCCATCATTCCGTTTGAAAACAATGCGCCAGCCATGATCCCAACACTTGCTACAATCATGATAACCCTTCGTGCCGCAACTTTAGAGCCGATTGCCGAATTTAAAAAGTTTACTGCATCGTTGGCTACTCCAACCATTAAGTCGGAAATGGCCAGCAAAAAAAGTACTACTAAGAAGAAAATGTAAATACTCATGTGAATGGTTTTGGTTTGCGGATTTTTACTTTTTATCAGGAAGAATTCCTGAAGTATTTAGGATTTTAAGTTTGTTTTAACTGTTTATTAATTAAATATTATTTTTTTTTGTAATTTCTGTTCGGCGGACAAAAATACTTAAATTATTCTTTGCTAGTTGTAGTTAATGTTGATTAACTATTTCATAACATTGAACGATTGTTAATTTTTATTGTTCTGATTATGAGACAAAATGCTCTGATATGCTGAATAGGAAGCCAGAAATTGTAATTGCCAGGGTCTGGTTTCTGTACATGCAAATTTATCGAGATGGTCAATTTTTACCATGTCTTCAGGGCTGAGTTCGAAGTCGAAAATATCGGCATTGTGAATGATCCGTTCAGGAGTAACCGATTTGGGGATGGCGACCACGCCTTCCCAGATGTTACACCACAACTCTATCTGTATGGGTGATTTCTGATATTATAACCGCTGCCTGATTCAGAAGTATCAGATACCTCCGAAAATACTTTTGATTTATTGGTGGTTACTCAGCTTTTCCTGAATTTCTTTCAGTACTTTTTGTGAGGCAAGGAAAATAACCGGCTTCCCCGACAATGGATTGGTTTGCGTGACCACTACTGTTTTATATACATCTTCGATATTCTGAAATGTAAGCACTTCTTCAGGAGTACCTTGGGTGTGCATTTTGCCCTGATTGATCAGGATCAAACGGTCGCAATACTCTGAAGCAAGGTTCAGGTCGTGAATCACCATCAGTACCGATAATCCCAACTCCTGATTCAATTGCTGAAGCACATTAAGTATATGAACCTGGTGCGTAATATCGAGATGCGAAGTTGGTTCGTCAAGCAAAAGCAGTTCGGGTTGCTGTGTCAGTGCGCGGGCAATTCCGGCCAGTTGTTGTTCTCCGCCACTTAGTTCCGACATCAACTGGTCTTTAAAACGCCAGGTATCAGTCATTTCCATGTACTTTCGGGCAATCTGTAAATCTTCTTCACTCTCAAAAAAGCTGAATCGGCTGTGGTATGGGATTCGTCCCATCAACACATAATCTTCCACGCTTATCTCGCCAGCATCGCTAAACTGACTGACTATGGCAATATTCTGGGCCCTCTCTCGTAATGAAAATGCATTCAGGTTTTTGCCTGAAAGCAGAATTTTACCCGATTTTAAGGCCAGCGTTCCGGTTATAGCGCGAAAAAGCGTGGTTTTTCCCGATCCGTTTGGCCCTATAATTCCGGCAAACGAACCTTTCGGAATGTCGATATTGATTTCTGACAACTGAAATTTCGGGTATCCGCAGCAAAAGTTTTGTATGTTTAAAATGTCTGGGTTCATCATCCGTTATTTTTAAGAGTCCGGTACGATGATCGGCTCATCATCAGTAAAAATACTACGCCACCAATAATCCCGGTGATGACACCGATAGGCAGTTCGTTGGGCGAAATAATTGTGCGTGCAATCACGTCAGATAAAACAAGGAAAATTGAGCCCGACAAAAAGGAACTGACCAGCAGGATCCGGTAATCGGAACCAACCAGCAGGCGCATCAGGTGCGGGATTATCAGCCCTACAAAACCAATAACCCCGGCCACAGCCACACAAACCCCGGCCAGCAACGAGGCCATTAAAAATAAAAGTTTGATGGTTATGTCAGTATTGATTCCGAGGTGTTTGGCTTTTTCTTCTCCAAGCCGCAAAGCATTAAGTGGCTGTACAAAAAAGTACGAAGCTGCCAGCGACACGAGAGCCATCACCAGGGTAATATAAATCAGCGACATATCGGGCTCGTCGAGCGAACCCATGATCCAGAAAACGATGCCGTGCAAATTTTCGGAACTGGTGGTGGCCATCAGCAACATCATCGATGATGAAGCGATGAAACTGACCATTATACCGGTAAGCAGCATGCTTTGAATGTTGATCCGCCCGCTTCGGGCGCTGATCGTGTAAACCAGAAAAATAATCAGGAAAGCGCCCATAAAGCCAGTCAGCGGAAGTACAAACGAACCAATCAACTGGTGAAGCCCGAACACAATGGCAAAAGCCACACCCAGCGAAGCTCCTCCTGAAATACCCAGCGTATAAGGTTCAACAAGCGGGTTGCGGTAAACACCTTGTAATAGAATTCCTGAAAGGCTGAGTGCGCCGCCAACAGCAATTCCCAATAGTACGCGGGGAACACGGATCTGGCTTAGGATGGTATATTCCATGCTGTCGCTGCCCTCACTGAGGATCCTTAAAATATCAAAAAATCCCAGGTTTATTTCGCCAACCGAAAGTGATAAAACAACAGAAGCGACCAGCAGGACAAGCAATCCAACCAGATAAACGACCCACCTTATGTGCTTTTTTTCCATGTTAATTTCGGTTTTTTTCGGCTTTCACTTTGTTTTCTTGCTTTGATTTTAGTACTCAATCCCTTTCCGACTGTATATTTTCTGATCGTACGGATGTTTTATTTTCTGAATATAACTCACGTAATCAGCTTTTTCAATCAGTCCGTCAGATGCTCCACGGCCAGTCATAACCAGTTCCAGATGTTCCGGTTTTTGGTCGATGAAGCTAATCAATTCATCCTCTTTCAGGATGCCATCGCGTACTGAAATCAGGATTTCGTCCATTATCAACACATCAGGACTTTCATTCCTGATGTGTTCCGAAAGATCAGCCAGACCGCTTTTAACCTCTTCCCTGCTACTTTCGCGGGTTACCGACGGATTAAACGACCAGTGTCCGTTGGTAAACCCCAATACGGTTGCCCCCAGTTTTTGCAGACTCTGAATTTCGTTGTAGCCATACAATTCAGGTTGTTTGTAGAAATGCGCATAACAAACTTTCAGGCCATGTCCCAGCGCACGAACCGCCAACCCAACAGCTGCGGTTGTTTTTCCTTTTCCTTCGCCGGTATAAATGTGTATTAATCCTGTCTTCATATAAATAGTTTCAAGTTCCAAGTTTGCTGCAAACAGCATTTTTTGTTTCTTATTGGGTATTCCCCGCCTTTAACCGTGCAGGGATATTGTTTATTGAATATTGGAAATTTCCGTTTTGCGGAATCTGCCCACTGCGACTGAACACTGATCACTGATTCTTTTTTTCTCCATTCATTACCTTGTAAATATATTCCAGGTCACAACTGTTGCGGATATGTGCCGCCAGTTTGCCGTACTGTTCGTTTTTGTATTCCTGATAGTTAAATTCCTGAAGTTGTGTTTTATTGCCGCAGCTTTTCAGGATAGATTGAATGACTGGCAGATTGTCGAAAATGCCGTGCAGGTATGTTCCCCAGGTTTTTCCGTTCACGAAACAGCCGTCTGCAGTTCCATCCGAAAGCTTTGTCAAAGGCATTCCTTCCAAAAGTTCGGTTGTTCCCATGTGTATTTCGTATCCCTTGCAGGTTTCTTTTTTGTTCCTGAAGGTGAATTCACTTTGAACCGTGCGTTTTTCGCCAGTCAGTGTAGTTACAACAGGCAAAATTCCAAGTCCTGGCATAAATTCAACAGAACCTTCAACGTGTTCCGGATCGTGGATTTCACGACCCATCATCTGGTAACCGCCGCAAATGCCATAAACCGCGTTGCCGTTCCGATGGCTGTTCAGGATCGCTTTGGCCAGTCCTGATTTGCGCAGGTTTTCGAGGTCGGCAATCGTGTTTTTCGAACCGGGAACAATTACCACATCCGCCTTTTCAATCTCTTCAGGATTGGCGGTATAAAACAAATTGATTTCAGGTACGCGTTCGAGCACATTAAAATCGGTGAAATTCGACATATGCCTCAATAAAACCACCGCCACATTCACCAGTCCTTCGCGCGTTTTTCCTGATTTGTGATCGATCACTACCGAATCCTCGTCGTCGATGTGAATGTCCTGAAAATAGGGAACCACCCCAACTACCGCCACTCCGGTAAGCTGTTCCATCATTTGCCTTCCTTCGGTAAACAGATCAATGTCGCCCCTGAATTTGTTGATCAGGATTCCTTTTACCAGTGCGCGCTCTTCAGGAGGAAGCAGTTCGAGCGTGCCGTAAACACTGCCAAATACACCGCCGCGGTCGATATCTGCCACCAAAATAACCGCCGCATTTACTTCAAGAGCCACCCGCATGTTGGTAATATCCTTGTCACGCAGGTTTATTTCTGAAATGCTGCCTGCCCCTTCAATCACCATCGGATTGTATTGACTTTCAAGCTTCCGGTAAGCTTTCATGGCTTCGGCAAAAAGGGCATCGCGGTCGGCTCCCAGAAAATATTCCTTGGCCGACTGGTTCCCAATGGGTTTTCCGTTCAGCACCACCTGCGCATTTTGGTTGCTGGTAGGTTTCAGTAAAATGGGGTTCATTTCGCTGCAGGGTTCAATTCTGCAAGCTTCGGCCTGAACAGCCTGCGCCCGACCCAGTTCAAGACCGTCGGTTCCGGCAAATGAATTGAGCGACATGTTCTGCGCCTTAAACGGTGCCGGCGAATAACCGTCCTGCTTAAAGATGCGGCAGAATCCGGCGTTGATGATGCTTTTGCCGACATCGGAACCGGTTCCGACAAACATGATGGGCCGAAGATTTTGTTTCATTGTTCATAAGTTTTAAAGATTAAATGTGATGATTTGCCCGTATTCCAGCGGAATCTGAAACGCTTCTTCCGGAGTTTTATGCTGAAGCAGGCACATCATTGCGCGGATAACTCCGGCATGCGCAAAAATAAGTACCCGTTTGTATGAATTTTGTCGTAATTCGTTCAGGAACAATTCAGCACGTTTAATCAGGTCGGCGCACGATTCTCCATTCGGGCAGCGGGTATTCACATAATCGGCAAACCATTTCTTCCCGTCTTCAGATGTAAACAGAACATTCCAATCAACCATTTCCCAATCACCAAAATTGAGTTCGGTCAAACGATCATCAATCCGAAAATCGTTTTCAGGAACAATCCCGGTAGCTAATTTTGTACAGCGGCTCAACGGACTCGAAAAAACGGCATCAAATGTTTCCAATTCCAGTTCTTTCCTGATTTGTTCCAATTCATTCCTGAATGTCGGAGCCAGCGGAACATCTGAACTTCCGTAGCAAATACCTTTCGGGATATCAACCGAAGTATGTCGGACTAAAGTAAGTTTCATAGTGAAAGTGTTTGAAAAACTACCAACCCCAGATAAAATTCTACTTCGGCAATTTGCTGTAAAGCGCCCAGGCAATCTCCTGTATATCCCCCTAATTCCCTGGTAATATATTTCCTGAAAATAAAATTGGTGAATAACATTATCGGCAGAATGGCCAGTGAGTAGGAGAGTGGCATGAAAACCAATAAAGCCAACCCGAAGAACAGAGCCAGAGCGAAGTCGAAACCTTTGCCTTTTCTTCCGATGGGTTTGGTTTTGCTGGTTGCATCTTCGCGCGAATATTCGGAGGTATAAATAATCAGGATCGGCATTAAACGGCTTACAGCATGCCCCGCGAGAATCACCAATGGAATACGTTCAGGAGCAATTGCATGTAAACTCCCGAATTTGACAGCAAGCATTCCGATTAACCCGACGCTCCCATAAGTTCCGATGCGACTGTCTTTCATGATGGTGAGGATGCGCTCGCGGGTGTAACCGCCGCCAAAACCATCGCAGAAATCGGCAAAGCCATCCTCGTGAAATGCGCCGGTTACGAAAATGGTTGTCAGCATGCTCAGCAAAATGGATAGTTCCAAAGGTAAAACAAACTGCAAACCGTAAAAAACAGCTGCACCAATTCCGCCCACAATCCAACCAATGAAAGGGAAATAGCGTGTTGACCGGTTCAGCATTCCATCGGAATACGGCAGGTTTTTTGGCGCCGGGATGCGTGTGTAAAACATGATGGCATTCAGGAAAATTTGTAGTTGTTTTTGCATAAGTGTTGTTTAAAAATTGCCACGAAGAAACCAAGAAAATAATATCCAATATCCAATTTTCAATACCCAATATAGAACAAAAAACATCAATTACAGGAGACTTTGTTCGCAGTGAATCTGGAACTTGAAACCTGAAACTTGGAACTATTCTTTGTTTGCCACTCCTGCAGTTTCAAAACTGGCCATTTCGTTCAGAAAATTGACAGCGGCCTGCACCAAAGGTAAAGCCAAAGCAGCGCCGGTTCCTTCGCCCAACCGTAAATTCAGTTGAAGCATTGGTTTTGCATTCAGGTGTTGAAGCATGAGCTGGTGACCACGTTCGTCAGACGAATGGCAAAATACACAGTTTTCGCGAACTTCAGGATTAATCCTTATAGCTGTTAATACAGCGGCTGTTGCAATAAAACCATCAATCAGCAGAATCATTTGCTGGTCGCGGGATTCGAGCACGGCACCTGCCATCATGGCAATTTCAAGTCCGCCAAAGGTAGCCAGTGTTTCTTCAGGAGTTTGCGGATCGTATTTCTCCGAAACTTCTTTCAGAATCTGCATTTTATGGGTCAATTGTTTGCCGTGCATGCCTGTTCCTGAACCTGTACAATCTTCAATCGGAATATTCAGGAAACGGTGCATCAGCAGCGATGAAGCCGAAGTATTTCCGATGCCCATTTCGCCAAAACCGATGATGTTGCAGCCTAGCGCCGCTTCTTGTCTGACCAGCTCGCGACCTTTCTGAATGGCTGAAGCACATTCTGTGGCAGTCATGGCTGGTTCGTGGCGCATGTTTCGTGTTCCGCGGGCAACTTTGGCGTTGATAACAGGAATACCTTCAGGGAAATCGAAGTCAATACCAGCATCCACCACTTTCAGGTTGATTCCGTTTTGACGGCAAAAAACATTGATGGCAGCGCCACCTGCCACAAAATTCATCACCATTTGCCAGGTAACTTCTTTAGGGTACGAGCTAATGCCCTCATCAGTCAATCCGTGATCGGCAGCAAAAACCAAAAGTGCCGGATTTTTCAGTTCCGGAGTCAATGTGTTTTGAATCTGGCCGATCTGCAGAGCCAGCTCTTCGAGTAAACCAAGCGCTCCGAGCGGTTTGGTCTTGAAATCGATTTTGTGTTTGAGTTGTTCGTGTAAGGTCATTTTTTGGTTGTCTTTGTTTTAATTTGTTGTCCTTGTTGTCGTTCTCTTAGGAGCATGATCACCATTCCGTCCGAAGCATGACACCCGCTTTTCTGTTCCTAATTGCGCGGACGGTGACACTGATCTTGTTTATTTTCCCCGGGTTCCGTTTCACTTCACCCGGGGTTATTGAAATTAAACCCTTTCAGGGTAAAAACACCTACGTTCTTTCATCAATAATCTGTGAGAATCTGGGTAATCTGTGGTAAAATGGCCTCAGTTGGCCACATAGGGCCAACCCTACACCATTCTCTGTGATCCAGGCTCTCGGCTTTTTATCTTCACCGGGATTCCGGAAATCATCAGGAAAACTTCACTGGCCTGTTGGGCGATGTGTTGGTTCATCCAGCCTTGCAGATCGGTAAATTTGCGTGCCGATTCTTCCACCGGATGAACGCCCATGCCCAGTTCGTTGCTCACCACTATCAGGTTCATCTCTTTCAGAACAAATCGGTTCCATTCGGCTTTTGCATCTTCGAGCGAACGATCCATGTCAAATTGATTATCGAAAAAGATGTTCGTGAGCCAAAGGGTGATGCAGTCGAGCAAAACCGTTTTGCCTTCCACTTCGCAGACCGAAATTTCTTTCTCCTGCTCAATGTTAATCCAGTGTGGACCGCGATCGTTCTGATGGCGTTCGATGCGAAGGCGAAAATCCTCGTCCCACACCCGGGCGGTGGCCAGGTAAACCGGATTCGGACTGGCAGATTCGGCCATTTGCTGTGCAAAGCGGCTTTTCCCCGATCGGGCGCCTCCGGTGATGAATGTAATTTGAGCCATATTTTTAAGATTAGCCACAAAGGCACGAAGGCACTAAGATTTTATCATTCATACTTTGCGCCTTGGTGTCTTTGTGGCATTAAACAACTTTTAAAATTTATAAGCCAATTTGGCGACAACACTTCTTCCGGGCATGTTGTAACCGTCTTTTTCCGAGTAGTTTTCATTCAGAAGGTTGGAAACAGTAATGCCAAAGTTTACTTTTTCAGTGAACTCGTATCCGATGGAAAAATCGAAAAGCAGGTATTCCGGATGTTGCAGGACTTTATCGGTTGCCTTGTAGCCACCTTCTGCATAATAATCTGCTGCAACAATTCCGGGACGTTTTACGCTGAAGAAATCACGTTCAAGTCGTGAGCCAATAAACCGGCCATTCAGGCGCATATTGATTTTATTTTGCTGATACCTCAACCCAAAATTTCCGTTGGCATTCCGTACATATTGCATGTCGCGGGTCAGCATTTCGGTACCTACCAACTGCGTGAATTCGTTTCTCAAAATCCATGTAAAATTTGCATAAGCTTCCAAATCAAATGATTGAGTATATAATTTTCCGAAATTGTACGACGACATTAGTTCAATTCCTTCCATCTTCGATTCGTTGGCGTTGGTGTAAGTAAATTCGCCGGAAGCAAGTTTCTCTTCAACGATCTTGTGGTCGTGCAGGGTCTGGAAGTACGAAACGTCAATTCTCAGGCTGTTTTTGACCGACGAATAACCTAGTCCGAAGTCGGTGGTACGCGATTTTTCAGGATCAAGATCCGGGTTTCCGATATAATTTTTACCGAAAGCAGTATATTTCCCGGCTACTTTAAAGGCATCTGGCACTGAAAATGCCGTTCCGAACGAAGTGTGTGCCTTGAAGTTTTTCAGAAATTGATATTGCGCGCCCACCGAAGGGTTCAGTGTGTTGTAATTGGCATTGGCTTCCGGAGCTTTCAACCCATCGTTAGCATCAATGTGGTAGGCAAAACGGTCGAAACGTACCCCGGCGTTCAAATCCAGGTTTTTTACTGAATATGCAACCTGCGAAAATGCGGCTATATTGGTGAATTTGTTATTTGGCTTATATGGATCAGCAGGCGTTCCAACAGCCGAAAAGCGGTTTGACTGGTAGTCGTAAACTTTCAGGTCGGTTCCCAAAAGCACATTCAGTTGGCCCAGTTTGTAATTGTCCTGAAGCTGATAGCCGTACTCTTTGACCGTGCTTTTAAAGCTGATAAAACCCTTGTCGGTATTGTCGGAGTAGTTCGGATTTTGGTCGTTGGTATAGTACGGACTGAACCTGAAATGATTCCGTTCGTTGTTTTGTTCCAGCGTGACGTATAGGTTCATGCGGTTCACATCTTTTTTACTTTGTCCGTAGGTTCCCCAGTAATTTCCGGCGGTTTCCACGTCATAAGCAAAAGTGTAAGCGCCTTCAGCATTTATTTTCCATTGCTTGCTGATGCCGTAATTCACAAATGCGTTGGCCGAATTCAGCTCGTACTGCGAGTTGTCCATTGCATCACCGAACGAAGCTTTGTCGAGCATCAACTTGTCAACATCCGAAATTTTCAGCAGGTTTTTCTGGCCAATGCGGTAGTCTTTGGTTTGTTCCTGACGGCTGTACCCCAAACCATAAGTCAGTTTTTCTCCATAATTTCCTGTGAAATTTCCTGAAAGTTTCCGGTAGCCAAAACTTCCGGACTCAACTGAAATATGACCTTCAGGAGTAGTGCCGCCTTTTTTGGTGATGATATTGACTACGCCGCCCATGGCATCCGATCCGTAAAGCACCGAATACGAACCTTTTACGATTTCGATCTGCTCCACATTGTCGAGGTTAATGGTAGCCAGATTATTGGTTCCGGCAGGCTTTCCGTTGATCAGGAGTAAAGTATAACTGCGCGAATGGGCGCTTGGCGAAAAACCACGCATCCCAATGGTGGCCGACAATCCGGGATATTGAATAATATCGAGGTTTGTGGTGCGTTTGAGGACTTCGGCCAGATTTTCGGCCGGTAACGATTTAATCAGGCTTGAGGAAATAATTTCGACTTTCTGCGGAAGGTTTTTCAGTTTCCGTTCCATGCGCGAAGCCTGAACGGTAACTTCCTCAATCGGATACACTTTAGTTGAATCAACCACTTCTGCTACCGCACCGATCGTGCAGAGCAATGACATACAGATAACAACAGTCTGTTTAAAATTCATGATAGTTCTTTTATAGTTAAACATTAAAAAATGTTGACCATAAACTTTCAACATGTTCCCCGATATAACATCCCGGGCTGACAAAAAAGGAACAAATGGATAAATTAGATGAAAACGATCACCCCATTGCTTTTATCCCGAAAGCTATGATTAACGATATGGAATTGGCAGGTCTTCTGGCTCGCCTTCTTTTTGAGGCCTTCCCATCCGTCGGCCGACGAACAGTGGCAGGAGTTTCAAAAAGTTTGTATTAAGGCTTACAGCTGCGGGTACAGCTCCGGTATTTCACCGGATTCCCTATTAGTCCGTGTTGGCGTTAACCAACGTTGGAACCATTTCCGGAGGCAAAGGTAATTATTTATTTGAATTGGGATGTAAATTTCACCACAGATTACTCAGATAAACTCAGATTAAAAAACCTACCTGAGTTCAATATAAATCGAAGCTTAAAATAGTTAAAAATCAGGGACGTAATGTTGTGTTTCCTTCGTGAAAAATTTCGTTTTAGTTCTCCACGGACTTACGCCCGAACTTAGGCGATTTCATATCTTAATCTGTGAAAATCTGAGTAATCTGTGGTGTTAATTGTGGATGAGTTCGCCCTGCTATTTTTAGCTTAACAAGAAGCAGATCAATCCAATCATTACCAGACAAGTGATAAAATTGATCAGGTAAGTTCGGTAAAAATCTTTGTTGCTAAGATTGCGTTCGGTTTTTCCGATGGTTGGTTTTTCGACTAACACACCATGATATACATTTGGCCCGCCAAACCGACAATTCAGGATTCCGGCCAGAGCTGCTTCAGGATAACCGGCATTCGGACTGCTGTGTTGGTGTCCGTATCTGAAAATGAAAGCTAGTCCGCGCGGACTAAAACTGAGGGTAACCATCAGAAGTGCTGTAATTCGGGCAGGAATAAAATTGAGCAGATCGTCGAAGCGGGCAGCGAACCAGCCAAATTGCCTGAACCGATCGCTTTTATATCCAACCATGGAGTCGAGTGTATTTGCCATTTTGTAGGCCAGCATTGCCGGAACGCCACCCAAAGCATAGAAAAACAGCGGCGCAATCACCCCATCGCTGAGGTTTTCAGCCAGAGTTTCGAGTACCGCCGTGCGTATCTGCTGCTCGTTCAGGTTCTGGGTTTCGCGGCCTACAATGTAGCTTAGTTGTTTGCGTCCTGCTTTCAATCCTTCGGCCTCAAGTGCACGAATCACTTTGTGCGCTTCCGAAATCAGGCTTCGGTTAGCCAAACCGTAAAACACACCCAGACTTGCCAGTGCCACAAAAATAATTTCGATGTTTTTGGCCCATTCAAGCAAAAACCAAATAACCAGATAAGTTGCTAAAATCAAAAAAATGACCATCAACATTCCTTTTGCTTTTCGGCATTTCCCTGAATTCAGTTTTTCGGTAAAAAAGGATATGGAATTGCCAAAAATTCGGATGGGATGGGGCAACCAAAGCGGATCGCCCAAAATAGAGTCGAGCAAAAAACCGATCAGCAGCGGGATTATAATTAGAAGTTCGGCGGTCATCTCAATCTGTTTAAATTCCAATCAAACAATCCTTTTATTAGCAGCTTGTTGTCTTTTTTATCCTGCGCACAAACCCGAAAATGCCGCCCATTTAACCCTCGGAAGTTAGAGGCATCACGAATCAGAATGCCATGTTCCTGAATTAGGAATTCTTTTAGCTCAGCAGCAGTTCCTGATTGCATCTCAATTAGGAAAAACGGAGCATTGGATGGAATCACTCTGAAATTCCGAAATTGGCATATTGCATTTTGCAAATCGCACGAAAGTTGGCGGATTCGCAACGTGTCGGGCAAAAACTGGTGAGGATGATCGAATATGAATTTTCCAGCTTCCTGTGCCAATACATTCACCGACCATGGTTGCTGATATTTCTGTAATTGTCTGGCCAGTTTTTCCGAAGCTACCACATAACCCAAACGCAATCCGGGAATTGCGCAACATTTGGTGAGCGAACGAACTACGATCAGGTTAGGATAACTTTTGGTGAGCGGAACGACTGAATAAAACTCAGGAAGAAATGCGGCGTAGGCTTCGTCCACCACAAAAACGGTGTTGGGATAAACATTTAGGGCTTCTTCAATCTTCGAAAAGGGGAAGACATGCCCATCAGGATTATTCGGATTGCCGATCCAAAACAGGTCTGCTCCCAATTTTAAAGCGTTTTCCCATTCATGTTTCCTGAAAAACTGAAGTTGGTGATTGTGCATCCGGCAGGCATCTTCGTACTCGGCAAAAGCTGGATAAAGAATGGACGAAACGGCTTCACGAAAAGTTAGTGCTACCGTGTAAAATGCCGCAACCGATCCGTTAAACGCCAGAACCTGATTTGGATTTACATCGTGTGAACCTGCCATTTTCCGGCACAAATCAGCAGCATCCGGCTCGGGATAATTTCCTGCAAGGTGCAGGTTTTTCTGCAAATGCTCAATCAGTTTGGGCGATGTTCCACCGAACCATACATTCGAACTAAAGTCTGCCAGAATCGTTTGCGGATACTGATGGCTGTCATCACCGTGACCTGTAATCATAATAGTTTCTGGTTTACTTATAGGTTAAGCTGATCATCTCCTCCAGTGCATCCACAAATAAAACAGGGGTCGGGCTACAGGTTTTGTCCGAGTCGAGAATGTAAATATGCTTGCTTTTGCTTGCCGAAAGCGATGTATATTTCTGCCAGGTATCGCGCTCTTCTTCACCCACAATACCCATGGTCACAATAAAAATAACATCCGGATTTTGTTTCAGCACATATTCGCGGGTGATGTTGCCGTTTTTAAGTTCCGACGCAATGTTGGTCCCTCCTGAAAAGCTAACAAAATCGTCCATGAAAGTATTCGGAACAGCGCAAAACAGTGGTTTAGCGCCGATCTGAATGAATATTTTCGGGTGTTTCCCAACGGGAATTCCGGCTTTCAGTTTAGCCAGTCGTTCCTTTTGCTGAGCAACAATGGTTTTTGCTTTACCTTCCTGGCCAACTAATTCGCCCACCCGGATAAAATTGGTACAAATCTCTTCGAACGATTTGGGATAAGGCATGTATTCAACCTTGATGCCCAGTTTTTTCAGGTTGTCAATGGTTTCAGGTTTGATGAGCGATGAAGCAAAAACCAGGTCAGGTTTAAGCATCAGCGTTTTTTCCAGACTGACGTTTACCGCACTGGCCACGACCGGAATCTTATCAGTAACCACCACCGGACAATAGCTGGAACAACCAACCAAGCGGTTCTGTTCGCCCATCAGGTAAAGGCTTTTGGTTATCCACGGAACCAGCGAAACAATGCGTTTGGCTTCCTGCGCCTGAATAAACAAACAAAGAATTAATAAAATACAGAGGAAATATATCTTTTTCATACTTGGAACTTGGAACTTGGAACTTGAAATTTGAAACTTGAAACTAATTAATCTCCAAAAACCAATGATTATCCTTGAACGTGACGGCTCCTTTCTGAAATGAAACCGGATGTTGAAAATTTGGTCCATCGTAAACAAAGGTGTGAAACTCTCCCTGCTCGGCACAAACGTCAATACCTTCAATTTGAGAAAGCTCTTCAACGAAAGCTGAATCGTAAACCCGGCCCAGAAAATCTTTGGTCAGTTGTTTGGCATTCACTGAAACGGTTAAAGTTTTAAAGCCCTCGCTAATAATTTCGGAAGCAATTTCGCTCACAGGGTTGTCCCATAAAGGGAAGATGGCTTCAACACCACACTCCGAGCAAACCCGCTCAATCCAATGACGATGTTCCCACAGGTAAATGTCGCCAAATACTCCGCCCATTATTCCCTGCTCTTTTAATTTCAGGAGAGCAGTTTTAAAGTTTTGTTCGTAATCTGTCCTGCTTGTTTTGGGTTGGAGTAACTCAATGTCAAGCGCTTTTGCCTGACGAACCACCAAATACTGATGAATCCCATGCGACCGCGAATAATCCGAATCGGCATCGCACATGTTCAGGAGAACTTTTACTTGGTGAGTTCCTGATTTTTGGATACGGTAAAGAGCCAGCATACAGTCTTTACCGCCACTCCACGATGAAAATAGTTGCATAATACTAAATGTTATTCCGGAAGAAATGAAATGGAAACAGATGTTGCCCTTCACCGATCTTTTTTCCCGAAGATTCGACTTAAACAAGTTTTGAATTGGCAGGCCTTCTGGCTCACCTTGCTTTTTGCGGCCTTCCCATCGCGATGAACCGTAACAGTGGCAGGGGTTACAAAAAGTTTATAAAGGCTTACAGATGTGGGTACAGCTCCGGTATTGTACCGGATTCCCTTTTGAGGCGTACTTCCGTAACAGGAAGCGTGTCACCAAATCGGCTCAAAAGTAGAAAATATTCCGGAGTAACAATTGTACTGAAATGAGTAATATTTCGAGGATTGATAAGGGTAAAGAACGAAGTAAAACACAAAAGTCCGAATGCAAGGGCATCGTTCATGGTTCGATTTATTACAGTTTAAAGCCAATTGATCAGCGGATTAACCACATAAATACCTCTCTCTACCCGGCTGAATGCCATTTTACAATTAGGGAACTCTGCCCGGCCTATTTCGTTCGACGACAGCACACTGTTGATGTATTGCCGCTTCTTACGGTAAGGGGGCAGTATTTCATCAGGGATCATTTCGGCATATTTGACCATGTGGTCCATCATAAAACAGGAGATTCTTTTCTCATCCGGAGTTCCTTTTTTGAAAAGTACTTTTCTGTAATGCATTTCATCAACACAGCGCATTAAAATAAGGAGGAAATAAACCATGCTGTGCGAACTGGCTTGAAATTGCCGGTTGTAAGTCTCATAAGTGAAACTATTGGGCTGGATTGCACTCCAAAAGCGCACTACAGAAGGGAGTGGCGTGCCTTTTGGTTTCTTTTGGGCCGCATTTTTTATAATGATGTCAAGCAGATGATCAACAGCTATTTTACCCGAATTGTCTTTTTTCGAAAGCGAAGCGCGCTGTTGAAGATATTCGGACACCAGTTCACTTTGGCCATGTTGCAAGGCAAGCATCAGTCCGGTAACACCTTCATCTTCAACCCTGAAGTCGATGCCGTATTTTTTCACAAACGTGAAAGCTTCTTTTTTTCGGCCTAACCTGATATTTTTAGAATACTCTTTTTTGTCATGCCTGAGTTCTTTCATCAGTATTATGGCACGTTGAAATTGCAGTTGGGCCAACTGCTCCACCCAATCGTACCGTTGGTGGGTAACGGCGTACTGAAAGAGCTGTTTGCGTTCTTTCTTAACTTCGTGCTCTTTTTTTGAAGGATCAAGTGCCAATTGCCTGACTTGTTCCAATTGTTCCGGGCTCAGATAATCGTAACCCAAATACTTGGCCCGAATTTGTTCGGCCTGCTCTAATTTTCCCTGATCTTCGAGGCGTTGAGCTTCGGCAAGCCACTCATCAAGGGTCGATTTGGCTTCAGTAACCTTAACCTCCTCTTTGTTTTCCTGCATTTGGAGCAATTGCAAAGCGGGATGCCTGGGCTGTTTTTCGAAAATATAGATGTTTTTCACCGCGCGGGTGATGGCAACATACAAGGAGTTGATATAAAATTTATAGACTTCGGCATCTTTGTCGTGCTTGTCTGAAGCCCTGTTGTATATCAAGTCCTCTTTTTGCAGATCACCGGTAGTAACCCCTTTTATTATTTCGCGAAATTCGGCTTCGTTGTTCGAAACAAAGTTCATCAAAATAACATTCTCGTACTCCAACCCTTTTGCTTCCTGAACACTAAAAATCAATGGCGTTTTGAAAAATCGCCTGGCCTCAGTTTTCTGTTCGTTGTTGGGAACGATCACAGCGTAATGTGTACTATTTTGGGTGCGCCGGTTGAGTTCGTTTTTCTTTTTATCATCGTCAGGAAAGAGCAAAACTTCGCCTTTATTTTTACTGACGGTCCCAATCAAGTAGTTGCTTTCGCGATCAATAGAACCAAAACGTGTGATCTTGATTTTGAGCAGGTTGTTACCCAACTCAACTACATTTAAACTGTTCCGGTAATTGGTTTGAAGTATTTTAATCTGTTTTTCATTGTCACCCGTTTCATAGAAATAGCTTTTCACTTTGCTCCACGAAAAAAAGTTTGGATGCACAATCTGGTTACTGTCGCCTGTCAGGATAAAATGATTTTTGTGTTTAAGCGACTGCAGGATAGATTTCAATTGAATATTGGTAATGTCCTGCACCTCGTCCACCACAATATAATCGTAGCGCGGTTTAATTTTCTCCAGATATTGGTAACACAGAATGTTGCTATCGTAAAAATTGTTTTCACTCAGCCAATCTAAATATTTCAGAAAAACCGGGTAAAGCCGTTCGCGCTCGGCAGTCGAAAAAATGGATTGCTTTACGCCCAGTTCCAAATATTCCGTTTGCGATAGCCAGGCAGTATGTACGGGCGAACCGGTAATTACACCTTTAAATTCCTCGAATACACGATATGGTTCGTTGATCCGCACCGTTTGGGCATATCGAAAAAACCAACTGTCGAATTGGCGGAAAGTGACTTCTGTACCTTTTGGTTTTTCCCAGCTCGATAAATAATTGTGGAGCGACAAAAATTCGACCTCTTGTTTTTCGTTATCAAAACCGCTTGAATAATAGATTTTTGAAGCGTTTTCGACCAGAAATTTGGATAGCGAAATGTAGGCTATTTCACCGGGCAACTCTTTAAGTTTTTCGAGCACCAGCGCTGTTTTGCCACTTCCTGCCGAACCGACAATAATCAGCGGGGGAAAGAGCGAGTAAATGGAATCCTGCAATTGGTCGAATGAGATGAATTTATTGAGCAGGTGAATTTTGCGCGACTTAGGATTGAGGAAAATCAGGTCATTCTCCTGAGTTGAAATCTCATCGGGCGATTGAACCCGAACAAAATTGTCCTCATCGGGAACAATAGCTCCTCGTAGAAAACGACTATGGCTGTAATTATGATCTTTAATTATTTCAAGCAGGAGTAAATATTTTTGGTTTTCGTAATTGGCAAAGGTGAAGAGCAACCTGTCGCGAATATCTAACCGTGCCCGATAATAGCCACTATTGGGCATTTTACGCACATCGGCACTCTTGAAATCGCCGTCCTGCAATTGTTTTAATGTTTTTGAAAAGGTCTTTTCGACCGATTGAATATTTAATTCATTGAGGTATAATATGGGTAACTTCATAATTTTGATTGGTAAATTGAGACTTTTTTTCTATACAAAGGAAAGGAGATTTATTCATTAAGAGTACAAAAGTCATGGACAAAAAAATAGTTCTTTGTATTACTTTTACCCATCACAAAAATTACTGATAGTGAGCCAAAAAGTACTGTTTATCACGCCGCCGTTTACGCAGTTGAATACGCCGTATCCTGCAACTGCTTATCTGAAAGGGTTTATGAATACACGATCCATCATTTCCAATCAGTGCGATTTGGGGATCGAAGTCATTTTGGAGCTGTTTTCTTCCGCAGGATTAAAAAATTTGTTTCATGAAATTGAAAACAAAAGCGGGGAGTGGTCGATGAACAGCATCCGGATGATCCATCTTCGGGAAGAATACATTCAAACAATCGATCAGGTAATTGCCTTCATTCAAGGAAAAAATGATGCGCTGGCTTATATGATATGCGCAGGAAACTTTCTGACTGAAGCATCGCGTTTCAGTCAGGTGGAAGATATGGAAGGAGCTTTCGGAACGATGGGAATACTCGATAAGGCGAAACATCTTTCCACCTTGTACCTCGAAGATTTGTTGGACCTGATTGTTGAAACCACCGATCCGCATTTCGGGTTTAGCCGGTATGCCGAACGATTGGGCCGGTCAGCCGCCACATTTGATGAAATTGATCAGGAATTGAAAGCTCCCGATGGACTCATCAACGGGATTTTGCTCCGGCTGCTTCAGCAAAAAGTGGAAACATATCAGCCAACCATCGTGGCGCTTTCGGTTCCTTTCCCCGGAAATTTATACTGTGCTTTTAAATGTGGGCAATGGCTAAAAAAAATCTATCCTAAAATAAAAATCGCAATGGGCGGCGGTTTTCCCAATACCGAACTCCGCTCGCTGTCTGATCCGCGAGTATTTGATTACCTCGATTTTATAACACTCGACGATGGTGAAGCGCCTTTGCTTAATTTAATTGAACACCTCGAAGGGAACCGCTCAATTACTGATCTGAAAAGAACTTTTGTTCTGATCAATGGCGAAGTGGTTTATATGAACGGTTCCACTTCTGGAGATTTTTCACAGTCGGAAGTGGGTGTGCCCGACTATTCTGATTTTTTGCTCGATAAATACCTTTCAGTAATAGAAATTGTTAACCCAATGCACCGCCTGTGGAGCGACGGGCGCTGGAACAAAATGACACTGGCGCACGGATGTTACTGGGGGCGATGTACTTTTTGCGATACTTCGCTCGACTACATTAAACGCTACGAGCCAAATGCAGTGCATATTTTGTGCGACCGCATCGAACAAATGATCCTCCAGACCGGACAGATCGGTTTTCATTTTGTTGACGAAGCTGCACCTCCTGCACTGATGCGGGCTTTGGCGCTTGAAATCATCCGGAGAAAAATCACCGTTGTTTGGTGGACCAACATCCGTTTCGAAAAAAGTTTCACCTTCGATTTGTGCCTTTTGCTGAAAGAATCAGGTTGCATAGCTGTTTCCGGAGGCTTGGAAGTCGCTTCCGACCGGTTGCTGGGAATGATCAACAAAGGGGTCAGCCTGGCAAAAGTGGCAAAAGTGACCGACCATTTCACCCGCGCCGGAATCATGGTACATGCGTATCTGATGTACGGTTTTCCCACACAAACCGCTCAGGAAACCATCGACTCGCTCGAAGTCGTGCGCCAGTTGTTCGAAGCAGGTGTGGTGCAATCGGGATTTTGGCATCAGTTTGCCATGACAGCACACAGTCCGGTTGGGTTGAATCCGGCTCAATTTAAAGCAAAGATAGTAAACGAAAAATCTGGAACCTTTGCCAATAACGATCTGGTTCACAGTGACCCGACCGGGGCAGACCATGAACTTTTCAGCAAAGGTTTGCGCAAATCGCTGTTCAACTACATGCACGGAATCTGTTTCGATTTTCCACTTCAGGATTGGTTCGATTTTAAAGTCCCCAGAACAATGGTTGCTGCAGATTTTATTCAGAAAGCCATCGATGACGAGGATTTTGAAACCGCCAGTCCGAATGCGAAAGTTTGTTGGCTGGGAGGCCTTGTCACCGCCCGCTATTTCAGTAAAAAGAAAAAGGACCAAACCTTCGAAATGGCTGAATTGACATTCTTCAACAAAAAGCAGGATCTGATAGTCCAACTGAAACAGGACGAAGGGAAATGGCTGGTCAATCAAATTCCAGAACTATCGGTGAGTAGCAATCAATCAATTACTTATGGCGAACTTGCGAAAAGTTTCGAAGCACAAACCGATAGTGATTTTGTGCTTTTCTGGAACAGCCCTGCGATGAAAAATTTGAGGGATTATGGATTGCTGATTTTGTAAGCATATTTCTTTGAGCGACATTACTAAAAATTTCACATTTGTTTTATATTTGTAGTCTATTAGCGACACTGTTGCATATAAATGCCATTAACGATGTCTGATGGAAGCATTAAAAACAAGCAAACAAACGGAATATGGTAGCACAAGGCAATACACCTAACTGGTACAGCATGAGCGATCCTGCCATCGTTACTGAACTTGGGTCATATCTCAGACAAATTCGTCTTCAGCAAAACCTTACACAGCAACAGCTTGCAGAAAAAGCAGGTCTTTCGCGATCAGCGATCAGTGAAATGGAGAACGGGAAGACAGCGACTTCACTACTTACCATCATTCAGGTGTTAAGGGCTTTGCAGCAATTGCATTTACTGGATAGTTGGAAGGTTGCAGGCCAGATTAGCCCTTTGCTTGTGGCTAAATTAACCCGCAATGAGCGTTTGCGTGCTTCGGGAACGACCATTAAAAAAAATAAGGAGGAAAGCGAATGGTAGTTGCTAGAATAAACATCTGGGACAAATATGTGGGTGCGGTGTTATGGGACTCAGAGTCAGGAGTGGCAAGCTTCGAATTCGATCCAGGTTACATCAGGAATAATTTGGATATCGCACCACTTTTTATGCCTTTGTCAGAGGCCCCTATTGGACGGAAGTTCTCTTTCCCTGATCTGCCGTTAAGAACCTATTACGGTTTGCCAGGTTTACTGGCCGACTCTCTGCCGGATAAATTCGGTCATCAGTTGATTGATGTTTGGCTTGCTACTCAAGGCCGGGGCCCAGGCAGCATGAATCCTGTTGAACGCCTTGGTTATATGGGCAAGCGAGGAATGGGCGCTCTCGAATTTCATCCGGCAACCCGCATCGAAAGAGGCACTTCCAATAGCCTTGATGTTTCTGAATTGGTAGGCCTGGCTCAGAAAGCAGTCAGTAAAAAAGCAGATTTAAAGACAGATTTTACCGGCGACGAAGCTCAATCGTTGCTCGATATCATCCGTGTAGGTACTTCTGCCGGAGGCGCAAGGGCAAAAGCTGTTATCGCCATCAATAAGCACAACACCGTAAGGTCTGGACAATTGGACGTTCCCGAAGGATATTCGCATTGGCTTATCAAGCTGGATGGTGTGACCGACGAACAACTTGGCGACCCCAAAGGATATGGAAGGATTGAATATGCCTATCACAAAATGGCATTGGATTGCGGAATAATCATGAGCGAATGCCGGTTGCTGGAAGAAAATGGCAGGGCTCACTTTATGACCCGCCGTTTCGACCGAATCGCACATAACAAAAAGCTACACATGCAAACTCTGTGCGGAATTGGCCATTTCGATTATAACAATCCCAACGCATACGCTTATGAGCAGGCTTTTCAAATAATGCGTAGCCTCCGCTTACCTTATTCAGATGCCGAACAACTATATCGCCGGATGGTATTCAATGTTGTAAGTTGCAATAACGACGATCACACCAAAAACATTTCTTTCCTTATGGATGAAACCGGTCATTGGAGCCTGTCGCCGGCCTACGATATTACTTATGCATACAACCCTGCCAACATCTGGATCTCGCAACATCAGCTTTCCGTTAACAGCAAACGCCGCGACATAACCTGCAACGATCTGTTGGCAGTAGCTACTCAGATGAATATTAAAAAATCAAAGGAAATTATTGAACAGGCCCAGGAAGTGATTAGCCGATGGAAGGAATATGCAAATGATGCTGGGATGGCTGAATCTCAGATAAGAGCAATCGCATCAATGCATCTGTTGACTAATTCCGACAGCCTTTAACATCCTCATGATTTGCTCCGAAGTATTTGCCAATAATTCGGATGCGCGGGCTTTTGATTCTTCAAGGCTCATCGGTTGGTTGCCGATTGCAAAAACGGAAGTGATCCCCTGATCGTATAATTCTGTCAGATTGTCGGTTACTGTTCCGGCGAGGGCAATTACCGGGACCTGGTATTTTTTAGCCAGTTGAGCTACTCCGCTGATTGTTTTTCCGAAAGCCGTTTGCGGGTCAATTTTTCCTTCAGCAGTAAAAACCAGCGTAGCATTACTGATATGTTTTTCTAAATTGGTCAATTTGCTTACCAGTTCAAATCCTGAAATCATTTCAGCATGGCAGAAAGCCATCAATCCTGCGCCCAATCCGCCCGCTGCGCCTGATCCCGGAATTTCTGAAACGTTTGTTTTCAAGGTCTGCTGAAGAATTCCGGAATAATGTATCAGGTTTCTTTCAAGTATTTCAAGCATTTCGGGAGTGGCCCCTTTTTGCGGGCCATATACATAAGTGGCTCCTGATAGGCCCAAAAGCGGATTCCGGACATCGCAGGCAATCGTGATATTTGCTTTTTTAAGCAAACCGGTTCCGAAAGTGTTGGTAATTAATGGATTTCGTTCTTCGGAGGTCAATAATTCAATTCCTGAAGCCGCTGCCATTTCGATCACAGCCGTTTTCCCGTCGCCCAAAATTCCGTAGAAGGATTGAATAGGTCGGTTCAGTGCATCGACCGAAGGAGTTTGAATTATTTTGCCACTAGTTGCATTAACCAGAGCCTCAACCGTTCCTTCTCCGCCATCGGCAACAGGGATGCAGGTGATTTTGGCTTCAGGAACAACGCGTTTGATCCCTTCTGAAATAGCCAAACTCACCTGAGTGGCCGTCAGGCATTCTTTAAACGAATCGGGTGCAACAACAATTTGCATGATGAAAGCTGATTTGAAATTCAGCAGAAAAATACGGGAAAAGTTTCATGTTAAAGTTCCCTGTTCAGTTGGCAGAGCCATCAATTTATGGGTAAATAAGGGAATAAGGTTATTTGCTTCCGGTTTTGACTTTTTTACTAAGGTTGCCAAAAGAAAAATAATGTTTTAAAAAAACAAAGATGCCAGATATTATATTGAATTTTTTCATGCATCCCTTCAATGAAAAAGCAAATTTTAAATTGCGGGCTGTCCCTGAACGATTTTCTTTAAAAGCCGTGTTTTCTCCTGAATATCAGTAGAAATTCCATAAACAGAAACCGTTGCCCCCGAAATAGCATCAATACTTTTCCCAATTGTGAACGACCGGTTACCGTCATACCCCTGAAACTGCTTCAACCAGCCTTTGTTGGTCACTTCCTGTCCGTGGGTGGCCTGGTAATTATATACTTTTACCAGCTGGACCGAAAGCTTGGAGTCAAATAAAATCAGATAGTCAAAGTATTCAGGGGTTTCAACCTTCAGCGTTTCGGTCGGATTGGAACAGCCACCCTGACGACAACTGTTCACCCTTCCTACATAAACATATTTTTTCAGCTCATTGGTATTTTGTCCTGCAAGAAATAGAAATTTTCCATGTATCGAATTTGAAACAAGTAGTGTTTCAGGAACAGCAATTTCCTGCCAATCAGGATTTTCTGCACCACCTAATTTCTGAAGTTCTTTCCTGATTGCTTTGTCCTCAAAATCAAAACCTTTGGTTGGGATAAACCCTGTTGTGATCCAAAGGATGATCGTAATTATGAAGAGTTTGAACATGGCGTTTTGTCCTTATTTTGCTTAAAACATGACTCCTAATCCGGCACTGAATATTTTGGAATAGCTGCTTGCCCCGTCGGGTTTTACGAATTGCAGGTCGGTTTTCAGTACAGCTCCCTGTGCAAGTTTCAAAGTTAAGCCGGTGGTAATTACAGAATTTTTGTACGATTTGTTTTTGACGATGTTGGCCGGCACTTCAGCGTGTGTATTGTATCCTTCGAGGCGGACAAACGGAACCAGTTCATAGTTGATTTTTTCGAATGGCCTGAAAACGTTGTACCCAGCCTCAACATAGTAACCGTTCATTGCACTTCCCAAATCGTTAAGCGGACTGCCTTTTTTCGTGAATTTATTGTACTGATCAGTATTTGACAAGCCAACCCGGTAAAGTTGTCCGCGTAATTGTAGTCCTTTAATCGTGTAACGGGCATCCATTCCAATCATTGAAACGCCGACTACCGACGAATCAGCCTTTGCCAAAGCGGCCTGACTGTTTTTTGCAATTCCGTTGTACAATTTACTTTGCGTGTCGCCAAAATATCCCGATAAACCGACGTTCAGGCCTCTAATTCCGTAATATTCAACTTTCGCGGTAAAGTTTGGAGAGCTGATATATGATGAAGCCCCTTTTTGGCGGCCACTGCGTAATCCGCTCTTTCCGTTCAATTTGGCACTTCCGTCGTAACCGTTAAACCCGTTCACCAGGTATGCCTGATATTTTAAGTTAGCGGGTTGGATGGTCCCTGAGAGGCCAAAGCCAACTTCGCGCCAGGTAGTCGGGCTAATTTTATTATCCACCAAAGGCCGCTCGACACCGTTGAATGTGGTGGGCTCGTGGTATTCGTTTACGATGCCCATCGGGATTAATAGTAGTCCAGCCCTAAAATTGATGGATTTGTTGATTTTGTGCTGAAGAAAAGCTTGCTCGACATATACTTCGGAAACATGTTCGAATTCGAGTTCAGTGATGAATTGGGTCCGGTCGCTGAACTGATAGCCGAAAAGCATGACCATACGATGAACATCCAATTCTCCGTTTTGCCTTATTTCGGAACTTAATGGCTGGTGATAATGGACTTCGCCGTAACCACCAATGGTGAGTTTTGTGTTAGACGACAATAATTTCTCGGCGATATTTTGGTATTCAGTTTTTATTTGTTCTTGTGTTTGCGCCTGAGAAAAAACAGTACCCAACACCAATGCAGAAGAGAATAATATTCGTTTCATATACTTTTTTAAGTGAGTTTTTATATTGGCAAATGTAAGTGCTTTGTAAAAGGTGTGAAATCCCTAAAAGTGGGGATATTTAAACGATAAAAGTCTGTCGGAATTTATTTCACTGTTTTATCCAATGGTCTTCCCAAACTTTCATAAAGGCTCTTTCTGCCAGCTTTGTCATTTATAAGTATTTTGCTGGCATATTTAGCTACCTGTTCGGCAACTGCCCGCGGAACAACAACGACCCCATCTCCATCTCCAACGACTACGTCTTTTTACTACAAGCAACTTTTGGTTCAACTCACAGCGATTCAGGGAATAGAATAATTTAACTTGAATTCGTAATTGGGATCATTAGCGGGCAAAGCAGTAGCTTTAGGCAACATTTGTTGCCTACCATTTCACCACACTATGTCGTTTTTACATTAGGCCCCCTTTGATTTTATCCTGATTGCATCCAGGTTCGGGAATGGATTATTTCCTCAACGGTCCATCACGCCGTGTTTATCGGTGATCAGTCAGGCAGGCTTGGTGCCAGGATGTTTCCTTCTGTATGAGGAAATATTAGATAAGCCCCACCTCAAACGGCCACTATCAGCAGTTTGAACAATGTTTTGTTGGTTTTGGGCAACATTGGTGATGTAAGTAAACCGTTGGATCTTAGTTGTTTTGTCTTTTATGTTGACAACGGTTTCATTGCACTCGGCCCAGGAGCAATACCTCCTATCAAGATGCACACAGGCAAACGGGGAAAGTACTTTTTGATCTTTGCCGCCAAACGCACGAAAGCTTTTTGTTCGCAGTCCTGTTTTTCGAAATCACGGCCCGGGTCGTTTTCAATAAACTCCGGTGCCAAAGAGATGGCCAGTCCTGTTGATGTCACCAATTTAGCTTCCAGCACATAATGAAAGTACGTGGCCACGCCAGGCTTGGATGTTCTAGTAAGGCAGTGGCCGCAGTGTTTGTGGTCGAAAGTGGCGATCCCGGTAGCATCAATGGCTACCAAATACGATTTGTTCAGGAACCGGAACTTGCGAAACAACTTTTGTTCGATAAGCCCACTGGCCAGATGGGCCTTTAAAGCTTCAAGCTCACTGGGCGGAAGTTCGCGCAGTACATCGTCGCTGGTGTCGGTATGTGGCAGGTTGGGCCCAAAAAAACGCCACAGGTTTATTAACCCCCTGCGGCAAAAAAAAAGAAAAAAATGAGAGGACACTATACTGTAAAACAGTAAATTGGGGGTTCGGCCCCCGTATCTCTTATCGAATACAAAATTAGCCGGAAAAATATTTTT
>JANONW010000172.1:0-1860 GCA_031421065.1 Prolixibacteraceae bacterium
CCGACGACCGGCTCGCGTTTCCGTTTGGATTCGACTGCCACCCCAACAGCAACTTCACCTACTGCGACCGCTACAGCCCCGCCGGTGAATTCGACCTCTACGACTTTCGCAGTGAAAACGAACGCCGCCGCACCGACGCACTCGACATATCGGTGCAAGGCAAGCTGCAGACCGGCCCGCTGAGCCACGCGCTGACCACCGGCATCTTGCACAGCACGGTCCGCAACCGCTTCCAGCAGCAGGCCAACAACTATGTCGGCACCGGCAACGTGAGCGCTACGCTGGTCACACCAGCCGACCCGTCGCTGACCGATGAAAACACCAACCGCGACGAACGCTCGACCGAGTTGTACGCACGCGACGCCATCGCGCTAACCAACAGCCTGACCGCATGGCTCGGTCTGCGCCACACCCGCCTGGCACGCGACAGCGTGCGCACCGACGGCTCGCGCGCTACAGGTTACGGCCAGGCCTTCAGCACGCCGTGGTTCGCACTGAGCTACGCCTTCGCGCCCGATCAACTGGCCTATGCCAGTTGGGGGCGAGGTGTGGAGTCCGAGGTCACACCGAACCGCCCGCGCTACAACAACCCCGGCGTGGCGCTGCCGACGCTGAAGAGCCGGCAGATCGAGGTCGGTCTGAAGGGTTCGAGCGAACGTTTTGAATGGGGCCTGGCGTGGTTCGACATCGAACGACCGAATTTCGCCGACACCGGCACTTGCGATCTGGACAAGACCTGCACGCGTCAGGGGCTGGGCAACGCACGCCATCGGGGCGTCGAGGCCACCGGCGCGTTCCACGAGGCGGGCTGGACCTTGCGCGCCGGCACACAATGGCTGCGCGCCCGCCTCGACAATGGTCTGGAGCCCACCAATGTGCCCGCACGCACGCTCAGGCTGCAGGCGGCTTACAGCGTGCCCCAACGGCCCGGCCTGGTACTGCAAGCCAATGCCACGCACGAGAGCCAGCGCATGGTGCTGCCCGACAACAGCGTGAGCATCCCCGGCTACACACGTGTCGACGCCGCAGCCCGCTTTGAAACAACGTGGGGCGCGAATCTTTGGACCTGGCGTGCCGGCGTCGACAACCTGTTCGACAAACGCGCCTGGCGCGAATCGCCGTACCAGTTCGGCCACGCCTATCTGTACCCACTCGCGCCTCGCACACTGCGCCTGTCGGTGCAGGTCGACATCTAGGGCAGCCTGAAAAGCTGGCTACAATCGAAGGCTGTTCCTCGATAGCTCAGTTGGTAGAGCGCCGGACTGTTAATCCGTAGGTCCCTGGTTCGAGCCCAGGTCGGGGAGCCAATAAAATCAAGGGGTTACGTGTGAACGTAGCCCCTTTTTCTATGTTCCGATATCAGACACCTGTCTGATACTCGCGGAGAAGCGGTCAGGGCAACGGCCCCTCTGCACGAGGGAGAAGCGCGGTGGGCAGCCCAGCAGCGAGCGTCGGATTCCAGCGAAGCAATTGACAAGTTTTTGTCGCAGACACCAATGATGTTGCGGCGAGTGGCGTCGATTCTGCGAGCTGCCGAGCAAGCGTTCAGCAGTCGCGCCGCGGCACCAACTATCAATACTGCTCCAGTCGCGTGTGCACCGAGTCGCAGCTACGGCGAATGAAGGCGACGACGGCGCACTTTTGAGTGTCGCAGACCAAGCTCTGGCGCTTGAAACGGGGCTCCGGATCGAGCGAGCGTCGGACAATTTTCGTCCGACGCTCGCTGACCGCTTTTCGGAGGTCCAACCGGCGAGCCGAAGACCGCCTGACGACCCACTCCTGCCATTCGCCCTTCAGCAATTGCCGCCTGGGAACGGACGTTCGCCCCGCGACACGACGCATGGCATGGCCCGACTGGGC
>JANONW010000173.1:0-3053 GCA_031421065.1 Prolixibacteraceae bacterium
CTGGAGATGGTGATTTTGTAGGAGATGGAGGTAGTTCTTCTAAAACTTTTCCTTGGAAAAACAACAGTACTACTGCTGACTATAATGCCGATATTACAGCTTCTACAAATGGATTATTCCAAATGATCGTTAAAGATTCTAAAGGAATTACTGTTTTAGACAAGTCCTTGAATGGTAATGTTCCACCAGATTCTTTTTCTGGAGTAACAGCCGTTGGTGTAGCAGGAACATGGACCGTAACAATTATTCTTTCCAATTTCAATGGAGATGGTAGCTTTTCATTAAGTCAAGGAACTTAATATTGAATACATTTTATTGAACCTCGTAATAAAGAAATAATTATGAGGTTCAATATTAATATAATAAACGAGGAGGAATCTGAAAATCCAAAGAGCAGGTAAAAAATATCAAACTTTAAATTATTATGAAAAAAATTATTTTAACTGCAATTTTTGCAGCAGTTGTTTTAGTAAGTGCTAATGCACAACAATTTGGGGTAAAAGGCGGGTTAAACGTTGCTTCAATTTCTGGTATTCATGCTAATGAATGGCACAATGAAGCAGGTAGAACATCACTTCATTTTGGGGTAATGGCAGAATTTAAAATTTTCGATAAATTTTCAATTCAACCAGAGCTATTGTATTCTGGGCAAGGGGTTACATATGAAAAAATAGATATTAACGATTGGGAAAAAGAAAAAGTTCAATTGAATTATATAAACATTCCTGTAATGGCTAAATATTATGTTGCAGAAGGATTTAGCTTAGAAGCCGGGCCTCAAATAGGGTTTTTAACTTCAGCTAAAAGCGATAATGAAGAATTTGAGTATGGACCTCCAGAAGTATTAGATATTAAAACGACAGATATTAAACAGTTTTTGAATAGCACTGATTTTGGTTTAAATTTTGGTGCAGGGTATAAGTTAGATAGTGGTTTAAATTTTGGCGTAAGATATAATGTAGGATTATCTAATATAAATAAAATTACATCTGCTGATGTACCTCACAGTGTTTTCAAAATATCTGATGTAAATAACAGTGTTTTCCAAATATCTGTTGGTTATTTTTTCAACTAATACAAACTGAGTTATTTTAAAGGGGCTGTCTTAACTTTTAAGACAGCCCCTTTAAATATAAGCTTTTTACAAACAGATGCAAAAACTAGATGGCGCGGAAATATTTTCCGTGCTTTTAAACAATTAAAAGGTAATACCAAATTAATGTTTATTTATTAAGCAGTACGAAGTCAGGAGACTTCGAAGAGCGGAGCAGAGCCTGCAATTCAATCGGTTCAAAGCAGCATTGAAAGTGTCGGAAGTAACATTAATGAAACCAGAAAAGGTCTGCAAACAAAAATAGAACAATTCAAATCTGAGATACAAAAATCTTTACTGGAGTCTAATAAAAAACAACAGACTAACACCTATTTCACCTGGGGGCTAATTGTTCTTGGTGTCATTGCAATAATTATTCTTTGCCATAATTGATGGATACTGAGCAACAAACCACCCAGCAAAAAATCATTGCTTTCTTTTTTCGTCACCCGAATGCATTTGATCGGATGATTTCGGTAAGCTATACGTCAGGTTTTGCATTCACAAACTTAAATTGAAATATAAATGATTGAATCACAAAAAAATTGTCAAAACGCAACGGCAAAACTTGAGGATAGCGTTTGTGTGCGCCCTGCATAGGCAGCGCGCACACTTGTTGTAAGCTCTGGAAAAAGTTGAAAAATACAAATAAACTTTCAAAGGAACAAAACAGCAAGTGTGCATTTTTCCAGAGGGTGTAAATCCCTTATGCGCGGAGTCGTGTCCGAAGCATTAGCAAGTGGCAAGGTGGTTTTCCGTGAGGAATGCACTGAAGGTTATTTGCGATTGATTAAAGAGCAAATACCACGGCAAAATCCGGTACTGATACTTCGACAAGCTCAGTATAAACCAGGCAGAAACGTGATATGAGGCCTAGTTATTCGGGTAAGCAAGCACATCATTGTAACGCCCCAAGAATACCAAAAGGGTAACTATGTAGATCACGCAGTGATTGGATGAAGGGAAAAGCTTTTACCAGGGGAGATCTCACCGTCCACGAGTTGGGTGTGGTGAGAAGTCAGCAGAGGCCATATTAGCTATCGGTAACGAGCCGCGAATAGAGACCGTGGAGGCCTCACCAGATAGTGAAGGGCTGAACGTTGGGTTGTCTCGACTTTGATAAGGAGGTCCAAACTTCGAGTTTGCCAGCCTTATCTTAAACAAAGACAGAGGTGTAATTGGTGTAAAGAGCGATATCACTGATACCCGACGAACCGCCGTATACGAGACCCGTACGGTCGAGTAGGTCGGGGAGATTGCTCTCCCTTTCCCCTCTAAGAACCGTACATGAAAGTTTCCCTTCATACGGCTCAAGCACTCTAAAGACTACTTTCGTAATCCGGCCATCAGATTGCAGTGGCCTTTACGATACGCGCTTGCAGTGACTTAACCGCACGGGCTACTTTGTCCCAATTAATGGAATCCCAAGTTGTCCATATTGTTTCGGATGCACATCCACCTTTCAGCAGATTCATTTGCGTTTTCCTCATCGAAAGCCTTACTGTAAATTTCTCGTAAAAGGGCACCATAACAGAAGTGGGCATATCCGTTGCATTGCACAACGGCATTGGCTTTCTCTGTCGTTCCTTTACCCGCACGATATTGTACTTTCCTTGCGGAGGGCCTATCCCGGTGATCAGGGAAACAGTACGGGCTTACCAAGTTCCGCTTACATAACAAACCGGGTTAGGTTCTGCCTCTTTGCCGGGGGAATCGTAATCCATGTAACAGAAACCATAAAGTCTGTTATCTATGCCCCTTACCTTTTGGTTATAGCGTATCATCGTCTTTCGCTATTCTCACGTCACGACATTTATCGGCAGTTCACATTCGTTAACCATACCGGTTGAGCCTAACTCCTCCACAGTTTGACGATACCATGACAGGCTTTCCTCACGGAAATCCTTTACAGGCTATATTGTCCGGACAGCTTCGCACAGACCAGTTGCCCAGCATGCAC
>JANONW010000174.1:0-2106 GCA_031421065.1 Prolixibacteraceae bacterium
CCGGACTGGCAACTTGTCCAGAAGTGTTGCAGGTAAAATTAAACACCTTGCAGGATGAACCCGCTAATTTGTGCGATTACGCTGGTCAAGTGGTGATGGTTGTGAACACCGCCAGCTATTGCGGATTTACTGATCAGTACAAAGGTTTGGAAGATTTATATAAGAAATACAAGGATCGTGGCTTTGTTATCTTGGGTTTCCCGTCAAACGATTTTGGAAATCAAGAACCAGGATCCAATAAGGAAATCGCCAAACTTTGCAAACTAACATACGGGGTGGAATTCCCGATGTTTGAGAAAGCCAGTATTACCAGCAAGCATCCTAGCGCTCCTTATCCGTACCTTATTAAAGCAACCGGTGAGACGCCCCAATGGAATTTCCACAAATACCTGATTGGCCGCGATGGCAAAACTATCAAGTCATTTGACGGAAAAGTCACGCCTGAAGCGCCCGAGCTGCTTGCAGAAATTGAAGCAATGTTGGCTCAAAAATAGGCTCACTTGTTTCCTGGGGGAGTCTCTCCATTTATGGCTGTTCATCCGACCACTAAAGTGTTTGAAAGGCTGATAATCCTCATCCCATTCAATCTCGGATGACTAACCCTGGAGAAGCTCTTGCGACTTTACGGGGGTAACTTTACGGGGTCTCCGCCTTTTCGGACGAACTCTCTCTCTTGGCCTGCCGGGCAATAAGTTCGGTATAGCGCGGGTCGTCTCTGAGGCTGGCCAAGTCTGCATCTGATTCTACCCAGTGATACATCAGAGTGTCCGCTGTAGCATAAAGCAGCTCAAGCTGCTCAAATGCCTGATCCTTTTTTCCTTGCAGAGCATATGTACACGCCAAGTTAAAATGAATTTTGGCGAAATAAGGCACATGCTTCGGGTCCCCCGGCTTCTGGGCAAGACCATTCTTATAAGCAGCTTCCTCTTCTTCAGGCATCCCCTTGGAAAAGTAGGTTACTCCAAGGTTGTAATGGAACTCTGGATTGGAATTATCCAGCTCAACTGCTTTCTTAAAGGAATCTAATGCCTTATCGTATTCCTTTTCTGCAGCATACTCGAGGCCTTGCTGGTTGTGCCTGGCGGCACTGTCTTTGTCAGTTTCCACACAGAAGGTATCCGTATCACTTTTGCAGGCATTGGCGAGCGCGGCCGACTCGGTCTGTACCGTATTGACGTTCGCACATGCAGGCAATAGGGCAAGCATAATGATCGGAACAAATATACGGAGGTCTTTTATAGTAAAGCCATTAACCGTCATCGCGTTATCCATGCAAACATTCCTTTCTCTTTATAACCGTAGAGGGAACTACAAATTAGCATCCCTGTATTATCCTAAAAACCGCAGTTGGCATGCTTCGACTTCGCGGCAAACCACGCCGCTACGCTCAGCACGAACGGAAACATGAATTCCCCGATGGGTGACAGGCACCCGTTCGCCCTGATAACCAGCGACTTGGCTGGCGTCTTTTGGCGGCCTAGTCGAATGGCTAGTAGTTCCATCAGTAGCCCCGCACAGCGGGCTTTATCGAAGAGTGGCTTGCGCTCAACTGCGTATTTTAGGATTAAGTGTCCCGTCTTATTTCACTACCCTTAACCGGGGCTTGCCTGGGGCAGGAATATCGGGGGAGGTGTCAGAGCCGCCTGCTTTAGGAGGGGTGGGCGCGGAATCGTTCCCCTGGAACACCAGTCCCTGGCCGGTTTCTTTTGCGAAGATACCGATAACAGCGGCCATAGGTATCATGATTCCATGCGCCACACCGCCAAAACGGCCGCTGCAGGCGATGTCGTCAGTGCCTATGTTGAGATTGCGTACTGCATCGGGGCCGAGGTTGATGACGATTTCGCCGTCCTTGACAAAGGCCATCGGCACGCGTGTCTGTTCGTCCACCCTGACTGCCAAATAGGGAGTCAGCCCGCTATCGCCGCACCATTCGTAAATGGCCCGGATCAGGTAAGGTTTGGTGGAAAGCTCTTTCACGGGCATAGGAACCTCGGGAATCCCGTTTTTGGGAAAGCCTGTTAATTAATTCCATTTCCCGATCAATAGTGCCCTATCGTAGGGGCGTGATCTATCACGCCCTGCTTATAGATCAGGGCGCGATGA